>NZ_BCBH01000008.1:0-195760 GCF_001320525.1 Pseudomonas sp. NBRC 111131 | reverse complement strand
TGAAATCACCGAACCGGGTGGCGACACATTGCCAGCAGCGTCGGTCAGGGTCACTTGCAGCGACGAGCCATCCTTGACTGCCGGATTCAAGGTGAGCTGGAAGGTCCCGTCGGCCCCCACAGTACCGGTAGCCAGCACGTTGCCCGCGCTATCGCGCACCTGGACGGTAGTGCCCACTTCACCACGGCCGCTGATCTGCCGGCCGGCAAGGCCAATCACCAGGTGGGTAGGTGCAGCTGGTGGGGTGGTGTCGGGAGGGGTGCCGATACTGTCATCCGGTGCCTGGATGGCAGCGGCGGGCGAGGTATTGCCCGCTGCATCCTGGGCGGTCACCGACAAGGCCTGGCCGTCAGTCTGCGGCGGCTGCAGGGTGACGCTGAACACACCATCGGCACCTGCCACGGCGGTGCCCAGCAGGGCGCCGTTGGCACCGCGTACTTGTACGGTAGCGCCAGGTTCGGCACGGCCGGTGAGCGTGGTGCCTTGTTCATTGATGGCAAGCCCCGAGGGGGCAAGTGGTGCGGTCACATCCGGTGCCGTTACGGCACCCGCTTGCGAGACGTTGCCGGCGGCATCCTGAGCGGTCACCGACAGGGCCTGGCCGTCTGCCTGAGGTGGCTGCAGGGTGACACTGAACACACCGTCGGCACCTGCCACAGCCGTGCCCAGCAGCGCGCCGTTGGCGCCGCGCACTTCGATGGTGGCGCCAGGCTCGGCACGGCCGGTGAGGGTGGTGCCTTGCCCGGTGACGGCCAGCTCCGAAGGGGCTGACGGTGGGGTCACGTCAGGCGCTGTCACCGCGCCAGGTTGCGAACTGTTGCCCGCCGGGTCGGTCAGGGTGACACCCAGCCCCTCGCCGTTGACCTGAGGCGTGGTCAGCGACACGTCGAACGTGCCGTCGGCACCAACGACACCAGTGCCGATAAGGTTGCCCGCGGCATCGCGCACGTTCACCGTCGCCCCCGCTTCACCCCGGCCACTCAGACGCAAGCCATCAAGTGATACCAGCAGGTCGACAGGAGAGGCGGGTGGGGTGGTGTCGCCTGGCTCGCCGCCGCCGCCACTACCGCCTCCCCCACTGCTGTTCGCGGCGGCGGCCGCACCACCGACGCCCAGCAGGCTGAGCCCGGCTATGGCCCAGGTAGGCGTCGCGCTGCCGGCAACACCGATGCCGGCCACCAGCTCATCGAGCGAGGCCACTTCATCGAAGGTAAAGCCGGTGAAGGCCGCCGCATCGTAGTTCGCATGCCACAGGGTGCCGTCTTCGCCGACGAACACCATGTCACTGCCAACGCCGGCCTGGTCCACGACGAAGAAGTTGGCGACAGTGACCTTTTCCCCCGTCTTCAGCGTGACGATAAGGTCCTGGCCACGCCGTGTGACGGTTGCCACCTGGTCTGGGGCAACCGGCATCTGCACGACGGCGGGGCTGTTGAGCGTGATATTGCCGAAGGCGCTCTGGGTGGCGACTGCGGATTGCTTATCGGCGACGACGATGTTGTCCATGAATGCTCCCTGCTGGTGTGCGGTACATAGAATCGCCTTCTGCGATCCTTGGCCGGCGTTACCTGCCCAACGGGTGGGGCTGATAGCGCGCAGGCTGGCCCAATAACGGCCCTGTTACCGGTGGTTAGGGAGATATAGCAGCCCCGTAGGAAGCAACCAGAGGCTTTCTGGGTTAATCCTTTGGTGAGGGAGGGGCTCAGCGCAGGCCGAGGCGACGAGCCAAACGGCTAAGGTTGGCGCGGTCCAGGCCCAGTTCGCGCGCCGCTGCCGCCCAGTTGTCTTCATGGCGTTGCAGGCATGCATCGATCACCTGGCGCTGGTAGGCGTCGACGGCATCGCGCAGGCCGCCTTCGGCAACGGGCAAGGTGGGTAGCGGGGCAGGGGAGGCGGGTGCGTTGTTCGGCTCGGCTATCTGCACCCGCAGGTCGAGGTCGCTGGCTTCCAGGGTGAGGATGCGTGGGCGCTGCGGCTGTTGGCCCATGGCTTTGAGGGCCGAGCGGCCGATGAGGTGTTCCAGTTCCCGCACATTGCCGGGCCAGCTGTAGGCCAGCAGTGCGGCCTGGGCTTCGCTGCTCAGGCGTAGGCTGTTGAGGCCTAGGCGCGATCGGTTCTGTTCGAGGAAATAACCCGCCAATAGCAGCACATCGCGGCCGCGTTCGCGTAGCGGCGGGACCTGTAAAGGGTACACGCTCAGGCGGTGGTAGAAGTCGGCGCGGTAATTGCCATTGCGAACTTCGGCGGCCAGATCGCGGTTGGTTGCGGCGATCAGGCGTACGTCCACCCGGTGCTCACGGTCCGATCCCAGACGCTGTAATTGCCCGCTTTGCAGCACGCGCAACAGCTTGGCCTGCACGGTCAACGGCAGTTCGCCCACCTCATCGAGAAACAGCGTGCCGCCGTTGGCCAGTTCGAACTTGCCGCGCCGTTCGCCGTGCGCGCCGGTGAAGGCGCCGCGGACATGGCCGAACAGTTCGCTCTCCACCAGCGTATCGGGCAGCGCAGCGCAATTGAGGCTGACCATGGGCTTATCGGCCCGGCTGCTGGCCCGATGCAGCGCTTGCGCCACAAGCTCCTTGCCTACGCCGGTTTCACCGGTGATCAATACGGTCAGGTCACTGCCGCCCACCAGGCGAATTTCTTCCACCAGCTGTTTGTGCGCCTTGCTTTGGCCGATCAGCTCTTTGTCCTGACCGCTGGCCTGGCGATAGATTTCGGCGCGGTGACGTTCATCCTCGGCGCGCAGCGCCAGGTGTTCGATCCGTTCTGCCACGGTTACCGTGGCAGCGGCGAGGCTGGCGAACGCCTGCAGGGCATCCAGTTCCATGCTCTGGAATTGGCCAGGGGTAAGGGCATCCAGGGTTAACAAGCCCCACGGATGTTCGTCGACCATCAGCGGGCAGCCCATGCAGTCGTGCACTTGCAGGTCGGCGCCGTGGGCGTTGACCAGGCCATCGTAGGGGTCGGGCAGCTCGGAGTCGCTGGCAAAGCGCGTGGGTTCCGGGCGGCTGAGGAGAATCTGAAAGCGTGGGTGTTCGCTGACTTTGAAGCGCCGCCCAAGCGTGTCAGCAGAAAGGCCATCCACTGCCAGCGGCACGAGCCACTCACCATCCAGGCGCAGTAGCGCGGCTGCATCACATGGCAGCAACCCGCGCATGGCCTGTAGCAGGCGCCGGTAGCGCTCCTGGTCGGGCAGGTCGCGGGACAGGTCGCTGACGAGCGGGAGAAGCGCGGTGAGCAAAGGCTTTGCAGTCATAAGGACTCCTGTTGGTCTTTATGACTATACGCCGAGATAGGTCTTTTTGACATGGTCAGGTGCAACGCCTTGAATGCTGGGGGTTTTAAAGTTGGCACGAATGCTGAAGTGACGGATGCAACCATTCATAGCCCAAGGCTTAGGAGTCGTTGCAATGCTCAACGCCGAACAACGTGCAATCATCAAAGCGACCGTCCCCCTGCTGGAAACCGGCGGTGAAGCGCTGACCACCCATTTCTACAAGATGATGCTCAGCGAATACCCAGAGGTACGGCCGCTGTTCAACCAGGCCCACCAGGCCAGTGGCGACCAACCACGTGCCCTGGCCAACGGTGTACTGATGTATGCCCGCCACATCGACCAGCTGGAGCAGCTTGGCGGCCTGGTCGGGCAGATCATCAACAAGCATGTTGCCTTGCAGATTCTGCCGGAGCACTACCCGATTGTCGGCCGCTGCCTGCTGCGCGCGATCGAGGAAGTGCTCGGCAAGGACATCGCCACCCCGGAGGTGATTGCTGCCTGGGGGGCGGCCTACGGGCAACTGGCTGACATCCTGATCGGCGCCGAGGAAACCCTGTACAAGCAGAAGGAAGCGGCCGCGGGTGGCTGGCGCGGCAGCCGCGAGTTCAGGCTGGTGCGCCGTGAGCAGGAAAGCAGCGAGATTGTTTCCTTCTACTTTGCCCCGGTGGATGCAAAGGCGGTACTCAAGGCTGAGCCGGGCCAGTACATCGGTGTGCAACTGTTCATCGACGGTGCCGAGCAGCGTCGCAACTATTCGCTGTCGGCCCTGAGCAATGGCGAGGAGTACCGGATTAGCGTCAAGCGTGAGGTGGGAGGCAAGGTATCCAATTACCTGCATGATGAATTGATGGTGGGCGACACCGTGCAGTTGTTCCCGCCGTCGGGCGACTTCACGCTGGCTGCCAGTGACAAACCGTTGGTGCTGATCAGTGGTGGGGTGGGTATCACCCCGACACTGGCAATGCTCGAAGCGGCATTGCAGACCGAGCGCCCGGTGCATTTCATTCACTGCGCGCGTAATGAGGGTGTGCATGCATTCCGCGGCTGGGTCGATGCGCTGGCTAAACGTCATCCGCAACTCAAGCGCTTCTACTGCTATGCGCAGGCCGAAGGGACGCATGGCGCTGATGCCGTGGGGCTGTTGAGCCAGGAGTTGCTAGGCCAATGGCTGCCACGCGAGCGTGATGTGGATGCCTACTTCCTTGGGCCCAAAGGGTTCATGGCGGTGGTCAAGCGCCACCTCGAAGGCCTGGGGGTACCGCAGCAGCAGAGCCGTTACGAGTTCTTCGGGCCCGCGGCTGCGCTGGAGTGATCAACTGACTGCGTCGACAGCTGGGTAGCGGGGCGGCCTGATCGTGGTACCAGGCCGCGCCCGTCACTGAGGCTGTACTTCTTGCTTATATATGAAGAGAGATGAAACCTGCCTGGCAACTTTCATCGTTAATCATCCTTTAATCACTGTATTCTTCACTTCCGGGTGTCGAGGGGCTTGCCCCTGTGCGGTACCCGGTTTGCGGCTTTTTTACCGGCCGACGTTGAACCGACGTCGCAGCAACCGGTCTGAGCATCTCCGGATAGCCCTGCGCAGCCCTGTCTCGCCGCCGCCTCGACACGCTAATGGTCAACCTGCGTGTAGACTTGCGCCCAGGCAGGCGAAGCACGCCGCCCCCTATCCATCGAAGGAATCGGCAATGAACGAACAACTATCGCGCCTGAATCGGGAACGGCGCTTTCTGGTGCTGCTGGGAGTGATCTGCCTCTCCCTGATCGGCGGCGCGTTGTACATGCAGGTGGTGCTTGGCGAGGCGCCCTGCCCGTTGTGCATCCTGCAGCGCTATGCCTTGCTGTTCATCGCCGTGTTCGCCTTCATCGCCGCGGCAATGCCAGGGCGACGCAGCCTGACCTTCTTCGAGTGCCTTGTCGTGCTCAGCGCCGTTGGCGGAATCGTTGCGGCCGGCAACCATGTGTATATACTCGCCAACCCTATGGTCAGTTGCGGCATCGACACCCTGCAGCCGATCGTCGACGACTTGCCCCTGGCCAAGATCTGGCCATTGGCGTTCCAGGTAGACGGCTTCTGCAGCACGCCATACCCGCCGATCCTCGGCCTGTCGCTGGCGCAGTGGGCATTGGTGGCGTTCGTACTGACCGCCGTCCTGGTACCGCTGGGCATCTACCGCAATCGGCGCCAGTCTTAGACATAAGTCCCGAATTGCGTGGGGTCTTTTGCACCTACAGCGAACAGGGAAAAGTCGCCTCCCGCTTGACCCAGATCAACCACAAAGCCTTGCAGTACGCGGGTTTGAGGGCTAGCAAGCGGGGTGCGACAAACTGTCGCGAAGTTGATTTTTTGATCAGCATTGTTACGCATTCTGTAAAAGACTGTTGCTCAATAAGTCATAGTCAAGGGTTGGCGACCTAACTACAATCGCCCCCAATTTCCGTTCGGCACTGCTTGCGAGTCGCAGGATTGAAGGAAGCCTCAGCGCTCCCTTTTGCTGACTTCGTCAAGTTTCGCCCAGCGGCGATACCGGGCGGATACCCCTCCGCGTTTTCCCGCACCAAATGGACTTGGTCTGAAGTACAGGCCTTTGCCTACGAAACCATAAGCACCGCTAACACGCTTGAGCCAAGGTCCTGCAGTCGGACCCCAGGCAGGAGCGAGTACGGGCGCGAAATGCCTCACTTGGCAGGACGAAGTGCTGGCTACCAAAACACAAATTGCATTGAAGCAAGCTGATCTAGAGGTCGTGAGATGAGTAAAAAGCGTTACCCCAGACTGTTTGGCATATTGCCCTTTTTAGGCATGCTTTTACTCAGTGGGTGCAACTGGACCCTGCTCGACCCGAAAGGTCAGGTCGGCATTGAGCAAAAGAACCTCATCCTCATCGCTACCGGCCTGATGCTGCTGGTGGTGATTCCGGTCATTATCATGACCGTGGTGTTCGCCTGGAAGTACCGTGCTTCCAACAAGGCTGCCACCTACACCCCCGACTGGTCGCACTCGACCAAGATCGAGGCCGCAGTGTGGATCATCCCGATCCTGATCATCATTGCCCTGGGCTGGTTCACCTACCACTCCACCCACAAGCTGGACCCTTACCGTCCACTGGATTCCGATGTGAAGCCGGTGCAGATCGACGTAGTGGCGCTGGACTGGAAGTGGCTGTTCATCTACCCGGAGCAGGGCATTGCCACGGTCAACAAGATCGTCTTCCCGGCTAATACCCCGGTCAACTTCCGCGTCACTTCCGACGCCGTGATGAACTCGTTCTTCATCCCGGGCCTGGGCGGCCAGATCTACGCCATGGCGGGGATGACCACCAAGCTGCACCTGATCGCCAATGAAAACGGCGAGTTCGACGGTATCAGCGCCAACTACAGCGGTGCTGGCTTCACCGGCATGAAATTCAAGGCCACTGCAACTTCGCAGGCTGACTTCGATGCATGGGTCGCTGAAGTCAAGCAGTCGCCGAAGAAGCTGGACAAGGCTGAATACGAAGCCTTGGCCAAACCAAGCGAAAACAACCCAGTCGCGCTGTATAGCGAGGCCTCGCCTGACCAGTTCCAGATCATCGTCGACAAGTACGAAGGCATGAACCGCGGTCGTCCGAGCCACGAAGAAGCAGGCAGCAAAGATCTGGCCACTACCAAGGGTGTGGAATCGAGTATGCAACCAGCTGCCGGTGCAGAGGAGTAAGAGATGTTCGGTAAACTAAGCCTGGAGGCGATACCCTACCACGAGCCGATAGTCATGGTGACGCTTGCCATGATCGCGCTCGGTGGTATCGCTGTCGTCGGTCTTATCACCTATTTCCGCAAGTGGACCTACTTGTGGACCGAGTGGCTGACTACGGTCGACCACAAGAAGATCGGCGTGATGTACATCATCGTCGCGATGATCATGCTGCTGCGCGGCTTTGCCGACGCCATCATGATGCGTACCCAGCTGGCTGCCGCTACCGGTGGCTCCGAAGGCTACCTGCCGCCTGAACACTATGACCAGATCTTCACCGCCCACGGTGTGATCATGATCATCTTCATGGCGATGCCGTTCTTCACCGGCCTGATGAACCTTGCTGTTCCTCTGCAGATCGGTGCACGTGACGTTGCCTTCCCGTTCCTGAACTCCCTGAGCTTCTACCTGCTGCTGGCAGGCGTGCTGCTGGTCAACATCTCGCTGGGCGTTGGTGAATTCGCCAAGACCGGCTGGGTTGCCTATCCGCCGCTCGCGGGCATTCAGTACAGCCCTGGGGTGGGTGTCGACTACTACATCTGGGCGCTACAGCTATCCGGATTGGGTACGACGCTTACCGGTGTGAACTTCCTCGTCACCGTGATGAAGATGCGCGCACCTGGCATGAAGCTGATGGACATGCCGATCTTCACCTGGACCTGCACCTGGGCCAACGTGCTGATCGTGGCTTCGTTCCCGATCCTGACCGCTGCACTCGCACTGCTGACTGTTGACCGTTATCTGGACTTCCACATCTTCACCAACGAGCTTGGTGGGAACCCGATGATGTACGTCAACCTGTTCTGGGCGTGGGGTCACCCTGAGGTCTACATCCTGATCCTGCCGGCCTTCGGTGTGTTCTCGGAAGTTACTTCGACCTTCTCCGGCAAGCGTCTGTTCGGCCACCACTCGATGATTTACGCATCGGGCGCCATCGCCGTTCTGGGCTTTGCGGTATGGCTGCACCACTTCTTCACCATGGGTGCAGGCGCGAGCGTCAACACCTTCTTCGGCCTGGCGACGATGCTGATCTCCATTCCGACCGGTGTGAAGCTGTTCAACTGGCTGTTCACCATCTACCAGGGCCGTCTGCGCTTCACCGCGCCGATCATGTGGACCCTGGGCTTCATGATCACCTTCTCGATCGGTGGTATGACCGGCGTTCTGCTGGCTGTTCCAGGTGCTGACTTCGTGCTGCACAACAGCCTGTTCGTAATCGCTCACTTCCACAACGTGATCATCGGTGGTGCGGTATTCGGCTACATCGCCGGCTTCGCCTACTGGTTCCCGAAAGCCTTCGGTTTCACCCTGAACGAGAAGTGGGGCAAAGCTGCCTTCTGGTTCTGGATCTCGGGCTTCTACGTTGCGTTCATGCCGCTGTACGCCCTGGGCTTCATGGGCATGACCCGTCGTCTGAACCACTCCGACAACCCGCTGTGGGAACCCTACCTGTACGTTGCCGTCGTCGGTGCCGTGCTGATCCTGTTCGGTATCGCCTGCCAGCTGATCCAGCTCTACGTTTCGGTCCGCGACCGCAACCAGAACCTGGACGTGACCGGCGACCCATGGGGTGCGCGTACCCTGGAATGGTCGACTTCGTCGCCACCTCCGTTCTACAACTTCGCTCACATGCCTGAGAAAGTTGGCCTGGATGCCTGGCACGAAGCCAAGGAAGCCGGTGTCGCTTACAAGGTGCCGGGCAAGTACGAGCCGATCCACATGCCGAGCAACACCTCCACCGGCTTGTTCATGGGCTTGTTCCTGACCATCTTCGGCTTCGCCTTCATCTGGCACATCTGGTGGCTGGTGGGTGCGAGCCTGGTTGCGACCATCGCGGTCTTCGTTCGCCACGCTGCACGTGACGACCAGGGCTACATGGTTCCGGCCGAAGAAGTGGCGCGCATCGAAGGCGAGCGCATGAAAGCGCTGGCCAAAGCAGGTGCTCTGCCTGCCGGCGCACGTGTCGAATCGTTTGAGCGGGTGTAATCAATGTCCAGTCAAGTAATCCACGGCGCTGCTCATGGTCACGACCATGGGCACGACGATCACCACCACGACTCGGGCCAGATGACCGTACTCGGTTTCTGGCTGTACCTGATGACCGACTGCATCCTGTTTGCGTCGCTCTTCGCTACCTACGCGGTGCTGTCCGGCAGTTTTGCCGGCGGCCCGTCGGGTCATGACATCTTCCAGCTCGATTTCGTAGCGGTTGAAACGCTGTTCCTGCTGCTGTCCTCGATCACCTTCGGCTTCGCCATGCTGAAGATGTTCGCTGGTAACAAAGCAGGCGTACTGGGCTGGTTGGCTGTGACCTTCCTGTTCGGTGCTGGCTTCATCGCGATGGAAATCTATGAGTTCCATCACCTGATCGGTGAGGGCTTCGGCCCGCAGCGCAGTGGCTTCCTGTCGGCGTTCTTCGCTCTGGTAGGTACCCACGGCCTGCACGTGACTGCCGGCCTGATCTGGATGGCAATCATGATGTACCAGATCAACAAGCACGGCATCACGCCGACTGCCAAGACCCGCATGAGCTGCCTGAGCCTGTTCTGGCACTTCCTGGACGTGGTCTGGATCTGCGTATTCACCGTCGTTTACCTGCTGGGGGTTCTGTAATGGCTAACGCACACGACACTCATCACGAAGGTAACCACGGTAGCGTCAAGTCCTACATGATCGGCTTTGTACTGTCGATCATCCTGACCGCTATCCCGTTCGGCCTGGTGATGTACCCAAGCCTGCCGAAGAACCTGACCGTCCTGATCGTGGTGGCCATGGCCGTCATCCAGGTTGTAGTGCACCTCGTGTACTTCCTGCACATGGACCGCTCGAAAGAGCAACGTTCCAATGTGTCGACGTTCCTGTTCACCGCTATGGTAATTGCGCTGCTGGTCGGCCTGTCGCTGTGGATCATGTTCAGCATCCACTTCGAAATGATGGCCAAGTGAGGTAAGACTGCATGTCCGTTAAGCACTTTATCCAAATCACCAAACCGGGGATCATTTTCGGTAACGTGCTTTCCGTGGCAGGCGGTTTCTTCCTTGCCTCGAAGGGCCATGTGGACTTCGCCTTGTTCCTGGCGGTGGTGATCGGTACTTCGCTGGTGGTTGCGTCCGGTTGCGTGTTCAACAACTGCATCGACCGTGACATCGACCACAAGATGGAGCGCACCAAGAACCGTGTCATGGTTCAGGGCGGCATATCGCTGCCCCTCGCGCTGGTCTACGCCACCCTGCTTGGGGTGGCGGGCTTCAGCCTGCTGTATGTCCAGGCAAACCCGCTTTCGGCGTTCTGCGCGCTGATCGGTTTCATCGTCTACGTCGGTTTCTACAGCCTCTGGCTGAAGCGTAAATCGGTGCACGGCACCTTGGTTGGCAGCCTGTCCGGTGCCATGCCCCCGGTGATCGGCTACTGCGCCGTGAGCAACAGCTTCGACCTGGCTGCGGTAACCCTGCTGGTGATGTTCAGCCTGTGGCAGATGCCGCACAGCTTTGCCATTGCGATCTTTCGCTTCAAGGATTACAGCGCTGCCAACATTCCGGTCCTGCCGGTGGCGCGCGGTATCCTTGCGGCGAAGAAGCAGATCGTGCTGTACGTGCTGGCCTTCGTGCTCGCCACCTTGATGCTGACCCTCGGCGGTTACGCCGGCCTCGGCTACCTGGCCGTGGCAGCTGCCATGGGCCTGTACTGGCTGTACATGGCCTGGGGCGGTTACAAGGCCGAGGATGACAGCAAGTGGGCCCGTAAGGTATTTGGTTTCTCCATTCTCACCGTCACCGCCCTGAGCGTGATGATGTCGGTGGACAGCCAGACCGCTGCGGACGTGCTGATGACCTACGCGCGCTGATAGTGCTGCCTGTTTCACGAAAACCCCGGCCATGAAGCCGGGGTTTTTTTATGTGTAGTTTTCCTGCAGGGCCATATCGCCGACCAGCCAGCGCCAACAGGTAGTGCATAGCCCAAGGCCGTAAACACAAAATTTGATATTTCCAAAAAATACATCTGAAAAGATCTATCAAAACAGGTAAATATCCTTTACAGATATCCTGTTTCGGCATTATCTTCTGGCTTAGGCCGCCACATCGGCCAACGTCGCTCGGACGGTTCCGGGCGCTAACGTCTCCAGAGGAAGCCATGGCCAACCCAGGTTCGCCGCGTCGCTTTGCGCGCATCGATCGTCTCCCCCCCTACGTCTTCAACATTACCGCCGAGCTCAAGATGGCTGCCCGCCGCCGTGGTGAGGACATCATCGACCTGAGCATGGGCAACCCTGACGGTGCCACACCACCGCACATCGTCGAGAAGCTGGTGCAGGTCGCTCAGCGTGAAGACACCCACGGTTATTCCACCTCTCGCGGTATCCCGCGCCTGCGCCGGGCCATTTCCAATTGGTACAAGGAACGCTACGAGGTCGACATCGACCCGGAAAGTGAAGCCATCGTCACCATCGGTTCCAAGGAGGGCCTGGCCCACTTGATGCTGGCCACGCTCGATCAGGGCGACACAGTGCTGGTGCCCAACCCGAGCTATCCCATCCACATCTACGGTGCAGTGATTGCCGGTGCCCAGGTGCGTTCGGTACCGTTGGTGCCGGGTGTGGACTTCTTCAATGAGCTTGAGCGGGCGATCCGCGAGTCGATCCCCAAGCCGAAGATGATGATCCTCGGCTTCCCGTCCAACCCTACCGCCCAATGCGTGGAGCTGGACTTCTTCGAACGCGTGGTGGCCCTGGCCAAGCAGTATGACGTGCTGGTAGTACACGACCTGGCTTACGCCGATATCGTCTATGACGGCTGGAAAGCACCGTCGATCATGCAGGTACCGGGCGCCAAGGACATCGCGGTCGAATTCTTCACCCTGTCCAAGAGCTACAACATGGCGGGCTGGCGGATCGGCTTTATGGTTGGTAACCCAGAGTTGGTCAGCGCCCTGGCGCGCA
This sequence comes from Pseudomonas sp. NBRC 111131, assembly GCF_001320525.1. Taxonomy (NCBI): domain Bacteria; kingdom Pseudomonadati; phylum Pseudomonadota; class Gammaproteobacteria; order Pseudomonadales; family Pseudomonadaceae; genus Pseudomonas; species Pseudomonas sp. NBRC 111131. The sequence goes on along the minus strand of NZ_BCBH01000008.1, from coordinate 183,808 downwards.
TCAAGAGCTACCACGACTATGGCACCTTCACGCCGCTGCAGGTTGCCGCGATCGCGGCATTGGAGGGCGACCAGCAGTGTGTGCGCGATATTGCCGAGCAGTATCGCCAGCGCCGTAACCTGCTGGTCAAAGGCCTGCACGAGTTGGGCTGGATGGTCGAAAACCCCAAGGCGTCGATGTATGTTTGGGCGAAGATTCCGGAGCAATACGCCCACCTGGGGTCGCTGGAGTTTGCCAAGAAGCTGCTGGCCGAGGCCAAGGTATGTGTTTCGCCCGGTATAGGGTTCGGTGACTACGGCGACGACCATGTGCGCTTTGCACTGATCGAAAACCAGGACCGTATACGCCAGGCCATCCGTGGCATACGCCAGATGTTCCGCGCCGACGGCCTGACGCGCAAGTAAGCGCCAGCCGCATGCCGGGCCGCTCACGCAAGGCCTGGCATGCGGCTTTTCAGTTTCACCGGGCGGGCTTCCGCCTGCATGCGGTGCATCCTTACGAATACGTTTTGCGCTCCCTTTTCTTGAGGTGTGCAAATGAGTGTTTTTACAGCGTACTTCTGCGGCACGGGCGCCCACCGCTTCGACGGGAGCAACCCCAACTTCTGGAACGGCGAACTGGTTTCGTCTCTTGCTGATAATGACCAGAGCCGCGAATTTGCCCACTGGGTGGCGGTCGACGGCCCCGGCAGTGGCAACCTTCAGGACGACAGCCTGTTTGTCGAACCCGGCGGCTACTTCAACTGGACAGGCCAGTTGTTCGGCCACGGCTGGGAGGAGAACGTGGCGCATGTGCTGCAGGTCATCAAGGGCGGGAGTGATTGGCAGCGCACCGAACTGAGCGAGCGCGAATACGAAAAGCTCAAGGCCGCTGGTGTGCCTATTCCCGATGCTACTGCCACCGCATCCTGGTTCTGGCGCACCTATGCCTATGGCAAGCGGCATCCGACGCCTCAGGCGTTGCAGGAACAGATCATCACCCAGTTCCGTAAGCCGCGCATTCCGACTCAGGTCAACCTGGTGGGCTGGAGCCGTGGCGGTATCAGCTGCCACATGCTGGCCAACGCGATGGCCGCCGATCCAGCGCTGAAGGCTATTCCAGTCAATATCTTCACCATCGACCCTGTGCCGGGCGTCGGTAACATGCAGGCGCATCGGGTAAAGCTCGCCGGCAACGTCAGGGAATACGTAGGGTTCTATTCCCGTGACGAGCGCTCCAAGGGGTTTGCCTGCGTGATCCCGTCCACCGCGCCGGATACCCGCATGTGCATCTACCCAATGCCCGGGCGCCACGCCACCTTGGTGGGCAATGCCTCGGCCGATGGCGCCGGTGGCGGCAAAGAGCTGGTCGAGCCTGGGTTGATCGTCCGGCATTTTGCCGAGGTGTGTCTGACGCGCTGGGGTGTGACGTTGAGCAACCGGCTGAACTTGAGCGACAGGCAGCTGATGGATTATCACCGATGCATCAAGGCTGACGAGGACAAGTACCGGGCAATGCGCAGCAAGTCCTATACCTTGGTCACCGAAGGCGGCAGGGAGGAGCGCCTGGTGCACCGTGGTGACGCGCAGACCGTTTTCAGCAGCGTCCGTGGTGAACATCTGGACCCAAGCGACGGCCTGAGCCAATGCCACTGGGATGCCAATAGCTACAACGCCTTGCGTTGACGAGTACGGGTGGTCACCTTGGAAGGTGGCCGCCTGTGGTTGCCGGATAGGCGGTGATCTTTTTTTGCATGACCCTCTTCTCAGGCGCCCTGGCTTGGATTACAAATGGCGCCGCGGGCCAGCCCCGATAACAACAACCTTCCCTCCGTGCCATCATGTCCGAATATAACCCTTGCCTTGACTGCGGCGCGTGCTGCGGGTACTTCCGTGTGTCCTTTTTCTGGGGTGAATGCCAGTCTGCCGGGGGCCTTGTCCCCGATGACCTGGTGGTGCAGATCAACCCTTCCCGTGTGGCCATGATCGGCACCGATGCCAAGCCCTGCCGCTGCATCAGCCTTCAAGGCGAGATCGGCAGCGAGGTGGCGTGCAGCATCTACGCCAACCGCTCCAGCCCTTGCCGTGAGTTTGAGGCATCCTGGGAGGGAGGCGTGCACAACCCCAGCTGCGACGATGCGCGAGCGGCCTACGGTTTGCCACCGCTGACCCCTCCAGGCGCCAATGAGCCGCACTGGCCGGATGATGGGGCTGAGGTGGCCTGACGGCCGTAAGTTGCCTGGGCGGGCCCTGATGGCCGCAAGCCGGCGCCCACAGGTGGAAACGAGACTGCCCTCGAGCTGTTCACCCTTCAGCTCAGCGCAAGGGCCAAGGCGCTGATAGATGACAGGGAACGGGTCTTGAGCAGGGGCGCATAAGCGATTTTGCTGCCGCTTTGCGGCCCCGGGATGCTTGTACACGCCGCATGACGTTAAACTGTCATCTCCCCAGCAATGGATAGGAGATCCGGCGTGACCGCACCCCGCAGTTTCCCCCCCGACCTCTGCCTCGACAGCCCGCGGCTGCAGCTTCGCCCCATGCGTCACGGCGACGCCGCGCAATGGCTGGCCATCATGGCAGACCCCGAGGTGATGCGTTACTGGCACCATGCCCCGTGGCAGAACCTGGCCGAGGCCGAAAGCGCCCTGGCCGCCGACCGTGAAGCCTATGCCAGCGGCGATCAGCTCAAGTTGGGCATGTACCGCCGCGACAATGGCGAACTGATCGGCATGGTCCAACTGTTCAACATCGACGATGTTTCCCGCCGCGGCGAGATTGGCTACTGCCTGGCCAGTGCGATGCAGGGCAGGGGGTATATGGACGAGGCGCTGACCTGCTTCATCGACTACCTTGCTCACACGTTGCACATGCGTCGCCTGGAGGGCGAGATCGACCCGCGTAACCTGGGGTCGGCACGCACCTTGGAACGCCAGGGGTTCGTCCTGGAAGGTACCTTGCGCGCCCGTTGGTGCGTGGCAGGCGAGTTGTCCGACTCGGGCATCTATGGATTGTTGCTCGAGCCGCCGGTGGCATGACCGCTTTCTATGTGGCTTTCAGCCTCGCACTGTATCTGCTTGGCCTGTGCTTCGACGGCGCCTTGATGAGCGCCGGCAGGCATATGCCTGCGTTGCAGATGCTGCTCTACGGGCCTTGGGGCATGCCCTTCGGGTTGTATCAATGGTTTGCCAACCCGTTGCTGGCGCTGGCGGTTCTGGCCCATCGGCGCTTCCGGCGCCTGGCCCTGGTGGCCGGCTTGGCGGCGTTGTACCTGGCGGCCAGCAGCTTCGGCATCGACCGGCTACCGGATAACATCAGCTACGAGTTCCAGGACCGCACGGGCTTTGGTGCGGGCTTCTACTTGTGGTTGGCGTCTATCGCGGTGTTTTGCGCCGGGCAGGCGTGGCACGTCTGGAAGGCGCGTAGCGCTGCGGACATGCCAGGTTGGCGCTGGCTCGATGTGGCGCTGATTGCCGCGCTGGCGCTGGCGGTCTATGCCGCTACGCAAATGCCGTCCCTGCGCTTCGAGCCAGGCAAGGTACTGATGCCGCCGGAGCAACCGCAGGCGTTTTGATGTTCACCAGGAGGGTTGTGATGAACACGCTGTACTTGATGGGGGTGGCATTGGCGTGTGGCATGCCACTGGCGATGGCTGAGGAGCACTCGCCAACCTACACCCAGTGCATGGACAAGGCCTCCAGTACCGTCGCGATGAGCAGTTGCATCCAGGCCGAGACCCAACTGCAGGATGCGCAACTGAACCGGGTCTACAAGCAACTGATGACCAAGCTAGACGCGGCGCCGCAGAAGAGCCTGCGGGACGTTCAGCGGCAATGGATCGCTTACCGCGATGCCAATTGCAAGTTCCACGTGCAGGCGAGCGGCGGAACGATGGCCCAGCTTGAAGGTGGCATGTGCATGATGGACATGACCCGTGAGCGGGCGGCGGAGCTGGAGCGAGTGCTCAGCCCGGGGCAGTGAAGCGCCTTATCGGCGGCACGCCAGCTCCACAGCTACTGCAACCCATGAACGGTCGGTGCAGTACCTGCAGGCGCTGGCTGGCTGGCGATGGGGTGTGAAGCGGCCCCCTTACACCTCGCGCGGCTGACGCTGCGCCCGGGCTTTCAGGTACTCGCGCACTTGCGTGGCATCCCCGGCAAACTCGATGCGGTCGGCTTTGGCCGCGCGCTGGTAGGCATACATCGGGTCGTAGTACTCGTTCAGCAACCCTTCGATCCAACCCCGGTGCAGGTCCACCGCGCTGCTGCGCTGCTGCTCTTCCAGCGCCTGGCGCAGGCTTTGCGACAGCCGCTGGTAGCGCTCTCCCCCCAAGCGCTTGGAGATGTTGGCCATGCTCTGCAGCATGCGCTCGGCAAACAGGCGGCGGCCATCGTCTTCGCCGTGCACGCTGATGAACTCGGCACTCAGGTTGACCACGTAGTCGCGCAGGATGCGCTCAACACGGTTGGCGAAGCTGTCTTCCAGCCACACCAGCGGATACTGCTGCATGCCCTGGTACAGCGCCAGCGGCACCGTGCAGCTGCCGACGATGCGGCCTTCATCCTCCAGCACGAACTGCTCAATGCCCCGGGCGCGCTTTTTCAGCACGTCGATGGCCAGCGTGTTCTCGAAGTCGATCTGCGCCGGCTGTGCGGTGGCGCGTTTGCCGAAGCTGGAGCCCCGGTGGTTGGCATGGCCTTCGAGGTCGAGCACGTTGCTGAGCTGGTGCAGCACATCAGTCTTGCCGGTGCCGGTCAAACCTCCGAGCAATACGAAATCGCATTGCTCGACCGCCTGCTGGGTAGTGTCCAGCAGGAACGTACGCATGGCCTTGTAGCCGCCCCTGACCCGTGGGTAGTCGATCCCTGCTTCGTCGCGCAGCCATTGCTGGACGATTAGCGAGCGCAGCCCGCCCCGGAAGCAGTAGAGATAACCGTCGGGGTTGGCCCGGGCAAAGCTTGCCCAGGCCTGCAGGCGCTCACGCTTGGTGGCGCCGCTGACCAGTTGGTGGCCGAGGGTGATGGCGGCGGCCTGGCCCTGCTGCTTGTAGCAGGTGCCCACCTTCTGCCGCTCGTTGTCGGTCATCAGAGGCAGGTTGACGGTGCCCGGAAAGGCGCCCTTGGCAAATTCGACGGGCGCTCGCATGTCCATCATCGGCACATCGTCGAGGAACAGCTGGCGGAAATCGGTGCAGTCGGGGCGCATCAGAGAACCTCGACCGCGTGGCTCTGTCGCTCGGCCAGCTCGCCGATGGGTGACAGGTGCAAGCCCAGTTGACTGGCCAGTGCAAGGAATTCGGCTTCACCTTCCGGAGCAACCGCCACCAGCAGGCCGCCGCTGGTCTGTGGGTCGCACAGCAGGTGTTTCTGGTCATCGCTGAGGGCGCCGATCTTGTGCCCGTAGCTTTCGAAGTTGCGCAAGGTGCCCCCCGGGATGCAACCTTCGGCCAGGTAGTAGTCGACACTGGGCAGGCGCGGAACAGCGGCATAGTTCAGGTGCGCGGTCAGCCCGCTGCCCTCCGCCAGTTCGACCAGGTGGCCGAGCAGGCCGAAGCCGGTCACGTCGGTCATGGCCTTGACGCCAGCGAGCTTGCCGAAGCGGCTACCCGGGGTGTTGAGGGTACACATCCAGTCACGGGCCAGCCCTTGGTCCTGTTCGCGTAGCTTGGCCTTTTTCTCAGCGGTGGTGAGAATGCCGATGCCCAATGGCTTGGTCAGGTACAGACGGCAGCCAGCGGTCGCAGTGTCATTGCGCTTGAGGTGGCGCTTGCTGACCACACCCGTGACCGCCAGGCCGAAAATCGGCTCGGGGGCGTCGATGGAATGCCCGCCCGCCAGCGGGATGCCCGCTTCGGCACACACTGCGCGGCCACCACGAATCACTTCACGGGCGACCTCCGGTGGCAGGACGTTGACCGGCCAGCCGAGAATGGCAATGGCCATCAGCGGGTCGCCACCCATGGCGTAGATGTCACTGATGGCATTGGTGGCGGCGATGCGGCCAAAGTCGTAAGGGTCATCGACGATGGGCATGAAGAAATCTGTGGTCGAGACCACGCCGCGCTCATCGTCCAGGGCATACACCGCAGCGTCATCGCGCGAAGCATTGCCAACCCATAGCTTCGGGTCCAGGGCCTGGGTGCCGCTTTCGGCCAGGATCACATCCAGCACCTTGGGGGAGATCTTGCAGCCACAGCCAGCACCATGGCTGTACTGGGTCAGGCGAATCGGCTCGCTCATACGCACCTCGGAGGCTCAATTTGTTGCGCGATTGTAGCAAAGCTGGCCTTTGCGCCTGTGCCTCTTATAATTCCTCCCGTTGGCGCCAGTGCCGGCCATTCCCCGCTATTGAACCGGAGAACTCCCATGCTCAAACGTCCCCTGGCGCTCGCCGCCGGCCTCGTGTTGTCCTGCTGTGCCGCTGTCGCCCAGGCCGCTGACACGTTGCGGGTCAGTGCCATTCCAGACGAAGCGCCGACCGAGCTGCTGCGCAAGTTCGAGCCGCTGGGCAAGTACCTGTCCCACCAGTTGGGCATGGAGGTGAAGTTCGTACCGGTGGCCGATTACCCGGCGGTGGTCGAGTCCCTGGCCAGCGACCGCCTGGACCTGGCCTGGCTGGGTGGGTTCACCTTCGTCCAGGTGCATTTGAAAGACCCATCAGCCACGCCGCTGGTACAGCGTGAGCAGGATGCCCAGTTCACGTCCAAGTTCATCACCGCCAACCCTGCAGTGCGCAGCCTGGCCGACCTCAAGGGCAAGTCGTTCGCCTTCGGGTCCATCTCGTCGACCTCCGGCAGCCTGATGCCACGTTACTTCATGCTCAAGGAGGACAACATCAAGCCTGAGGGCTACTTCAGTCGCGTGGCCTATTCTGGTGCCCATGACGCCACCGTGGCCTGGGTCCAGGCCGGCAAGGTCGACGGTGGGGTGCTCAATGCCAGCGTGTGGCAGAAGCTGGTCGATGCCGGCAAGGTCGACACCAGCAAGGTCAGGGTGTTTGCCACCACGCCGAGCTATTACGACTACAACTGGACGGTGCGCGGCAACATGGACCCAGCGCTCAAAGCCAAGATCAAGAAAGCCTTCCTCGACCTCGACCCGGCCAACCCCGAGCATAAGCAAATTCTCGATTTGCAGGCGGCCAGCCGCTTCATCGAAACCAAGCCTGAGAACTACGAGGGCACCGAGCAAGCCGCTCGCGAGGCCGGCCTGCTCAAGTGACCATTGAACTGCATGGCGCTGGCCTGCACCACGGCCAGGTCCGCGCCCTCGAGCCGGTGACCTTGCATATTGCCAAGGGTGAGCGGGTGGCGATCATTGGCCCGTCCGGGGCGGGCAAGTCCAGCCTGCTGCACCTGATGGCCACGGCTGTGAAGCCCGGCACCGGGCGCGTAGCGCTGTTCGGCGAACAACCTTGGGCGTTGTCTGCCAGCGCCCGGCAACACCTGCGTGCAAGAATTGGCCTGGTACATCAGGCACCCCCGTTGCCGCCTCGCCAGCGAGTAGTGACCGCTGTGCTGGCAGGGCGCTTGGGAAGGTGGGGCATGTTGCGCGGCTTGCTTAACCTGGTCTACCCCACTGACGTGGCGGGCGCTCGCCAGGTATTGGCCGAGCTGGGCCTGGCGGAAAAGCTGTTCGTCCAGTGCGGGCAGCTGTCCGGTGGCCAGTTGCAGCGGGTCGGCATCGCCCGGGCGCTGTATCAGCGGCCAGACGTGCTGTTGGCCGATGAGCCGGTGTCGGCGATGGACCCGGTATTGGCCGCGCACAGCCTCGCGTTGCTCAACCGTCATGCCCAGGCCAGCGGCGTGACCCTGGTCGCCAGCCTACACGCCGTGGAGCTTGCCTTGGCGCACTTTCCACGGGTGATAGGCCTTCGTGAAGGGCAGGTGGTGTTCGACTGCGCCGCTTCGGCGGTGACTGAAGCGTTGCTCAGTGCGCTGTATGCCAATGAGCAACTGATTGCCCCGCCGCCGCAAGGGCCGACCCTGGCCGTGCAGATCCCTCGATGCTGACCGCCGGCACCCGTGACCCGGCCACACTGCCGCGGCTGGTGCTCACCTTGCTGGCGCTGGCCCTGTTGTGGCCAGGTCTGCAATTGAGCGAGCTGAACCCAGGGGTGCTGCTGCAAGCGGAAAACCGACAGCAGATCGCCAGCTTCACCCGCGGCTTTTGGCCGCCGGCGCATGATGCCGAATTCCTCCGGCTGTTGGGTGCGGCCACCCTGCAGACACTGGCCGTTGCCACCGCCGGTATGGCGATGGCGCTGCTATTGGCAGTGCCGACCAGCCTGTTGGCGAGCCGTGCCTTGTCGTTGCGTGCAGCGTCTCGCGCTGGCCGCGCGGGGGTATGGTCCCGCGTGGTGCGGATGCCGGTGCGCGGGCTGCTGATCTTTCTGCGCAGCGTCCCCGAGATCGTTTGGGCGCTTCTGTTCGTGCGTGCCGTGGGCCTGGGCCCGACCGCCGGAGTGCTGGCGATCGCCATCACCTACAGCGGCATGCTCGGCAAGGTCTATGCGGAGATTTTCGAATCGGTCGACCAGCGCCCGGCGCATGCCTTGCTCCAGGCCGGCAGCGGTCGGCTGACGGCGTTCTGCTACGGCATTCTGCCCAGTGCTGCGCCAGAGGTGGTGTCGTACACCGTTTATCGCTGGGAGTGCGCGGTGCGCGCCTCGGTGGTAATGGGGTTCGTGGGGGCGGGTGGGCTGGGGCAGCAGATCGACCTGTCCATGCGCATGTTCGCCGGCGGTGAAGTGGCGAGTATGCTGTTGGCGTTTTTTGTTCTGGTGCTGCTCGCCGACCTGCTCAGCCGCTTCTTGCGCGGGCGGTTGGCATGAACCGGCTGGTCAATGTGCTGCTGATGGCTGCTATCGCTGCCGCGGTAGTGGCTTCATTCGGCTATCTGGAGCTGGACCTCGGTGCGCTGGTCGGTCATGGCGGGCTGGGGCAGATGGCCGAGTATGCCGGGCGCTTTCTGCATCCGGACCTGACGGGCGAGCACTTGCAGGCGGTGGGGCGTGGCGCCCTGGAAACCTTGGCCATGTCGGGGTTGGGGACGTTGCTGGCGATGCTGCTGGGCCTGCTGTTGGCGCTGCCCGCGGCGGGGCGCTTCGGCTGGCCGTTGCAGGCTGCGGCACGGGTGCTGCTCAATGCCTTGCGCGCCATTCCCGAGCTGGTGTGGGCCGCGCTGATGGTGCTGGCAGCAGGCCTGGGGCCCAATGCCGGCACGCTGGCGCTGGCGCTGCACACGGCAGGGGTGCTCGGGCGGTTGTTCGCCGAGGCACTGGAGAATGCACCGGCCGAGCCGGCAGCGGCGATCCGCCTGCAAGGGGGCGGGCAGTTGGCCGCGTTCTGTTTCGGCACTTTGCCCAATCTGTGGCCGCAGTTGCTGGCCTACAGCCTGTACCGCTGGGAGAACAACATCCGCATGGCCAGCGTGCTTGGGCTCGTCGGGGCCGGGGGGCTGGGGCAACTGCTCTATACCACCTTGAGCCTGTTCCAGGAGGCGCAGGCCAGCACGGTAATCATGGCGATGCTGGTGCTGGTGTTGCTGGTGGATGCCCTGAGCGATGTGCTGCGCCAGCGGTTCGTGCGGGCTTGAAAAGCCTGCACGGGCGGCCAATTGGCCTGCGCCATTGGTTAGGCAATCGGCACACTCAATTCCCCACACTGAGCCTCACGCTGCATCGATTCGAGGTTGCGCTCGATGGTCTCGCAAATGGTATCCATCTGAATCTGGTGTTCGCTGAAACGGAACGGGCTCTGCAAGTCAGTGCCAATCCGTTCGATGGCCAGCAGCATGAAGCCCACCACCGTTGACGCCAGGGGCGTGAACCAGCCCAGCGACTCGACCAGCCCCACCGGTACGATCAGGCAGAAAAGCGTAATGAACAGCCGCGGAAAGTACACGTAAGGGTAGGGTAGCGGTGTATTGGCGATGCGCTCCATGCCGCCTTGGGCGTTGGTCAGGTCAACCAGGGTCGACTCCAGCCGCGCCAGGCGAATGCTGTCCAACCGCCCTGCCTGATGTTCCCGTGCCAGCAGCGCTGCAGAGCCGCTGAGGATATCGTTGGCGAAATTGTTCGAACGGTTGCGCCGCTCGAACTCGCCCGGTGGGATAAACGCCATCAACTCTTCCGGGCAGGCCTCGCCCTTCAGGTGTGCCGCCAGGCAATTCACATAGGCGATGTGCCGGCGCAGCAAGGTGGCCTTCACCGGGTTCAGCCCGTCATCGGGGTCGTCGATCAGCGTCAGCGTCTGCCGGGCGAAGCTACGTGAGCTGTTCACCAGCGCGCCCCACAAGGTGCGTGCCTCCCACCAACGGTTGTAGGCGCTGCTGTTGCGAAAACTCACCAGCACCACCAGCGCCGAACCCAGCAAGGTCAGCGGGAGCAGTGGCAGGGTGAACTTGCTGTTGAAGAACAGCATGAAGTCGATAGTGACCAGCACATCCCAGATCAGCAGCCAGAACAGCGACCAGCCGATGTAGCCGAGGGTTTTCACCACCAGCCGGTACTTGCGGGCGATCATGTCTTTCACGCGTGGGTGCCTCTAAACGGGTGGGGATGCTGGATCGGACGTCGAGGGGCGTTGAAGGTTCGGTGCGGGAGGTTGCAAGAGGTTTTGCTCCCTCCACCAGAAGAACATCCTGACGCGATTACAGGACGTTGCTGGCTTTTCCATCAGCTGGATGCAAATCGGCAGGAGCGGCCCTGTGGCTCGACAAGGCCTCTCGCCATTTCTGAGGCAGGGTTACGGCTGATTACTCAACGCCACCTCGTTGAATTTGAGTGCCTGTTCATTGTGGTTGCGTGTTTGGAAAACAAGCTTGATAGACGGCGAACGCTTGATTTTCCTGTCGGCTTCCTGGAACTGCAGTGTCACGGTCGTCGTAACGTTACGAATCAGCTGAAACTCGCTCCAGGCGCTGTTGCGCTGCTGACCTACCCGCAACTCACTGATCTTGAGAGGCGCGCCGGCTTCGTCGAACAGGCGTGAGTCACCGCTGAACCTGAACTCGCGATCCATGCCCAAGTTGGTCAGCTGGAATGTGCAGTTGGGGTAGCTGCCGATGTTCTCGCATTCGATCAGCTCGAAGCGGACATCATCGACCACCTCGATGCGCTTGCCCAACAGGTTGCTGCCATCGTTTTCAACGATGTTCGACTGTACCTTGGCGAATTCGAAGCTTGGCTTGGCGAACTCGGTGCCGAGAACGAAAAAGGCAAACGACAGGGCCACGATCAACACGGTGGTCAATGTGCCGCGCATTATTCTGGGGAGGTTGCGTATCTGCCAGCAGATCGACAGGCTGGATAACAACAGGAACGTGCTAACCAGCAAGACGATGTTACGCCAGTTGAGGAAGCCGAAACCGAATACGCTGGGGTCAGGTACCAGGTAGGTGATGACGGCCCACATACCGCCCAGTGCGACACCTACCCCGGTCATGACCTTTGCTACCAGCGTAGTGATCCGATTGCTGCGCGTAGAGGGCAGCGATTGCTCCATTTGGGACATACGAACTCCATGTCATGCCCCTCGCGTTTGCCGGGACGGTTGATTTCAAAATGACATTATCGGTGCTGGAGGCCGCAGGGGTAAAGCGCTGATAGGGCGGCAAGGCCGCAGTGGTGCTGGCCCGCCATTGTGACTGGAGCGTTCGACCAGGCGGAACGCTCCGCCTGGTTCTTGAGGGGCGCCTCAGGGGTGGGCTGTCACTGCCACATACCCTTTGACCGCAGCAGGCGCGGCAGTTGGCTTGCCCTTATGGGCCAAGTACTGGAAGCGTCGCCATTCCTTGTCGATTTCGCTGTACGACATGAACACGCTGACGCGCGCCTTCCCGGCCAGGTCGGGCCGGTTGCGCGCATCGATCTCAGTCTTGGGGATGAACGCAACATTGATCCCGACCACCTTGCCATCGTCGGCGAATACTGGGCCACCGGACATGCCTTTGACCATCGGGCCGTCGTGCACCGAATAGAACACGCTGCCTGGCGTGCCTTCCAGGCGCACCAGCGACGCCAAGGTCTGGCCTTTGCCCTGCACCGGCATCATCAGGCTGTTGAAGCCCACCGCAGTCACCGACTCGCCCGGTACGTACTGACGCCATAGCGGTACCTGCGTGGCCTTGTGCTTGAAGAACACCACGTCACCGAGCCCTTCATGCACCACGTTGCGCAGGAAGGGGGTGTGTTTGGCGGTCACCGCATAGTCTTCGTTCCACTGGATGGCGGTAGCCATCAACAGCATCGGCAACGGGGCACCGGAAGTGACCACGAAAGCCTGGTCGTAGACAGGATCTGACACGTAGGACGTCGGCACTCCATTGCACCCGCTCAACAGCATCATCGCTGCCACACAGGGCACAGTTGTTTTCATGGTCTGCACATAGGATTAGAAAATGGGAGCGGAACTATGGCTAAGTGATATTACGCAAACAATACTTTCTGCATATATCTGACGAATGACATCTTAGGTAGGGGCGGGGGCCGTGGCCAATAGATTCACGGCATGGTTGCAGGGCTCGGGGCCGGCGGGGTGGCGTCAAATCGAGGGCGGTAGGCGGGGCAAACGTCAGGCACAAAAAAACCGACCATAAGGTCGGTTTTTTCTGGATTTGGTGCCCCGAGGGAGACTCGAACTCCCACTCCTTTCGAAAACGGATTTTGAATCCGCCGCGTCTACCAATTCCGCCATCAGGGCTAGTGGCGCGCAGTATAGAGAGGTGCCGCTGGTCGGTCAATCGGCTTTCATGGTCAATTTTCACACATTGGGCTAAACTTCCCGGCCCTGCCGAACCCGAACAACATCATGCGCGTCGCCGATTTTTCCTTCGAACTCCCCGATTCCCTGATCGCCCGCCACCCTCTGGCCGAGCGCCATGGCAGCCGTCTGCTGGTCCTCGATGGGCCGAGCGGGGCGCTGGCACACAAGCGGTTCATCGATCTGCTCGACTACCTGCGCCCCGGCGACCTGATGGTGTTCAACAACACCCGGGTTATCCCGGCGCGGCTGTTTGGCCAGAAAGCCTCTGGCGGCAAGCTGGAAGTGCTGGTCGAGCGCGTGCTCGACAGCCACCGGGTGCTCGCCCATGTGCGCGCCAGCAAGGCGCCCAAGGAAGGCGCGATGATCCTCATCGACGGCGGTGGCGAGGCTGAGATGGTCGCCCGCCACGAAACGCTGTTCGAACTGCGCTTCACCGAAGAGGTGCTGCCACTGCTTGAACGTGTTGGGCACATGCCGTTGCCGCCCTACATCGACCGCCCCGACGAAGGCGCCGACCGCGAGCGCTACCAAACCGTCTACGCCGAGCGTGCTGGCGCCGTGGCCGCGCCGACTGCTGGCCTGCACTTCGACGAGGCGCTGCTGGATCAGATCGCCGCCAAGGGTGTGGAACGTGCCTTCGTCACTCTGCATGTGGGCGCGGGCACCTTCCAGCCGGTGCGGGTCGACAAGATCGAAGACCACCACATGCATAAAGAGTGGCTTGAAGTGGGCCAGGACGTGGTCGATGCCATCGAGGCCTGTCGTGCCCGGGGTGGCCGTGTGATCGCGGTCGGCACCACCAGCGTGCGTTCGCTGGAGAGCGCGGCGCGTGACGGCGTGCTCAAGGCCTTCAGCGGTGACACCGATATCTTCATCTACCCGGGCCGGCCGTTCCACGTGGTCGACGCCCTGGTCACCAACTTCCACCTGCCGGAGTCCACGCTGCTGATGCTGGTCTCGGCCTTCGCGGGTTACCCCGAGACCATGGCTGCCTACGGGGCGGCGGTCGAGCAGGGTTACCGCTTCTTCAGTTACGGTGATGCCATGTTCATCACCCGCAATCCGGCGCCACGCGGCCCAGAGGATCAAGCATGAGTCGCACCTGTCGAATGTCCTTCGAACTGCTGGCCACCGACGGCAAGGCCCGTCGGGGCCGCCTGACCTTCCCCCGTGGCACGGTCGAGACCCCGGCCTTCATGCCAGTGGGCACCTATGGCACGGTCAAGGGCATGCTGCCGCGTGATATCGAGGCCATCGGTGCCGAGATCATCCTTGGCAACACCTTCCACCTGTGGCTGCGCCCGGGCACCGAGGTGATCAAGAAGCACAACGGCCTGCACGACTTCATGCAGTGGAAAGGCCCCATCCTCACCGACTCCGGTGGCTTCCAGGTATTCAGCCTGGGTGCCATGCGCAAGATCAAGGAAGAGGGCGTGACCTTCGCCTCGCCGGTTGACGGGTCCAAGGTGTTCATGGGGCCTGAGGAGTCCATGCAGGTGCAGCGCGACCTGGGTTCGGACATCGTGATGATCTTCGACGAGTGCACGCCTTACCCGGCCGAGCATGACGTGGCGCGCACCTCCATGGAGCTGTCGTTGCGCTGGGCCCAGCGCTCGAAAAACGCCCATGGCGACAACACCGCGGCATTGTTCGGCATCGTCCAGGGTGGCATGTACCAAGACCTGCGCATGCGTTCGCTGGAAGCCTTGGTCAACATCGACTTCGACGGCCTGGCCATCGGCGGCCTGTCGGTGGGTGAGCCCAAGCACGAAATGATCAAGGTGCTGGATTACCTACCGGCACAAATGCCTGCTGACAAACCTCGTTACCTTATGGGGGTAGGCAAACCGGAAGATCTCGTTGAGGGTGTGCGCCGCGGCGTCGACATGTTCGACTGCGTGATGCCGACGCGTAACGCGCGCAACGGCCATCTGTTCGTCGATACAGGGGTGATCAAGATCCGCAATGCGTTCCATCGCCACGATGATTCGCCGCTGGATCCGACCTGTGACTGCTACACCTGCACCAACTTCTCGCGCGCCTATCTGCATCACCTGGACAAGTGCGGCGAAATGCTGAGCAGCATGCTGAATACCATCCACAACTTGCGCCATTACCAGCGCTTGATGGCCGGTTTACGCGAGGCTATTCATCAGGGTAAATTGGCCGCCTTTGTCGACGCCTTCTATGCCAAGCGCGGGCTGCCTGTGCCGCCTTTGGACTGACTGTTCGCACCTACTAATTAAAACTTATAGCAACTGGAGTGCCCAATGAGCTTCTTGATCCCCGCCGCCTACGCGGACGCTGCTGCACCCGCCGCTGGCCCAGCCGGCACCGGCTTCGAGTGGATTTTCCTGGTCGGTTTCCTGGTCATCTTCTACCTGATGATCTGGCGTCCGCAGGCCAAGCGTGCCAAAGAGCAGAAGAACCTGCTGAGCAACTTGCAAAAAGGTGACGAAGTTGTCACCAACGGCGGCATCGCCGGCAAGATCGTCAAGGTTTCCGATGATTTCGTGGTGCTGGAAGTGTCCGACACCGTCGAACTGAAGTTCCAGAAGGGCGCCATTGCCGCGACCCTGCCTAAAGGTACGCTCAAGGCTATCTGAGTTACCGGTTTTTCTTTCCAGTCGGGGCGCGCAACGCGCCCCGCGTCTTGAACGGGCGGCGTGATGCTGAACAAATACCCTCTGTGGAAATACGCACTGATCGTGTTGGTACTGGCGATCGGTTTTATTTATTCCGCTCCCAACCTTTACCCGGATGACCCGGCGGTGCAGATCAGCGGTGCCAGCTCGGCGCTGCAGGTAAACCAGGCCGACCTCGACCGCGTCAGCAAGGCGCTGGCCGATGCCGGGATCACCGTCAAGGGCGCAAGCCTGGGCGAGAAGGGCAGCGGGCTGGTACGCCTGACCAACCAGGAAGACCAACTTCCGGCCAAGGATGTGGTGCGCAAGGCACTGGGCGATGATTACGTCGTGGCCCTGAACCTGGCCCAGACCACCCCGCAATGGTTGCGTAACGTGGGCGCAAGCCCGATGAAGCTGGGCCTGGACCTGTCCGGTGGTGTGCACTTCCTGCTGGAAGTGGACATGGACAAGGCCATGAGCGCCCGCATGAAAGTCTACGAAGGCGAGGTCAAGACCTTGCTGCGCAAAGAGCGCGTCCGCTACCGCAGCCTGCCTCAGCAGGATGGCGGCATCATGCTGGGCTTCGCTGACGATGCCACCCGCGAACAGGCACGTGCCCTGATCCGCAAGAATTTCAATGATTTCGACCTGACCACCACCGAGCGCAACGAGCTCGCCGTGCTGCGTCTGGCGCTGACCCAGGCGAAAGTCGCCGAGATCCGCGAATACTCGATCAAACAGAACCTCACCACCGTGCGCAACCGTGTCAACGAGCTGGGCGTGGCTGAGCCGCTGGTACAGCGCCAAGGCGCCAACCGCATCGTGGTCGAGCTGCCGGGCGTGCAGGACACTGCCGAAGCCAAGCGCATCCTCGGCAAGACTGCCAACCTTGAGTTCCGCTTCGGTGCCGAGCCGGGTGCGTCCAAGGCCACTACCGAAGTCTTCGAGTTCCGCGAAGGCGGCCGTTCCGCTGCCGTCGAGCGCGGCCTGATCATCACCGGTGACCAGGTCACCGACGCCCAGGCCAGCTTCGACGAGCACGGTCGCCCGCAGGTGAACATTCGCCTGGATGGCCACGGTGGCGAGTTGATGAGCCGCGCGACCCGCAGCAACGTCGGTCGCAGCATGGCGGTGATCTTCATCGAGCAGAAGCCGATCACCCGCTACGTCAAGCAGACTGTCGACGGCGTCGAGAAGGAAGTGCCGGTTCAGAGCTTCCAGGAAGAGAAGAAGATCATCAGCCTGGCGACCATCCAGTCGCCGCTGGGTAGCCAGTTCCGCATCACCGGCCTCAACGGCCAGGGCGAATCCTCTGAGCTGGCCCTGTTGCTGCGTGCCGGTGGTCTGGCCGCGCCGATGTACTTCGCCGAAGAACGTACCATTGGCCCAAGCCTGGGTGCCGACAACATCACCAAGGGTGTGGATGCATCGCTGTGGGGCATGCTGTTCGTCTCGCTGTTCATCATCGCCATCTACCGCGGCTTTGGCGTGATCGCCACCGTTGCCCTGGCGGGCAACATGGTGCTGCTGCTGGCATTGATGTCGCTGCTGGGCGCAACCCTGACGCTGCCGGGTATTGCCGGTATCGTGTTGACCATGGGTATGGCGGTCGATGCCAACGTGCTGATCTTCTCGCGAATTCGCGAAGAGCTCAAAGCCGGCATGTCGGTGCAACGTGCCATCCATGAAGGTTTCAACCGCGCCTACACCGCGATCATCGACGCCAACCTGACCAGCCTGCTGGTCGGCGGTATCCTGTTCGCCATGGGTACCGGTCCGGTCAAGGGCTTTGCGGTCACCATGTCCCTCGGGATTTTCACCTCGATGTTCACCGCCGTCATGGTGACCCGTGCAATGGTCAACCTGACCTGTGGCGGGCGTGACATCAAGAAGCTGTGGGTTTGAGGGAGCTGCGATGAAAACCATCAATTTCATGGGCGTGCGCAATGTCGCGTTCGCCGTTACCGTGCTCCTCACCGTACTGGCGCTGTTCAGCTGGTGGCACAAGGGCCTGAACTTCGGCCTGGACTTCACCGGCGGTACGCTGATCGAGCTGACCTACGAACGCCCGGCCGACCTCAAGACGGTGCGTGCCGAGCTGGTCGACTCCGGTTTCCACGAAGCCGTGGTGCAGAGCTTTGGCGCGACCACCGACCTGCTCGTGCGCATGCCTGGGGACGACCCGCAACTGGGTAACAAAGTGGCTGCCGCCTTGCAGAAGGCCGGTGGTGACAACCCGGCAACCATCAAGCGGGTCGAGTTCGTTGGTCCCCAGGTGGGTGAAGAGCTGCGTGACCAGGGCGGGCTAGGTATGCTCCTGGCGCTGGGTGGCATCCTTATCTACCTGGCCTTCCGCTTCCAGTGGAAGTTCGCCGTGGGTGCGATCATCTCGCTGATTCACGACGTGGTGGTGACGCTGGGTATCCTGTCGTTCTTCCAGATCACCTTCGACCTCACGGTGCTGGCAGCGGTGCTGGCGATCATCGGTTACTCGCTGAACGACACCATCGTCGTGTTCGACCGGGTGCGTGAGAACTTCCGCGTCATGCGCAAGGCCTCGCTGATCGAGAACATCAACGTCTCGACCACCCAGACCCTGCTGCGCACCATCGCCACCTCGGTTTCGACCCTGTTGGCGATCGCTGCACTGCTGTTCTTCGGTGGTGACAACCTGTTCGGCTTCTCCCTGGCACTGTTCATTGGTGTCATGGCCGGTACCTACTCGTCGATCTACATCGCCAACGTGGTGCTGATCTGGCTCAACCTGAACAGCGAAGACCTGATTCCACCTGCCAAGACTGAAGGTGTGGATGATCGTCCGTAAGGGTTAGCCCTTGCCGTTCGGCGGCCCGAAAGGCGCGAGTGTTGAACTCGCGCCTTTTTTTTTGCTCCAAGGCTGGGAGAAGGTGGGGTAGCCCCCCACAGGTACGGTCAGGAGGTTCAAGTGAACAAATCAATGCTGGTGGGTGCGGTACTGGGTGCTGTCGGTGTAACCGCCGGAGGTGCTGTGGCGACCTACAGCTTGATGAACAAGGGCCCTGAATACGCCCAGGTCACCGACGTGCAGCCAATCAAGCAGCAGGTGAAAACCCCGCGTGAGGTCTGCAAGGACGTTGCCGTGACGCGTCAGGCGCCAGTGAAGGACCAGCACCAGATCGCAGGCACCGTGGTGGGCGCCCTGGCAGGCGGTTTGCTGGGCAACCAGATCGGTGGTGGTACCGGCAAGAAGATCGCGACCGTGGCCGGTGCGGTGGGTGGTGGCTATGCCGGTAACAAGGTGCAGGAAGGCATGCAGCAGCGTGATACCTACACCACCACGCAAACCCGTTGCAACACGGTCAATGACATCAGCGAGAAGGTCGTTGGTTACAACGTGACCTATTCCATTGGCGATCAGGTGGGCAAGGTGAAGATGGATCGCGAGCCGGGTTCGACCATTCCGCTGGACAAGAATGGTAAGCTGATCCTCAGCGAAGCGGGCCAGTGAGCTGATGTCGCCAGTGCTGGCCGCATCGCTGGCACAGGCGGCATGAAAAGTAGGCACAAAAAAAGCACCTGCGAGGGTGCTTTTTTTGTGGCAATCGGCGCTTAGCGCTTCATGTGCTCTGGCAGGTGCGGCTGAATAGCAGTCAGCACGGCCTTGAAGCACTTGATGTTGCCCGCAACGATGTGGCCTTTGTCGAGGAAGTCGTGGCCACCGTTGAAGTCGCTGACCAGGCCGCCTGCTTCCTGAATCAGCAGCACACCCGCAGCCATGTCCCACTCGGACAGGCCCGACTCCCAGAAGGCATCGAAACGGCCGGCTGCCACATAGGCCAGGTCCAGGCTGGCCGAGCCGGCGCGGCGGATGCCAGCGGTCTGGCCGGTCAGGGCGCGGAACATGCCCAGGTAGTTGTCCATGTCGGCCATCTGGCTGTCACGGAACGGGAAGCCGGTACCCAGCAGGGCGCCGTCCAGGCTGGTGCGCGAGCTGACGCGCAGGCGGCGGCCATTGAGCTGGGCGCCACGGCCACGGCTGGCGGTGAATTCTTCCTGGCGCACCGGGTCGACGATGACGGCGTGCTCGAGGCGGCCACGGTATTTGCAGGCAATGCTGACCGCGAAGTGCGGGATGCCACGCAGGAAGTTGGTGGTGCCGTCCAGCGGATCGATGATCCACAGGTAGTCCTTGCCTTCTTCACCGGTACCCGCGTGCAGACCGGTTTCCTCGCCCTGGATGGAGTGATTCGGATAGGCCTTGCGCAGGGCGTTGACGATGCTCTGCTCGGCGGCGCGATCAACCTCGGACACGTAATCCTTAGCCTCTTTCTCGTCCACCTTGATGCTATCCAGGCGTTCGATGGAGCGGAAAATCAGTTCACTGGCGCTGCGAGCGGCGCGCAGGGCGATATTCAGCATAGGCTGCATGGGCGGGTCACCTGGAGATGTTAAAGAAGAAAGCCGATCATTCTAGCAGAAAATCTTGGCGGCTGAAGTGTCACATTTGCTTTCATGGCGTTACGCTGGTCGGTTCTGTAAGATCGTAACCCCCGAAACCTGCATCTGTGAGCACAGCACCTTGCTGCAAAATATTCGTGTTGTTCTGGTCAATACCAGCCACCCCGGCAACATCGGCGGCGCTGCGCGTGCCATGAAAAACATGGGCTTGTCGCGTCTGGTACTGGTGCAGCCAAAAGAGTTTCCCGCCGCTGACGCCAGTGCCCGTGCCTCCGGTGCCGACGATGTACTGGCCAATGCCCAGGTGGTCGACACCCTCGAGCAGGCGTTGGTCGGCTGCAGCCTGGTCATGGGCACCAGTGCCCGTGAGCGCAGCATCCCGTGGCCGTTGATCGACCCCCGTGAATGTGGGGCCAAGGCCGTGGAGCACGCCAGTGGCGGTGAAGACGTCGCCCTGGTGTTCGGGCGCGAGCACGCCGGCCTGACCAACGAAGAACTGCAGCGATGTCACTTCCACGTGCACATTCCCTCGAACCCCGACTTCAGTTCGCTGAACCTGGCCGCCGCGGTCCAGGTGCTTTCCTACGAGGCACGCATGGCCTGGTTGGCGGCACACGGTTCGGCGCCCAGAGCCGAGAAGGTCGACGCCAGCGAGCTGGCGACCATGGACGAAATGGAGCTGTTCTACGAACACCTGGAAAGAACCCTGGTGGACATCGGCTTCCTTGACCCAGAGAAACCCAAACACCTGATGGCGCGCCTGCGCCGGTTGTATGGGCGAAGCTCGGTCGAGCGTCCGGAAATGAGCATTTTGCGCGGTATCCTCACCGAGACCCAGAAGGTCGCACGGGGCGAACCGCATAAAAGGAAGGGCTGACAGATGTTCGAACGTCTGCGTGAAGATATCCAGAGCGTTTTCCACCGTGACCCGGCAGCGCGCAATGCCTTCGAGGTGCTCACCTGCTACCCGGGCATGCACGCCATTTGGCTGCACCGCCTGGGCAATGCCCTGTGGAGGCGCGACCTCAAATGGCTGGCCCGCTTGGTGTCGAACTTCGGTCGATGGTTGACCGGTATCGAGATCCATCCCGGCGCGACCATTGGCCGGCGCTTCTTCATTGACCACGGCATGGGTATCGTCATCGGCGAAACAGCCGAGATCGGTGACGATGTCACCCTGTATCAGGGCGTGACCCTGGGCGGCACCAGCTGGAACAAGGGCAAGCGCCACCCGACTCTGGAAAACGGTGTGGTGGTGGGGGCGGGGGCCAAGGTGCTCGGCCCATTTACCGTTGGAGCCGGGGCCAAGATCGGCTCCAATGCAGTGGTCACCAAGGCGGTGCCTGCGGGCGCCACTGCGGTTGGCATCCCCGGGCGGATCATCGTCAAGAGCGAAGACAGCGAAGTCGAGGCCAAGCGCAAGGCCATGGCCGAGAAGATAGGCTTTGACGCCTATGGCGTCAGCGGCGACATGCCGGACCCGGTGGCGCGTGCCATTGGCCAGATGCTCGACCACCTGCAGGCGGTCGACGAGCGTCTGGAGGGGATGTGCGGGGCGCTGACCAAGATGGGTAGCGACTACTGTGCCACGGAGCTGCCTGCCCTGCCGGAAGACGATTTCATCGAGGCCGTGCAGGCTGCGCAGCGCGACACTCAGTCGCATTGATCACGGCACGCTGCAGGCATACTGACATATGGGGCGTGTGCTCACGCCCCATTACTGCTACAATCGCGCCCGCCTCCCCGATGCAAACCCGACTAAAGCAGTAGGTCTAATAGTTGACTTAAATGCTCGGGAATAGCATACTCGCTCACATCCTGTAACTCCTGTGGTACCCATTAGCCATGCGACTGACTACCAAAGGCCGATACGCGGTGACAGCCATGCTTGACCTGGCGTTGCACGCGCAGCATGGGCCGGTGTCTTTGGCCGACATTTCCGAGCGCCAGGGCATTTCCCTCTCTTATCTGGAACAGCTGTTCGCCAAGCTGCGCCGCAGCAGCCTGGTCTCCAGCGTGCGCGGTCCGGGTGGCGGTTACCAGCTGTCGCGTGGCATGGAAACCATCCAGGTGGCCCAGGTCATCGACGCGGTCAATGAATCGGTCGATGCCACCCGTTGCCAAGGGCTGGGGGATTGTCATGCCGGTGATACCTGCCTGACCCACCACCTGTGGTGCGACCTCAGCCAGCAAATTCACGAATTCCTCAGCGGCATCAGCCTGGCCGACCTCGTCATGCGCCGTGAGGTGCAGGAAGTCGCCCAGCGCCAGGACCTGCGTCGTGTCGCAGGCCGTTCCGCCCAGCTGGACAAGATTGAGACGTCCGCCGTCGACTGATTTTCGCTAAACAGTGACGACGAGCGACGCCACCGCCTGATAGGAGATATTCAATGAAGTTGCCGATCTACCTCGATTACTCCGCGACCACGCCGGTCGATCCCCGTGTCGCCCAGAAAATGGCCGACTGCCTGCTGGTAGACGGGAACTTCGGTAACCCGGCCTCGCGTTCCCACGTATTCGGCTGGAAAGCTGAAGAAGCGGTCGAGAACGGCCGCCGCCAGGTTGCCGAGCTGATCAACGCCGACCCGCGCGAGATCGTCTGGACCAGCGGTGCCACCGAGTCCGACAACCTCGCCCTCAAAGGTGTGGCGCACTTCTATCAGACCAAGGGCAAGCACATCATCACCTCCAAGATCGAGCACAAGGCGGTCCTCGACACCGCTCGCCAGCTGGAGCGTGAAGGTTTTGAAGTCACCTACCTGGAACCGGGCGAAGACGGCATCGTCACGCCGGCCATGGTCGAGGCGGCGCTGCGCGATGACACCATCCTGGTCTCGCTGATGCACGTGAACAACGAAGTCGGTTCGATCAACGACATCGCAGCCATCGGCGAGCTGACCCGCTCCCGTGGCGTCCTGTTCCACGTCGATGCTGCCCAGTCGGCCGGCAAGGTCGAAATCGACCTGCAAAAGCTCAAGGTCGACCTGATGTCGTTCTCGGCGCACAAGGTCTATGGTCCCAAAGGCATCGGCGCGCTGTACGTCAGCCGCAAGCCGCGTGTACGCCTGGAAGCCATCATCCACGGCGGTGGCCATGAGCGCGGCATGCGTTCGGGCACCCTGCCGACCCACCAGATCGTCGGCATGGGCGAAGCCTTCGCCATCGCCAAGCAGGAAATGGCCGCTGAGAACCAGCGCATCAAGGCCCTGAGCGACCGCTTCTTCAAGCAGGTCTCGGACCTCGAAGAGCTGTACGTCAACGGCAGCCGTACTGCCCGCGTGCCGCACAACCTGAACCTGAGCTTCAACTACGTCGAAGGCGAGTCGCTGCTGATGTCGCTCAAAGACATCGCCGTATCGTCCGGTTCGGCCTGTACCTCCGCTTCGCTCGAGCCGTCGTACGTACTGCGCGCGCTGGGCCGCAACGACGAGCTGGCGCACAGCTCGATCCGCTTCTCCTTCGGCCGCTTCACCACCGAAGAAGAAGTTGACTACGCCGCGCAGAAAGTCTGCGAGGCAGTGAACAAACTGCGTGAGCTGTCGCCGCTGTGGGACATGTACAAAGACGGCGTTGACATCTCCAAGATCGAGTGGGCCGCCCACTAAGCAGTCGCCAGCAAGAGCGGCTCCCTGATGAGGAAGGAATAGCACCATGGCATACAGTGAAAAGGTCATCGACCACTACGAAAACCCACGCAACGTCGGCAAGATGAATGCCGAAGACCCGGATGTCGGTACCGGCATGGTCGGCGCTCCAGCGTGCGGTGACGTGATGCGTCTGCAGATCAAAGTCAACGAACAAGGCGTCATCGAAGACGCCAAGTTCAAGACTTACGGCTGCGGTTCGGCTATCGCGTCCAGCTCCCTGGCCACCGAGTGGATGAAGGGTAAGACCCTGGACGAAGCCGAAACCATCAAGAACACCCAGCTGGCGGAAGAACTGGCGTTGCCGCCGGTCAAGATCCACTGCTCGGTTCTCGCCGAGGATGCCATCAAGGCAGCCGTTCGCGATTACAAGCAGAAAAAAGGCTTGATCTAAGTCGCCTGTGTTGAGGTAAGGAGTTCCGATGGCTATCAGCATGACAGAAGCCGCCGCCAACCACGTGCGGCGTTCCCTCGAAGGGCGCGGCAAGGGCGAGGGCATCCGCCTGGGCGTGCGCACCACCGGTTGCTCGGGCCTGGCCTACGTGCTGGAGTTCGTCGATGAACTGGCGGACGAAGACACCGTGTTCGAGAACCATGGCGTGAAGGTGATCATCGATCCCAAGAGCCTCGTCTACCTCGACGGTACCGAGCTGGACTTCGTCAAGGAAGGGTTGAACGAAGGCTTCAAGTTCAACAACCCCAACGTGCGCGGTGAGTGTGGCTGCGGCGAAAGCTTCAACGTCTGAGGCTGGCTGTGGGTACTCCTTGTCATTTCGCGCTGTTTGATCTCCAGCCCAGCTTCCGTCTGGACCTCGACAAGCTGGCCACTCGTTATCGCGAGCTGGCCCGTGAGGTCCATCCGGACCGCTTCGCCGACGCTCCCGAGCGGGAGCAGCGGGTAGCGCTGGAAAAGTCCGCCGCCCTCAACGACGCCTACCAGACCCTGCGCAGTGCGCCGCGCCGTGCCCGCTACCTGCTGGCCATCGGTGGCCACGAAGTGCCTCAGGAAGTCACGGTCCACGACCCGGACTTCCTGTTGCAGCAGATGCAGTGGCGCGAAGAGCTCGAAGAGCTGCAGGACGAAGCCGACCTCGACGGTGTGGCTGTGTTCAAGAAGCGCCTGAAGGGTGCCCAGGACACGCTGAACGAGGATTTCGCCGCCTGCTGGGATGTGCCTGCCGAGCGCGACAAGGCCGAACGCCTGATGCGCCGCATGCAGTTCCTCGACAAGCTCGCCCAAGAAGTGCGCCAACTGGAAGAGCGCCTCGACGATTAACCCGGTGTCGCCCGTGATGGCACCTAAGGTATTCAGATAAGCATGGCCCTACTGCAGATCGCCGAACCCGGTCAAACCCCCCAGCCACACCAGCGCCGCCTGGCGGTGGGGATCGACCTCGGTACCACCAATTCCCTGGTCGCTGCTGTGCGCAGCGGTCGCAGCGAGCCCCTGCCCGATGCGCAGGGCAGCGTCATTCTGCCGTCCGCGGTGCGCTACCTCGAAGGGCGTATCGAGGTCGGGCAGGCGGCGCGCGATGCAGCCTCCAGCGACCCCCTGAACAGCGTGTTGTCCGTCAAGCGCCTCATGGGGCGTGGCCTGGCCGACGTCAAGCAGCTGGGTGAACAATTGCCGTACCGCTTCACCGGTGGCGAATCGCACATGCCGTTCATCGACACTGTCCAGGGGCCGAAAAGCCCGGTGCAAGTGTCTGCCGATATCCTTAAGGTGCTGCGCGAGCGCGCTGAACAGACCTTAGGCGGCGAGCTGGTTGGCGCAGTGATCACCGTTCCGGCCTACTTCGACGATGCCCAGCGTCAGGCTACCAAGGACGCTGCGCGTCTGGCCGGTCTGAACGTGCTACGCCTGCTCAACGAGCCGACTGCGGCAGCCGTGGCCTATGGCCTGGATCAGAATGCCGAAGGCCTGGTGGCCATCTATGACCTGGGTGGTGGTACTTTCGACATCTCGATTCTGCGCCTGACGGCAGGCGTGTTCGAAGTGCTGGCCACCGGTGGCGATACGGCCCTGGGTGGCGATGACTTCGACCATGCCATTGCCGGTTGGATTATCGAACAGGCAGGGCTGTCCGCCGACCTCGACCCGGCCACGCAGCGCCAACTGCTGCAGGCTGCCTGTGCCGCCAAGGAAGCGCTGACCGATGCAGATGTGGTCACGGTCCGCCATGGCGCCTGGCAGGGCGAACTCAGCCGTAGCGCTTTTGAAGCCATGATCGAGCCGCTCATCGCCCGCAGCCTCAAGGCCTGCCGCCGTGCCGTGCGCGACAGCGGTGTGGAGCTTGAAGAGGTCGGTGCGGTGGTCATGGTCGGCGGTTCGACCCGCGTGCCACGTGTACGCGAAGCGGTAGGCTCGCTGTTCGGCCGTACGCCGCTGACCTCGATCGACCCTGACCAGGTGGTGGCCATCGGTGCCGCCATCCAGGCCGATACCCTGGCCGGCAACCGCCGTGAAGGGGGCGAGTTGTTGCTGCTCGATGTGATCCCGCTGTCCCTGGGCCTTGAGACCATGGGCGGCCTGATGGAAAAGGTGATCCCTCGCAACACCACCATTCCGGTGGCCCGTGCCCAGGAATTCACTACCTACAAAGATGGCCAGTCGGCCATGATGATCCACGTCCTGCAAGGTGAGCGCGAGCTGATCAGCGACTGCCGCTCGCTGGCGCGCTTCGAGTTGCGTGGCATCCCGGCCATGGTTGCCGGGGCAGCCAAGATCCGTGTCACCTTCCAGGTCGACGCCGATGGCCTGCTCAGCGTCGCTGCGCGCGAGCTGGGTTCAGGGGTGGAGGCCAGCATCCAGGTCAAGCCGTCCTACGGCCTGACCGATGGCGAGATTGCGCGCATGCTCAAGGATTCCTTCGAGCACGCCGGCACCGATAAACAGGCACGCCAGCTGCGTGAGCACCAAGTAGACGGCGAACGTCTGCTCGAGGCCGTACAGGGCGCCCTGGACGCTGATGGCGAGCGCCTGCTCAGCAGCGAAGAACGCGAAGCCATCGAATTCCAGATGCAGGAACTACGTGATTTGCTGACCGGCACCGATGGCCCCGCCATCGAGCAACAGACCAAGCGTCTGTCGCAGGTGACCGATGCATTTGCCGCCCGTCGCCTTGATTCGACGGTCAAAGCCGCACTGGCCGGGCGCAACCTGAATGAGATCGAGGAGTAACCGATGCCGCTGGTGACATTCCTGCCGCATGAGAAGTTCTGCCCTGAGGGGCTGACCGTGGAGGTCGAGCCCGGGACCAACATCCTGGAACTGGCCCACGACCATCACATCGAGATGGAAAGCGCCTGCGGTGGCGTCAAGGCCTGCACCACCTGCCACTGTATCGTTCGCAAAGGTTTCGACTCGCTCGAAGAAGCCGACGAACTCGAAGAGGACATGCTGGACAAGGCCTGGGGCCTGGAGGCCCAGTCGCGCCTCGGCTGCCAGGTGGTTGTCGGTGATCAGGACCTGACCATCGAGATCCCCAAGTATTCGCTCAATCACGCTGCCGAAGCGCCGCACTGAGGTTAGCCGCATGAGCCTGAAATGGATTGATGTACTTGAGATCGCCATCCAGCTTGCGGAAAGCAAGCCGGACGTCGATCCTCGTTATGTGAATTTCGTCGATCTGCACCGCTGGGTGCTGGCCTTGCCAGAATTCAGCGACGATCCGTCACGCGGCGGTGAGAAAGTGCTCGAGGCCATCCAGGCGGCCTGGATCGAAGAAGCCGACTGAGCGTGTGCTGCAGGTTAGGCAATCCCCTGGAACCCGCGTATAATTCGCGGGTTTAATTTTTCGCAACACTCATATTTCTGGAGTTTTCCATGGCTGTTCAACGTACTTTCTCCATCATCAAGCCTGACGCCGTCGCCAAAAACGTCATCGGCAAGATCACCACTCGCTTCGAAGATGCCGGCCTGCGCATCGTTGCTTCGAAAATCAAGCAACTGTCCAAAGCCGAAGCAGAAGGCTTCTACGCTGAGCACAAAGAGCGCGGTTTCTTCGGTGACCTGGTTGCCTTCATGACTTCCGGCCCGGTTGTCGTTCAGGTGCTGGAAGGCGAAAACGCCATCGCGCTGAACCGTGAGCTGATGGGTGCTACCAACCCTAAAGAAGCTGCTCCAGGCACCATCCGTGCTGACTTCGCCGAGTCCATCGACGCCAACGCCGTCCACGGTTCGGACTCCGAAGCTGCTGCTGCTCGCGAAATCGCTTACTTCTTCGCTGCTACCGAGGTAACCACTCGCTAAGCGAAAGCTTACGGGTGAGGGTGAATCCATGACGACATCTACTGGCAAAATCAACCTGTTGGGCCTGACCCAGCCGGAAATGGAACAATTCTTCGACTCGATCGGGGAGAAACGCTTCCGTGCCGGCCAGGTGATGAAATGGATTCACCATTTTGGCGTCGATGATTTCGCCGCCATGACGAACGTCGGCAAGGCCTTGCGCGAAAAGCTCGAGGCCGTTGCCGAAATTCGCCCGCCGGAAGTGGTCAGTGAAGACATTTCCGCCGACGGCACCCGTAAATGGGTGATCCGCGTTGCCTCCGGCAGCTGCGTCGAGACCGTCTACATTCCCACCGACGACCGCGGTACCCTCTGCGTTTCGTCCCAAGCCGGCTGCGCCCTGGACTGCAGTTTCTGCTCCACCGGCAAGCAGGGCTTCAACAGCAACCTCACCGCCGCCGAAGTGATTGGCCAGGTGTGGCTTGCCAATAAATCCTTCGGGACCGTTCCGGCCAAGATCGACCGCGCCATCACCAACGTGGTCATGATGGGCATGGGCGAGCCTCTGCTGAATTTCGACAATGTCATCGCCGCCATGAAGATCATGATGGACGATCTGGGCTATGGCATTTCCAAGCGTCGCGTCACCCTGTCCACCTCGGGCGTGGTGCCGATGATCGACGAACTGGCCAAGCATATCGACGTGTCGCTGGCCTTGTCGCTGCACGCCCCCAATGACGAGCTGCGCAACCAGTTGGTGCCGATCAACAAGAAGTACCCGCTCAAGGTACTGCTGGAATCGTGCATGGGCTATATGTCCACCCTGGGTGGCAAACGCGTCCTGACTGTGGAATACACCCTGCTCAAGGACGTCAACGACCAGCCCGAGCATGCCGCGCAGATGATCGAGCTGCTGCGCGACGTACCGTGCAAGATCAACCTGATCCCGTTCAACCCCTTCCCGCATTCGGGCTACGAGCGGCCTAGCAACAACGCTATCCGCCGCTTCCAGGACCTGCTGCACCACGGTGGTTTCAACGTCACTACCCGTACCACCCGTGGCGACGACATCGACGCGGCCTGTGGTCAGTTGGTCGGCCAGGTCAATGACCGTACCCGCCGCAGCGAGCGCTACATCGCCGTGCGCCAGCTCTCTGCCGACGCCGAGCTGCAAGACAGCGCTGTGCGCCACTGAGCCCGGCCCCGCCATGAGCCTGCGCGCCGCGCTGTCGATCCTTGCGCTTTCGCTGCTGGCCGGCTGCGTGTCGGGCGGCGCGAGCGATCCGCTGGCCAGTCGCCAGGGGCGCGTGGAAGCAGGGCGCGCTTATGTGCAACTTGGGCTTGGTTATTTGCAACAAGGTTTGACCGAGCAGGCCAAGGAGCCCCTTGGCAAGGCATTGGCGCTGGACGCCGGTGACGCGGATGCCCACGCGGCGTTGGCCATTGTGTTTCAGGCCGAGGGCGAGCCAGCGCTTGCCGAGGCGCACTTCAGAAAGGCGCTGGCAGCTCGCCCGGGCGACACGCGAATTCGCAACAACTACGGCAGTTTCCTATATGCTCAGCAGCGTTTTGCCGAAGCCGAGCAGATGTTTCGCCTGGCCAGCGCCGATACCCTGTATCCTGAACGTTCGCGGGTGTACGAAAACCTGGGCCTGACGGCCCTGCGGCTCGACAACCGTGGCCAGGCACAGGCGTATCTGACCAAGGCCCTGCAACTCAACCAGCGGCAACCCAGGGCATTGCTGGAAATGGCTGAGTTGTCCTACGAAAACAGGCATTATGTGCCGGCCCGGGACTATTACGATCGTTTCAGCCAGTTGAGCGATCACAGCGCCCGTAGCCTCCTGCTGGGCAGCCGTCTTGCCCGGGTATTCGACGAGCAGGGCACACTGGCCGAGCTGGGCCAGCAATTACAACGACTTTATCCCGGTACGCCGGAATATCAGCAATACCTGTCGGAGCAACGATGAAAGCCGCGCATCCCGAAGTAGCAGCAGCGACTGGCCAGAACCCCGGCGAGCTGTTGCGCCAGGCCCGCGAGAAACGCGAGTGGTCGCAAGCCGAGGTGGCTCGTAAGCTGAACCTCACTGTAAATTCGCTGAACCACGTGGAAACCGGCGCCTTCGACAAGCTGCCAGGGCATACCTTTGCCCGTGGCTATATCCGTGCCTATGCCAAGCTGATGGACATGGACCAGGCGCCGCTGGTCGAGGCTTTCGACCAGTACACCGGCACCCACGCCAAAGGCAGCGAAGTGCATTCACTGGGCCGAATCGAAGAGCCGGTGCGCCTTTCGCACAACATCCTGCGCGGTGTCAGCCTGGTGCTGCTGGTGGCCGTGGTTGGCGGCAGCTTTCTCTGGTGGCAGGATCAGGGCAGCTTGCCAGGCAAGGACCTGGCCAAGATCGCCCTGGAGCACGTCGAGGTCGAAAGCGCCGACGGCACCACCCAGATCCACCCGCTGGACGAGCCTGAGGATCAGGCCGTGACCGCTGGCCAGCAGCCCGAAAGCGCACCGCTGCCGTTGGAGCAGGCCCCCGCCGAGCCGGTCGCCGAGGCCGCCGATCCGGCCGCGCCCGCGCCGGTTTCGCCGGCAGCTGCGCAGCAGGCGCCAGTACAGGCCGCAACACCGGTCACACCCCCTGCAGCACCCACCGCTACCGCAGCACCCGCCGCCAGCGTGCCGGCCATTGCCGCCGCCGAGCCTGTTACCGTACCGGCTGGCAGCGCCAAGGTTGCCATCCAGTTCACCGCCGACTGCTGGACCCAGGTGTCCGATGGCAACGGCAAGGTGCTGTTCAGCGCCATCAAGCGCAAGGGTGACAGCCTGGAACTGACTGGCAAGCCGCCGTTCGCGGTGCGCCTGGGCTTTGCCCGTGGCGCCCAGGTCAGCTACAACGGCCAGGCCGTCGATGTAGCCCCGTTCACCAGTGGCGAAACCGCTCGCCTGAAGTTGGGACAGTAAGTCATGCACGGCGAATCTCCGATCAAACGTCGCGAATCCCGCAAAATCTGGGTCGGCAATGTGCCGGTGGGTGGTGATGCCCCCATCGCGGTGCAGAGCATGACCAACACCGATACCAATGATGTTGCCGCCACCGTCGCGCAAATCCAGCGCCTGGTCGATGCCGGCGTCGACATCGTCCGTGTCTCGGTTCCGGACATGGACGCCGCTGAAGCCTTCGGCAAGATCAAGCAGCTGGTCAGCGTGCCGCTGGTCGCCGATATCCATTTCGACTACAAGATCGCGTTGCGCGTGGCCGAACTGGGTGTCGATTGCCTACGTATCAACCCGGGCAACATCGGCCGTGAAGACCGTGTGCGCGCCGTGGTCGATGCCGCCCGTGACCGGGGCATCCCGATCCGTATCGGTGTCAACGCCGGCTCGCTGGAGAAGGACCTGCAGAAGAAGTACGGCGAACCCACGCCGGCTGCGCTGGTCGAGTCTGCCTTGCGCCATGTCGAGCACCTGGACCGCCTGGACTTCCAGGACTTCAAGGTCAGCGTCAAGGCCTCCGACGTGTTCATGGCCGTCGAAGCCTATCGCCTGCTGGCCAAGCAAATCATCCAGCCGCTGCATCTGGGCATCACCGAAGCCGGTGGCCTGCGCTCGGGGACGGTGAAATCCGCCGTCGGCCTCGGTATGCTGCTGGCCGAAGGCATTGGCGATACCATCCGTATCTCGCTGGCGGCCGACCCGGTCGAGGAAGTGAAGGTCGGCTACGACATCCTCAAGTCGCTGCACCTGCGTTCGCGTGGCATCAACTTCATCGCCTGCCCGAGCTGCTCGCGGCAGAACTTCGATGTGGTCAAGACCATGAACGAGCTGGAAGGGCGCCTGGAAGACCTGCTGGTGCCGCTGGACGTGGCGGTGATCGGTTGTGTGGTCAACGGCCCCGGTGAAGCCAAGGAGTCCCATGTGGGGCTCACCGGCGGTACGCCGAACCTGGTCTACATCGACGGCAAGCCGGCGCAGAAGTTGACCAATGACAACCTGGTCGATGAGCTGGAAAAGCTCATCCGCCAGAAAGCGGCCGAAAAGGTCGAGGCCGACGCGGCGCTGATCGCCCGCGGCTGACACACAGATTCGTAAGGACTTTTCGTGAGCAAATCGCTGCAAGCCATCCGTGGCATGAACGACATCCTGCCAGAGCAGTCGCCGCTGTGGCGCTACTTCGAAGGCACCGTGGCCGGGCTGCTGGACACCTATGGGTACAGCCAGATCCGCACGCCGATCGTCGAGTTCACCGAGCTGTTCAAACGCTCCATCGGTGAAGTCACCGACATCGTCGAAAAAGAGATGTACACCTTCGAGGACCGCAACGGCGATTCGCTCACCCTGCGCCCTGAAGGCACTGCCGCCTGCGTGCGTGCCGTGCTCGAGCATGGCATCACCGGCAACGGCCAGGTGCAGAAGCTCTGGTACATCGGCCAGATGTTCCGCCACGAGCGCCCGCAGAAGGGTCGTTACCGTCAGTTCCACCAGATCGGTGTGGAGGTGTTCAACCTCGACGGTCCGGACATCGATGCCGAGTTGATCATGCTGACCTGGCGCCTGTGGGGCCTGCTGGGCATCCAGGATGCGGTCAAGCTCGAACTGAACAGCCTGGGCACCAGCGAAGCCCGTGCCCGCTACCGTGACGCGCTGGTCGAGTTCCTCTCGGCGCGCCTGGAACAGCTCGACGAAGACAGCCAGCGCCGCCTCAAGAGCAATCCGCTGCGCATCCTCGACAGCAAGGACCAAGGCACCCAGGCGGTGCTGGTCGGTGCGCCGAAGCTGGAAGACTACCTGGACGAAGACTCCCGCGTGCACTTCGAGAGCCTCAAGGCCCGCCTGGACGCTGCCGGTATCCCGTTCGTGATCAACACCAAGCTGGTGCGTGGCCTGGACTACTACAGCAAGACCGTGTTCGAGTGGGTCACCGACAAGCTCGGCGCCCAGGGCACCGTCTGCGCCGGTGGCCGTTACGACGGGCTGGTCGAGCAGATGGGCGGCAAGCCGACGCCGGGGGTAGGCTTTGCCATGGGTATCGAGCGCCTGATCCTGCTGTTGGAGACCCTGGGCAAGGTCCCGGAGTCGATCAACCGTCAGATCGACGTCTATCTGTGCGCCTTCGGCGAGCAGGCAGAGCTGGCCGGCCTGCGCCTGTCCGAGCGCCTGCGTGATCGCCTGCCGGGCCTGCGCCTGGCGGTCAACGCCGGTGGTGGCAGCTTCAAGAGCCAGTTCAAGAAAGCCGACAAGAGCGGCGCGTTGTTCGCCCTGATCCTGGGTGACGACGAGCTGGCCAAGCAAGAGATCGGTCTCAAGCCCCTGCGTGGTCAGGGCGAACAACAGAACATTGCCTGGGATGCTCTGGCTGAGCACCTGGAAACCGCGATCGCACAGGCGTAACGCGGTTCAACAAGCGAATAGGCGAAAAGGAGTATTGGGGTGTCGAGTACCGATGATGATGACCTGGCAGGGGTCAAGGACTGGTGGAACCGCAACGGCAAGCCGCTGTTGACCGGTGCCCTGCTGGCCGGTGTGGTGGTGCTGGGCTGGAATACCTGGCACAAGTACCAGAACAACCAGTCGCAGGGCGCCTCGCAGCTGTACCAGGCCTTGCTGGAAACCAGCCTGACGCCAAGCGGCCAGCCTGACGCGACCAAGGTCGCGGAACTCTCCGGCAAGCTCAAGAGCGAGTTCGGTGGTACCGCCTACGCCCAGTACGGCAGCCTGTTCGTGGCCAAGGTGGCGGTCGAAAGCGGCAAGCTCGACGACGCAGCTGCCGAGCTGAAAGCTGTGCTGGACAAGCCGGCCGACGTGACCCTGGGTGAAATCTCGCGTCAGCGCTTGGCGCGCGTGCTTGCGGCCCAGAACAAGGCCGAGGATGCGCTGAAGCTGCTCGACGGTGATGCCGACAAGGCCTTCCTGGCCAGCCGTGAAGAATTGAAGGGTGACCTGCTGGTGCAGCTGGGTCGCGCCGACGATGCCCACAGCGCATACGAAAAAGCCAAGGCCGCGCTGTCGGATGACGCAGCGGTCGGTGGCCTGCAACTGAAGCTGGATGACCTGGCCAAAGGGGACGCGTGACGTGATCGGTTGGAAACAAGCAGCAGTGCTGACCCTGGCCGTACTGGCCGCAGGTTGCAGCAGCAACAGCAAGAAGGAACTGCCTCCGGCCGAGCTGACCAAGTTCACCGAAGAAGTGGTGCTGAAAAAGCAGTGGAGCCGTTCGATCGGTGACGGCCAGGGCGAGACGTACAACACCCTGGTGCCGGCGATCGAGAACGACCGCATCTACGCCTCCGACGTCAACGGCGAAGTGTTCGCCCTCGACCGCATCAATGGCGACGTGGTGTGGAAGAAGGACCTTGACCTGCCGGTTTCCGGCGCGGTCGGCGTAGGCTACGGCCTGGTCATGCTCGGTACGCTCAAAGGTGAGGTCATTGCCCTTGATTCCAGCACCGGTGAGGAACGCTGGCGTTCCCGCGTGACCAGCGAAGTACTGGCGCCACCTGCCAACAACGGTGACGTTGTGGTGGTCCAGACTCAGGACGACCGCCTGATTGGCCTCGATGCCGCCACCGGCGACCGTCGCTGGATCTACGAGAGCACCCCGGCCGTGCTGACCCTGCGGGGTACTGGTGCGCCGATCGCAACCAACCACTTGGCCGTCGCCGGCCTGTCCACTGGCAAGGTGGTTGCGGTGGACATCAACAACGGCGTGCCCGTATGGGAGAGCCGCGTGGCTATCCCGCAGGGGCGTTCCGAGCTGGACCGTGTGGTCGATATCGACGGCGGCTTGCTGCTGTCCGGTGGTACCCTGTACGTCAGCACCTACCAGGGCCGTGTCGCGGGCCTGGACCTGGAAAGCGGCCGCGTGCTGTGGCAGCGTGATGCTTCCAGCTACGTGGGTGTCGCCCAGGGCTTTGGCAACGTCTATGTCAGCGAAGCTTCGGGCAGTGTCGAGAGCGTCGATGAGCGCTCTTCCAGCGCCCTGTGGACCAACGATTCGATGGCCCGCCGCCAGTTGACGGCGCCCGAGGTGTACTCCAGCTATGTGGCGGTGGGTGACTTCGAGGGTTACCTGCACCTGCTCAGCCAGGTCGATGGCCGTTTCGTCGGCCGTGAGCGTATCGACAGCGATGGCCTGCGCGCCCGGCCCCTGGTGGTCGGCGACACCATCTATGTCTTCGGCAACAGCGGCAAGCTCGAGGCACTGACCATCCGCTGAAGCTATGCTTGAAGCCTTGGCGGGCTTCAGGCCGCGGCACATGATGTGCCGCACGAACTCCGGCCGCTGCCTTGCAGCGGCCTTTGCATTTTCAAGAATTCAAGAGTGGAGAGCCGCATGGTTCCCGTAATCGCCCTGGTGGGACGGCCGAACGTCGGCAAATCCACCATGTTCAATCGCCTGACCAAAACCCGCGATGCCATCGTTGGTGACTTGTCGGGCCTGACCCGTGACCGCCAGTATGGTGATGCCAGCTGGCAGGGTCGCTCCTTCATCCTGATCGACACCGGTGGTATCACCGGTGACGAAGTGGGCATGGACGAGAAGATGGCCGAGCAGTCGCTGATGGCCATCGAAGAAGCCGACTATGTGCTGTTCCTGGTCGACGCGCGCGCTGGCATGACCGCCGCCGACCAGATGATTGCCGAGCACCTGCGCAAGCGCAACAAAGAAGCGATTCTGGTCGCCAACAAGATCGACAACATCGATGCCGACGTGGCCCGGGCCGAGTTCTCGCCGCTGGGCATGGGCAACGCTATTCCGGTGGCGGGCTCCCAAGGCCGTGGCATCAACGCGCTGATGGAAACCGTGCTCGGTCATATCCCGCGTGACGCCGAGGAAGAGGCTCTCGACCAGGAAGTTGCCGAAGGCGAGGAAGCGGTACGCATCCCGGGCCCGAGCGAGAAGGACGGCATCAAGATCGCCATCATCGGCCGCCCCAACGTGGGCAAGTCGACCCTGGTCAACCGCATGCTCGGCGAGGAGCGCGTGGTGGTCTACGACCAGCCGGGCACTACCCGTGACAGTATCTACATCCCGTTCGAGCGCGATGGCGAGAAGTACACCTTCATCGACACCGCTGGGGTGCGCAAGCGCGGCAAGATCCATGAAGAAGTCGAAAAGTTCTCCGTGGTGAAGACCCTGCAGGCGATCAAGGACGCCAACGTGGTGATCTTTGTCATGGATGCCCGCGAAGGGGTGGTCGACCACGACCTCAACCTGCTGGGCTTCGCCCTCGAAGCCGGCCGCGCCATCGTCATTGCCCTGAACAAGTGGGATGGCATGGAGCCAGGTGAGCGCGACTACGTGAAGACCGAGCTGGAGCGCCGGCTGTTCTTCGTCGACTTCGCCGACATTCACTTCATTTCGGCCCTGCACGGTACTGGCGTTGGCCACCTGTACAAGTCGGTACAGGCTGCGTTCAAATCGGCGGTCACCCGCTGGCCGACCAGCCGTCTGACCCAGATCCTCGAAGATGCGGTCAGCGAGCACCAGCCGCCGCTGGTCAATGGCCGCCGCATCAAGCTGCGCTATGCCCACCTCGGTGGGGCCAACCCGCCGCTGATCGTGATCCACGGCAACCAGACCGAGAAGATCCCCAAGTCGTACTCCCGATACCTGGAAAACACCTACCGCCGGGTGCTCAAGCTGGTCGGTACGCCGATCCGCATCGAGTACAAAGGCGGTGAGAACCCGTACGAGGGCAAGAAAAACACCCTCACCGACCGCCAGGTCAACAAGAAGCGCCGCTTGATGTCGCACCA
This sequence comes from Pseudomonas sp. NBRC 111131, assembly GCF_001320525.1. Classification (NCBI taxonomy): domain Bacteria; kingdom Pseudomonadati; phylum Pseudomonadota; class Gammaproteobacteria; order Pseudomonadales; family Pseudomonadaceae; genus Pseudomonas; species Pseudomonas sp. NBRC 111131. The sequence goes on along the minus strand of NZ_BCBH01000008.1, from coordinate 147,367 downwards.
CAAGAAGGCCGAGAAGAAGCGCCGCGACAAGCGCTGACAGGTGCCAGGCTACACGCTGCAAGCTGCAAGAAAGCGCGGACACTGATACGTGCCGCTTTTTCTTGTGGCTTGGAACTTGTAGCTTATAGCTCTCAGTCCCCCAGGAAAGAGGGCTTCATGATTCGCAGCAAACTGCCGAATGTCGGCACGACCATCTTCACCACCATGTCCCAGCTCGCCGTGCAGACCGGTGCGCTCAATCTCTCCCAGGGGTTTCCCGACTTCAATGGCCCGCAGGCACTGCTCGACGCGGTCGGTCGCCACGTCGCCGCCGGGCACAATCAGTACGCGCCGATGACCGGCCTGCCGGCCCTGCGCCAGCAGGTGGCAGCAAAGGTCGAGCGCCTGTATGGGGCCAAGGTCGATGCCGACCACGAGGTCACCATCACCCCAGGCGCCACCGAGGCTATCTTCTGCGCCATTCAGGCGGTGATCCAGGCGGGTGACGAGGTGATCGTCTTCGACCCTTGCTACGACAGCTATGAACCGTCCGTAGAACTCGCCGGCGGCCGTTGCGTGCATGTGCAGCTCAGTGACGGCGATTTTCGTATCGACTGGCAGGCGTTCAGCGATGCCTTGAGCCCACGCACACGCATGGTGATCCTCAATTCGCCCCATAACCCCAGTGGCGCGCTGATCACCCGGGAGGACCTGGACCAATTGGCGCGTTTGATCGCCGAGCGCGATATCTACCTGGTCAGCGACGAGGTATACGAGCACCTGGTTTACGATGGCGTACACCACGCCAGTGTGCTGGCCCATGCCGAGCTCTACAGCCGTGCTTTTGTGGTCAGCTCGTTCGGCAAGACCTACCACGTGACAGGCTGGAAAACCGGATACGTGATTGCGCCCCCGGCCTTGAGCGCCGAGCTGCGCAAGGTACACCAGTACGTCAATTTCTGCGGTGTGACGCCCTTGCAGTGTGCGCTGGCCGATTTCATGGCTGAGCACCCGCAGCATCTCGATGAACTGCCGGGCTTCTACCAGGCCAAGCGCGACCTGTTCTGTGACCTGCTTGAGGGGTCGCGTTTCAGTTTCCGGCGTACGGCCGGCACCTATTTCCAACTGGTGGACTATTCACAGATCCGTCCGGACCTGAACGATGTCGACATGGCCCTGTGGCTCACCCGTGAGCATGGCGTGGCGACCATTCCAGTGTCGGTGTTCTACCAGCAACCCATCCCCGAGCAACGCCTGGTTCGCCTGTGTTTTGCCAAACGTGAGGAGACGCTGCGTCAGGCAGCGGAAAAACTATGCGCGATCTGAGTGTACTGCCCAACCTGAACATTGCCCTGGTACAGACCACCCTGGCCTGGCATGACCGCGAGGCCAACTACGCACACTTCGAGGTGTTGCTGGACCAGGCAGGTGACGTTGACCTGGTGATCCTGCCGGAGATGTTCACCACTGGTTTTTCCATGGAGTCGCAGGCCCTGGCCGAGCCCGAGAATGGCCCGACCTACAAATGGCTCAAGGCCCAGGCCAAGCGCATCGATGCGGTGGTCACTGGCAGCGTGATCATCCAGGCCGCCGACGGCAGTCATCGCAACCGCCTGCTGTGGGCGCGGCCGGACGGTGAAATCCTGTTCTACGACAAACGCCACCTGTTCCGCATGGCAGGGGAGCACAAGCACTACACCCCAGGTGAGCGCCAGGTACAGTTCGAGATCAAGGGCTGGCGGGTGCGCCCACTGATTTGCTACGACCTGCGCTTCCCGGTGTGGAGCCGTGATGCCCAAGACACCGACCTGCTGTTGTACACCGCCAACTGGCCGGCTGCACGGCGCCAGCACTGGAACCGCTTGCTGCCGGCACGGGGCATCGAGAACCTGTGCTACGTGGCAGCGGTGAACCGGGTGGGTACCGACGGCAAGGGCTTCGCCTATTCCGGCGACAGCCAGGTGCTCGACTTCCAGGGTGAGAGCCTGCTGAGCGCAGGCGAAGCGGACGGGGTGTTCACGGCGGTGTTGAGTGCGGCGGAGCTGGCGGCCTACCGCACGCGCTTTCCGGCCAACCTGGATGCCGATACCTTCGAGCTTCACTGAGCCTGTATTGGCCCCGTCGCCGGGTTGTCGGCGATGGGGCCAATACGGACTACATCAGTGGCTGATCAGTAGACATCCCGACGATATCGCCCATCTTCGATCAACTGCTCGACCACTTCTTCGCCAAGAATCCCCTTGAGCGCCGCATCTACCCCCGCGGCCATCCCTTGCAGGCTGCCGCAGACATATACACAAGCCCCGTCCGCCACCCAGCGCTTGAACGCCTCGGCCTGCTGCAGCAACACATCCTGTACGTACACCTTCTCGGCCTGATCCCGCGAAAACGCCAGGTCCAGCCGCGCCAGATCGCCGTTCTCCAACCAGGCGTGCAGCTCTTGGCCACACAACAGGTCGTGCGCCCGGTTGCGTTCACCGAACAGTAACCAGTTGCGCTGCTCGCCAGCGTTTACCCGCGCCCGCAGCAAGCTGCGCAGGCCCGCCAGGCCAGTGCCGTTGCCAATCAGTACCATCGGCGCCGCGCTATCGGGCAGATGGAAGCTGCTGTTGCGGCGCAGCCGCAGGCTCAGGGTGCCATGGAGCGGCAGGTGCTCGGTCAGCCAGCCCGAGCCTAAGCCCAGGCTACCGTCGGGGTGGCGCTCCTGGCGCACGATCAGCTCCAGCACACCGTCGCTGGCGATCGAAGCGATGGAGTACTCGCGGCTGCCGATCGGCACCAGCGCATCGACCAGCGCCTGCGGCTGCAAGCCGATCAGGTGATCACGGCGGCTCGGCAGTTGGCGTGCCGACAGGGCCTGGCCGAGGGTTTCATTCAGGCCATCGAGCTGCACGGTCGCGTTGGCATCCAGTGCCATACCACTGAGGAATGCATCGACCCGCGCACGGCCATTGAGCGGCAGGATCTCCACCAGGTCACCGGCTTCCCAGCTGACGGGCGCCTCGGCGCGCAGGCCGATCAAGTAGACCGGTTGGCCTTGGCTGCCTGGGTTGAGCAACTCGCGCTTGATCAGGCTCCAGTTGCCGAAGCTTGGCGGTTGCCATGCAGCCACTGGCTGGGCACCGGTTATTTGCGCCAGGGCCTGCTGCCATTGCTGCAAGGCTGCCTGGTCGGCGTTGTCCACTTCCACCGGGCTGAACGCACTGCTGGCGCCGCGCTCAGCCAGCCATGCCTGCAGGCGCCGGGCAAAGCCGCAGAAGTGCGGGTACTGGCGGTCGCCGAGCGCGAGCAGGGCGTAACTGAGGTTATTCAGCGCCCAGGGTTGGCCGAGGACCTTGCGTTCGAAGGCGCGAGCGCTGTCGGGCGCTTCGCCGTCGCCAAAGGTGCTGACCACAAACAGTGCGCGGTGGGCCTGGCGCAAATCGCCCTCGCTCAGTTCGGACAGCGCCCGCACCTGCACTGGCAGGCCGGCAGCCTGCAATTGCCCAGCGCTTTGCCAGGCCAACTGCTCGGCAAAGCCACTCTGGCTGGCGAAGCCGATCAGCCAGCTGTCGGCACTGGCTGTTGCGCTGTCGACAGTGCCACGGGCTGCGCGTACTTGGCGCTTTTTGCGACGGCGGTCGAGGTAGAGCAACCAGCCGGTGACGAAAAACAGCGGCATGGTCAGGCTGGCAATCGTGACGATGATGCGCCCCGGCAGGCCGAAGTATTCGCCCACGTGCAAGGCGTAAACGCTTTGCAGCAACTGCGCCTTGAAAGATTTGTCAGTGTAACGGTCGTGGTTCTTCACCTGACCGGTGGCCGGGTCCAGGGTCAGGGTATTGAAGGCGCGTGGGTGCGCGGCGCTGTCGAGCAGGTAGAAGAGGGTTGCCGGCTGGCCACCGACCGGCGGCAGGCGCAGGTTGTAGGCCGCCAGGCCCGGCCCTGCGGCGTCCTTGAGGTTGGCCCAGATCGCGTCATAGTCCACCACGAGGGGGGGCGCGTTCTTGTCGACCTTCTGCGGCCCGTGGCGTCCACGGCCTTCTCCGCGTTTTTGCTGCTGACCTGCGGCTGGCGCGTCGGCCAGCAGCCTGTTCAGGCCTTCGCGGTACCACTCATAAGACCAGAACAGGCCAGTGAGCGCGAACAAGAGGTAGAACAGCAGGCACCAGGTACCGGCCACCGCGTGCAGGTCCCAATTGAAGGCGCGACCTTGCTTGGCCCAATCGAAGGTCAGCCAGGCCCGCCAGTTCAGGGCCTTGCGCGGCCAGCGCAGGTACAAGCCTGAGAGGCAGAAGAAGATCAGCATCAGGGTGCACGCGCCGGTGATCTGCCGGCCGGTGTCGCCCATGGCCAGAAAGCGGTGCAGTTGCAGCATCAGGTCGAAGAAGCCCTGGCCGGCGACTGCTTCCTTGAGCGCGCCGGTATAAGGGTCTGCATAGCGCAGGGCGCCGCGCCGCTCGCCTGGGGCAGGGGTGAAGAAGATGCGTGCGGCATTGCCCTCGCGGGTGTCGACCCACAGCATCGATACCTTGTCGCCCTGCTCGGCCTCGACTCGGCGGACCAACTCGGCGGGGGGCAGTACGCCTTCGGCGCGCACTTCGACCTTCAGCACATCGGCATTGAATGCGCGCAGCAGTTCTTCCTGGAATGACCAGATGGCCCCGGTAATCCCCATCAAGGCCAGCACCAGGCCGGCGGTGATGCCAAAGAACCAGTGCAATTGGAACAGTGTCTTTTTCACCACATCGATCACCTTGTGTTGCTGCCGCTGACTGCGCGGCATGCATTATGCCTTGATACGCAAAAGCCCCGCTCATTGAACGGGGCAGGGGTGGGCTGCCTTTAGTGATGCATGTGCTTGCTCCGCGAAAGGCCGCTACAGGAGCCGCCTTTCTACTAGCGGATCAACCCAATCCCGACATCAGAAGTGCACGCTGGTGGTCAACAGTGCAGTCCGGCCCGCCGCCTGGTTGGCGAAGTGGGTGGAGAATGCCTTGTCGTAGTACACCTCGTTGGTGAGGTTCTGCACGTTCAACTGTAGGTCGACGTTCTTGGTCAGCTTGTAGGCAGCCATGGCGTCGTAGCGCACGTAGCTGTCGACCATGGTGGTGTTGGCCACGCTGCCGTATACATCATCCACGTAGAACGCACCGCCTCCGACGGTCAGCTTTGGCGTGATCGAGTAGGTCGTCCACAGGCTGGCGCTGTTGTTCGGGGTGTTCGGCAACTGGTTGCCGTCGTTGGCCTTGCCCAGCGGGCCGCCGTCGATCTGGCGGGCTTGCATGTAGGTGTAGCCGGCGAATACCTGCCACTTGTCGGTAAGCTTGCCGCTGGCCGACAGTTCGATGCCCTGGACGCGGGTTTCGCCGACGTTCTCGTAGCTGGTGGTGTCCACCTGCACGCGGGCGTTTTCTTTCTCGGTGCGGAACAACGCAGCGGTCAGGGACAGGCGCTGGTCGAGCAGGTCCCATTTGGTGCCGATTTCGTAGTTGGTGGTTTCTTCCGGCTCCATGTCGCTGCTCAGCAGGTTGCCGGTGCGGTCGGTGGTATTGCCCAGCGGGTTGCCTTCCATGCCTTCACCCAGCAGGGCACCTGGTGGCGTTGCGGAGGTTGCGTAGGAGACATAGATGCTGCCGTTTTCAGCGGGCTTCCACACCAGGCCCAGCTGGCCCGTGACGAACTCGCTGGTGTCGCGGCTCTTGGACGCAACGCCCTTGCTGTTCACTACAGTGGCGCCGGAGGCATCGTAGGTACGGTATTGGGTATCGAAGTGATCGTAGCGCAGGCCCATGTTCAGCAACCACTCAGGCGACAACTCGAGGGTGTCGAACACGTAGAGGGCGCGGGTATTGCTCTTGGTGTCGGTGCCGGCGTAGTTGCGCGAGATGGCGCCGTTCCACGGATCGTCCGGGTTAGGGTTGCTCAGCGAGGTGCAGTTGTAGTCGCTGTTCGCGCCGATCAGGCTCGGAGTGCACGTGGTGGGCGACGAGCCCTTGGTGTTGGTATCAACGTTGTACGAGGAGCGCTCGCTCTCTTCGCGGCTCAGTTCGATACCGGTGGAGAAGCTGTTCTTCAGGCCACCGAGGTAGAACTCGCCGAACAGGTCGGTCTGGTTGGTGGTCGTGGCGGTGTTGCCCACACGGGTGTTGGCCCGGCGCCAGACGCTGCCGTTGTTGACGTTGCCCTTGCTATCGTCAGGCTGGGTAAGGATGTAGTCCTGCATGCTGTTACCGTGACGCAGGGTGTTCTTGATGGTCAGCGAGTCAGTCAGGTCATGCTCGATGCCGAAGGTGGCGATGTCCACACGGGACTTGCGGAAGTCGCGACCGGTCAGGCCATAGAAGTTGTCGTGGTCGCCACCGGCATAGGGCTTGCTCGGGTCTGCCGAGGTACGGGCGCCGCTGCCACCGGTTGGAATGGTGTACGGGATGCCCGAATCGGGCAGGTCGTCGCTTTCCAGGTGGTAGTAGTCAAGGTTGACGCGGGTGGGTGTGCCCAGGCCAAAGGCCAGGGACGGGGCGATGCCCCAGCGGTCGTAGTTGACCTTGTCACGACCGGCGACGTTGCTCTCGTGGGTCATCAGGTTGAGACGACCGGCAACGGTATCGCTGAACTGGTAGTTGCCATCGAAGGTGTAGCGCTGGGTCTGGTCGCTGCCCCAGGTCCAGGCACCATCGAGCGAGTTGCCCAGGTGCGCACGTTTGCTCACCAGGTTGATGGTGCCGCCGGCGGCACCGCGGCCACCGATGGCCGAGTTCGGGCCTTTGGCCACTTCCACCGATTCGATGGCGAAGATCTCGCGCGTCTGCGCGCCGGTATCACGCACGCCGTCCAGGTAGGTGTCGCCCTGGGCGTCGAAGCCGCGGATGAACGGGCGATCGCCTTGCGGGTTGCCACCTTCGCCGGCACCGAAGGTAATGCCAGGCACCGTGCGCAGGGCGTCCTGCAGGCTCAGGGCGTTGGTGTCCTTGATCACCTGTTGGGGGATCACGGTGACCGAGCGCGGTGTATCCACCAGTGGCGCGGTGTACTTCTGCGAGGAGGCCTTCTCGACCTTGTAATCGGTGCTGGCCTGTTCGGCTTTGCCATTGACGCTGGTGGCGTCGAGGGTAATAGCACTATTGGCAGCTGGATCGGCCGCATACGCGGACGAAGCGCTGAGGGCGACGCCGATGGCCGACACGATCAGGCGTGGTGAGCTCACTGCAGATGGTACGTGACGCATTGTTGTAGACCTTCCCCAAGGTGTGAAGGCCGCGGAGCATAATGTAAGCGATTGTAACTAACAATTGAGACTCGTTACCATTCGCTAGGAATTTACAATCTTTACACCTTCGCTTTACGGTTTACTCAGGCTGAAACGTCTAAGGCGTCGAAAGGGCTTGTGCGGCGTAAAAGGGAATCAATATCATTGGCGCCTTTACACTTTTCTACGGTGCTGCTGCCATGCTGCTTCATATCCCCGGCCTTTTCGATGCCGACGAGCTCGCCCGCATCCACGAGGCGCTGGAGCAGGCCGACTGGGCTGATGGCAAGGTCACGGCTGGGTATCAATCGGCCAAGGCCAAGCACAACCTGCAACTGCCAGAAGGGCATCGGCTGGCCAAGGAAATCGGCAGCGCGCTGATCGAGCGCCTGTGGAAGAACCCACGCTTCATGTCGGCGGCGCTGCCCCACAAGGTGTTCCCGCCGTTGATCAATTGCTATCGCGACGGTGGCAACTTCGGCTTTCACATCGACAACGCCCTGCGCCAACCCAAAGGCAGCCCGGAGCGGGTGCGTACCGATCTGTCTTCGACACTGTTTCTCAGCGACCCCGATAGCTATGACGGTGGCGAGTTGGTGATTCAGGACACCTACGGCATTCAGCAGGTCAAGCTGGCGGCGGGCGACCTGGTGTTGTACCCCGGCACCAGCTTGCACAAGGTCAACCCGGTGACCCGGGGCGCGCGTTATGCCGCATTCTTCTGGACCCAGAGCCTGGTGCGCGAAGACAGCCAGCGGGCGCTGCTATTCGAGATGGACAATGCCATCCAGCAACTGACTGCCGATGTGCCGGAACACCCTTCGCTATTGCAACTGACCGGCACCTACCACAACTTGCTGCGCCGCTGGGCTGAGGTCTAAACGGTGTCCTACCAGCTGCGTCGTGAGGAAGTGGTGGATGTTGCGGGCCTGCAGGCCATGCTCGAAGAGAGCCCCGGCAAAGCCGCCCAGGCGATCCTGGCCGCGGCGGGGCAGGGCGCGGTCGAGGCACAGTTGCTGCTGGGGCAGATCCTGCTCGATGGCCGGGGCATCGAACAAGACGCGCGGGTGGCCCGCCGCTGGTTTGCCATTGCGGCGGGCGGTGGCAGCGCCATGGCCTGCAACATGCTGGGGCGCTGCCTGGAGCATGGGTGGGGCGGGGAAGCGGACCTGCCCGGTGCGGCGCAGCACTACCAGCGGGCTGCCATCGCCGGCCTGGATTGGGGGATGTACAACCTCGGCAATCTACTGGCCACCGGGCGCGGTGTGGAGATGGACCAGGCATTGGCACTGGCCTGCTACGAGCGGGCAGCGCACTTGGGGCATGCCAAGTCGATGAACCTTTACGGGCGGTACCTTGAGCAAGGCATCGCGACTGCAGCCAGCCCGGCACGGGCAGTGCGCTGGTATCGGCGCTCGGCCGAGGCCGGGGATTTTCGTGGGATGTTCAGCCTGGCGTTGGTGCTGGTCGAGCGCGGTCAACTGGCCGAGGCGGGGCCTTGGCTGGAGCGGGCCAGGGTTGAGGGGAATGTGAACTTCCTGCGCAGTGCGCTGGCGACCCTGTCCAGAGGAGGAGCATTCCTGGCGGGGTATGCGCCAGGGTATGCGCAGGAGATCGAGCAGCGCGACCTCTGAGGCAGCGACCACATGAAACGGGGCCTTGCGGCCCCGTTCTGTCTTACAGGTAGTACGCCTTCAGCGGCGGGAAGCCGTTGAATTCCACCGCGCTGTAGCTGGTGGTGTAGGCACCGGTCGACAGCCAGTACAGGCGGTCACCGATGGCCAGGTTCAGCGGCAGGCCGTACTTGTAGTTCTCGTACATGATGTCGGCGCTGTCGCAGGTCGGGCCGGCGATGACCACTTCTTCGGCCTCGCCTTTCTTTTCCGTCCAGATCGGGAACTTGATGGCTTCGTCCATGGTTTCGATCAGGCCGGAGAACTTACCCACGTCGGTGTAGATCCAGCGCTCCACGGCGGTACGCGACTTGCGCGCCACCAGTACCACTTCGCTGACCAGGATACCGGCGTTGGCAATCAGCGAGCGGCCCGGCTCGAGGATGATTTCCGGCAGGTCGTCACCGAAGTCTTCCTTCAGGAAGCGGATGATCTCTTCGGCGTAGGTTTCCAGGCTATTGGTACGGGTGATGTAGTTGGCCGGGAAGCCGCCACCCATGTTGATCAGCTTCAATTCGATGCCGTCTTCTTCCTTCAGGCGCTCGAAGATCACTTTGACCTTGGCAATGGCGGCGTCCCAGACGCTGATGTCGCGCTGTTGGGAACCCACGTGGAAGGAAATGCCGTACGGCACCAGGCCCAGGTCGCGAGCGAGGATCAGCAAGTCCATGGCCATGTCGGTCTGGCAGCCGAACTTGCGCGACAGCGGCCAGTCGGCGGTGGTCGAGCCTTCGGTGAGAATACGTACGTAGACCTTGGAACCCGGTGCAGCCTTGGCGATGTTGCGCAGGTCGGCTTCCGAGTCGGTGGCATACAGGCGCACGCCCTTCTCGTAGAAGTAGCGGATGTCCTTGGACTTCTTGATGGTGTTGCCGTAGCTGATGCGATCGGCGGTGACGCCGCGGCCCAGTACCTTGTCCAGCTCGTAGATCGAGGCGATGTCGAAGCTCGAACCTTTCTCTTTGAGCAGGTCGATGATCTCGACCGCAGGGTTGGCCTTGACCGCGTAATAGACCTTGGCGAACTCGAACCCGGCGCGCAGGTCGTCATAGGCCTGGCTGATCATCTGGGTGTCGATGAGTACGAACGGGGTTTCCTGCTTGTCGGCAAACGCCTTCATTTTCTGGAAAGTGTCACGTGCGAAATAGTCTTCGACTTGGATCGACATGCTCAGGGACTCCATGGGCAAACTGAAAAGATAAGTGGCTGCAAACTGAACGTCCTCCGTATCCCCACTTTGGTTCGCCTACTCAGTACTTGAGCCGGATGGATCGTTTCCAGCATGGACGTTCGGCGCGCACTTTAGGGCGAGAAGAAAGCAAGATCAACAGGCAATCCGGGCCTGTTCGTCGCGGATCGACGCTCCCTCAGTTGAATAGACGACTCATGTGAACGGCAGATGTTCCGCAGAGGGTGGCGAGCGTAAAAAATTGTGGAATAGAGCTTATTGGCCACTGTGTGGGTGATCCCTTTTCCACTGGGCTTACGCGGTTGCAGACGGCCCGAGCACCCCCCTGGAGAAGCCCATGGTGTTCATATTTATGGCCACGGTTTCCTGGCACTGGCGTGCATGAATCAGCCATAAATTTTTTGTTACCGACTGGCGGATTTGCTGTGTTTGATGAGAAACATTACTATTCGCAGCCTTATCTGCCTCCCTGACGAACCTGACCGTGTCCGGACACAAAGGCTTTCTCGACCATTACCATGAGCTGATCGGCACCTGGACGCGCAAGTTGCGCAGTCGTCAGCAGGCCGAGGACCTTACCCACGATGCTTTTGTGCGCGTGTTGGAAAACCCGCGCGAACAGGTCGAGCAGCCACGCGCCTACCTTCACCAGACGGCACGCAACATCGCCGTGGACGGTTTTCGCCGCGAGGACCGTCGCCACGCCCTCGAGCTGGAAGCGTTCGATGAGGGCGGGGCTGGCAGCGGCGACCCCGAAGCCTACGTTCATGCCCTGGAGCTGGCAGACTGTGTCGAACGGGCGCTGGCCGAGTTGCCGCTCAACTGCCGGCAGGTGTTCGTCTGGCAGAAGCTCGAGGGCCTGACCCAGGCCGAGATCGCAGAGCGCATGGGTTTGACCAAGAACATGGTCGAAAAGTATATGATCCGCACGCTCCGACATCTGCGTGAGCACCTGGATGTGTCGGCAAGATGAGTCAGGAGACCTTTTCCATGAAACAGCACGGTGCTGATACCGTCCGTGAGCAGGCGGCCCAATGGTTCGCCCGCATGCAGGATGCGCCTCGGGACGCCGGGCTGCAGGCGCAATTGTGCGCCTGGCAGGATGCCGACCCGCGGCATCGCGAAGAGTACGAGCAGCTCGCCCGGCTTTGGCGCGCCGCTGAGCTTGTCCCGCGTCAGCGGCTTGAAGCCTTGTGCCGGCCGACGCCGGTACAGCAACTGCCGCGCCGGCGCTTGCTGCGCCTGGCAATGGCCGCTGCGGTGGCAGCGGTGGCCCTGGGGGTGGGCTGGAGTGGTTGGCAGTACCAGCGCCTGAACCATCAGGACACCCTGCAGACCGCCTTCGGTGAGCGCCGCCAGGTGGAGCTGCCCGATGGCTCGCACCTAGCCCTCAATGGCAGTACCCAGCTGCAGGTCGACTTCAGCGCCGGGCGTCGGCACATTCAACTGCAGGCCGGCGAGGTGATGTTCATCGTCGCCCACGACAGCAGCCGGCCGTTCGTGGTGGATACCGCTCAAGGCAGCGTGACCGTAACCGGTACCCGGTTCGACGTGCGGCTGGACCCGGCTGCCACGCGGGTGGCGGTCGAGCAGGGTTCGGTACGCGTGCAGGGCACGCAGGCCTCGCTGGCGCAGCTGACCGCTGGCCAGGGTTCGCATATAGATGCACACGGCAAGGTGGCTGCACCCTACGCGGTCAATGCCGCTGCAGTGACCGCCTGGCGCCACGGCAAACTGGTGTTCGACAACGCCACCCTGGCCGACGTGGTTGCCGAAGCCTCGCGTTATCGCACCCAGCCACTGCGCGTGGCGCCTGGCAAAGTGGCGCAGATGCGGCTGTCGAGCACCTTCAGTACCGACGACACCGGCGCCTTGCTGCGCGCGTTGCCGAGCATCCTGCCGGTGGCCATCAAGACCCATGAAGACGGCTCTCGCGAAATAATTGCGAAATAGATTCAGGTTTTTTTCCGCTCGTTCGTCTTCCTCGCCAGCTGCAACTGCCACGCATTTCCATTTGCATGCAGTTGGCGTTTATCCCGCACTTCAGGATGTCTCGACGACGTGAACAACAACAAGCCTTTCCCACGCTTCCGCGCCCTGGCGCTGGCCCTTGCGGTCAGCGCCGTTGCCATGAACAGCCAGGCCGAGCAGGCCCCGGCCGCAATCCAGATTCAGGCACAACCCCTGGCCTCGGCGCTGAGCCAGCTGGGCCAGCAGACCAGCCTGCAACTGTTCTTCAGCCCTGAGCTGGTCGCGGGCAAGCAGGCGCCGGCGGTGTCTGGCAACCTGTCGCCGGTGCAGGCCTTGCAACAGTTGCTGCAAGGCAGCGGGCTGACCTTCGAGATGTCCCAGGACACCGTGGTGGTCAAACCTGTACAGAACACGGTGGACCTGGGCAGTGGCAGCCTGGAGCTGGCGCCCACCGACATCAAGGTGGTGGGTGACTGGCTGGGCGATGCCGACCAGGCGGTGGTGCAGAACCACCCCGGTGCGCGTACGGTGGTGCGTCGAGAGGCGATGGTCGAGCAGGGCGCCATGAGTGTGCGTGACGTGCTGCGCGGCATCCCTGGTGTGCAGGTGCAGGACTCCAACGGTACCGGTGGCAGCGACCTGTCGCTGAACGTGGGCGTTCGCGGCCTGACTTCGCGTCTGTCGCCACGCTCGACCGTGCTGATCGATGGCGTCCCAGCGGCCTTCGCGCCCTATGGCCAGCCGCAACTGTCGATGGCGCCGATCTCCTCTGGCAACCTCGATAGCATCGACGTGGTACGGGGTGCAGGCTCGGTACGTTATGGGCCGCAGAACGTCGGCGGGGTCATCAACTTCGTCACCCGGGCGATCCCGCAAAAAGCCTCGGCGGAGCTTTCCACCACCCTGGAAACGTCGCAGCACGGCGGCTGGAAGCACACCGAATCGGCCTTTGCCGGCGGTACTGCTGACAACGGCATGGGCGTGGCTTTGCTGTACACCGGTGTGAACGGCAACGGCTACCGTGAAAGCAACAACAGCAACGACATCGACGACGTGCTCCTCAAGACCCACTGGGCGCCGACCGACGTCGATGAGTTCTGGCTCAACTTCCATTACTACGATGGCCGAGCCGACATGCCGGGCGGCCTGACCCAGGCACAGTACGACAGCAACCCGTGGCAGTCGCTGCGTGACTATGACTACTTCGCCGGCCGGCGCAAGGATGTGTCGTTCAAATGGCAGCGCCAGCTGGACGAAGCCACCCAGTTCGAAGTGTTGACCTACTACACCGACAGTTTCCGCGGCAGCGCCATCGCCGCGCGTGACCTGAAAACCCTGTCGTCGTACCCGCGCAACTACCACACCTTCGCCATCGAGCCACGTGTGTCGCGGATCTTCTTCGCCGGCCCGACCACCCAGGAAGTCAGCGTGGGTTATCGCTACCTGAAGGAGGCCATGCGCGAGCAGGCGACCCGCCTGGCACTGATCGACAACGTGCCAACCGTCACCCCGACCTCCGATGGCCATGTGTATCAGGACCGCAGCGGTGGCACTGAAGCCAGTGCCTACTACATCGATGACAAGATCGATATCGGCAACTGGACTATCACCCCGGGCATCCGCTTCGAGCACATCAACACCGACTGGCGCGACCGGCCGGTGCTGGACACCAACAACCGCCCGGTACCGGAGAAGAACCGCAGCATCACCAGCAACGAGCCCCTGCCGGCGCTGAGCGTGATGTATCACCTCTCCGATGCGTGGAAAGTGTTCGCCAACTACGAGACGTCGTTCGGCAGCCTGCAGTACTTCCAGCTGGGCCAGGGTGGTACCGGCAACAGCACGGCCAATGGCCTGGAGCCGGAAAAGGCCAAGACCTACGAAATCGGTACGCGCTATGACAACGGCGGTTTCGCGGGCGAGCTGACGGCGTTCTACATCGACTTCGATGACGAACTGCAATACATCAGCAACGATATCGGCTGGACCAACTTGGGTGCCACCAAGCACCAGGGTATCGAAGCGTCGGCACGGTATGACCTGGACGCCCTGGACCCACGGCTTGTGGGCCTGTCGGTCACCGGTGGTTACACCTACACCCGCGCGACCTACGAAGGGGAAATCCCTGGCTTCAAGGGCCGTGACCTGCCGTTCTACTCGCGCCAGGTGGCCACTGCCGGCTTGCGTTACGAGATCAACCGCTGGACCTGGAACCTGGACGCCTACGCCCAATCCAAGCAGCGCGCGCCGGGTACTGGGATCAATGGCAACGGTAGCTTCAATGGCGATTACATCACCAAGCCGAGCGCCGATGGGCAGTATGGCGACATCCCGGGCTACGTGACCTGGCATGTCCGTGGAGGCTATGACTTCGGGCCGCAGGCGTCGAACCTGAAGCTGGCGGCAGGGGTGAAGAACCTGTTCGACAAGCAGTACTTCACCCGCTCCAGCGACAACAACGCCGGCATCTATGTGGGTGAGCCACGGACCTTCTATGTGCAGGCCAGCGTAGGGTTCTGATAGCTGCGCTGCCCCCGATCGCCGGCAGGTCGGTTTGCTGGCGATCGGGGCGCAACGCGCCCCGTGGCGATTACGAAACCACCGCCTCGGCCGGCGAGACGATGCTGGTCTTCGCCCCGCGCGATCTCCCCGAACTCAGGTAAGCCGCGATCGACTCCTGGGTCACCTCGCCCAGGAACACCTGCTCGGCGTCCAGCACCGGCAACCACGCCCGGTTGAACTCGTACATCCGCGACAACAGAATGCGCAAGTGCTCATCGTGCGACGCCGTGGCATTGAACTGGCGCAGGAAGTCGCCGCAGGTGCCTTGCTGGCGGTGCATGTCACGCCGGCGCACATAGCCCAGGGCCTTGTTCTGCTCATCGGTGACCACCACGTAGCGGCGATCATGTTCGTCCAGCAGTTCCAGCGCATCGTTCACCGGCGTCTGCGGGCTGACCGAAGGCGCGTTGTCCGCTGCATCTTCGGCACGTACCAGCAGCAGGCGTTTCAACGTACTGTCCTGGCCGACGAAGTTGCTGACGAAATCATCCACCGGGTGCGCCAGCAGGGTGTCCGGGTGGTCCAGCTGCAACAGCTTGCCCGCGCGGAAAATGGCAATCTTGTCGCCAAGCTTGATCGCTTCGTCGATGTCGTGGCTGACCATGATCACGGTCTTGTTCAACGCCCGTTGCATCTCGAAAAATTCGTTCTGGATCATCTCGCGGTTGATCGGGTCGACCGCGCCGAACGGCTCATCCATCAGTAGCACCGGTGCGTCGGCCGCCAGCGCGCGAATCACGCCGATACGCTGCTGCTGGCCGCCGGACAGTTCCCGTGGGTAACGCTGCAGGTACTGCTTGGGCTCGAGCTTGATCATGCTCATCAACTCGCGGGCGCGGTCATGGCAGCGCTGCTTGTCCCAGCCGAGCAGGCGTGGAACCACGGTGATGTTTTCCTCGATGGTCATGTTCGGGAACAGGCCGATCTGCTG
This sequence comes from Pseudomonas sp. NBRC 111131, assembly GCF_001320525.1. Classification (NCBI taxonomy): domain Bacteria; kingdom Pseudomonadati; phylum Pseudomonadota; class Gammaproteobacteria; order Pseudomonadales; family Pseudomonadaceae; genus Pseudomonas; species Pseudomonas sp. NBRC 111131. The sequence continues at coordinate 131,834 of NZ_BCBH01000008.1, read as the reverse complement.
GATCACATAACCGATGTGGCGGCGCAGGGTCACTTCGTCCAGCCCGCTGGTGTCCTCACCATTGATGAACACCTGGCCGGAGGTAGGGGTGATCAGGCGGTTGATCATTTTCAGCGTGGTGCTCTTGCCGCAGCCCGACGGGCCGAGGAACACGCAGATCTCACCTTCGTTGACAGTGAGGCTTACCGCGTCGACGGCTTTGACGTCCTTGCCGTTGACGTTGAAGGTTTTGCTGAGGTTCTTGAGTTCGATCATGAGCGCAGTCCTTCTGGAGTCAGGGCACGTTGCAGGGTTTGCAGGAGCAGATCGGCGATGATCGCCAGCAGGCTGACCAGTACGGCGCCGACCAGCAGCATCGACATGTCGCTGCGGCTGATGGAGGTCAGGATGAGTACGCCCAGACCACCGGCACCGATGGTGGCGGCGATGGTCATCACGCCGATGTTCATCACCACGGCGGTGCGCACGCCAGCGAGGATCACCGGCACGGCGATGGGCAATTCGACCATGCGCAGGCGCTGGCCGAACGTCATGCCGATGCCGCGTGCGGCCTCACGGATGCCGGGCTCGACATTGGTCAGGGCGAGGTAGGTGTTGCGCAGGATCGGCAGCAGCGAATACAGGAACACCGCCGTGATCGCTGGCAGTGGCCCAAGCCCCTGGCCGAACTTGGAGTAGAACGGCAGCAGCAGGCCGAACAGGGCGATCGACGGGATGGTCAGCAGTACGGTGGCACTGGCCTGCAGCGGGCCGGCGACGGCGGGGAAGCGGGTCATGAGGATGCCCAGCGGTACGCCGACGATGATCGCCAGGCCGACGGCAACGCCGACCAGCATGATGTGTTGCCAGGTCAGTTGCAGCACCTGTGCCCAATCGAGATGGGCGAACGTGTCGAGCAGGCTCATGGCTGTACCTCCTTGAGGGGATGCTCGCGCAGGAACGCGGCGGCGACGGCGGTCGGGTTCTGGTGTTCGACATCGACCTTGGCGTTGAGCTGGCGCATGGTCTCGTCGTCGAGTTGCTCGGCCAGGGGCTTGAGCAGGCCGACCAGTTGCGGGTGGGCGTCGAGCACAGCCTTGCGTACCACTGGTGCGGCGGTGTAGTCCGGGAAGTAGTGCTTGTCGTCTTCCAGTAGCTTGAGGTTGAACGCGCTCAGGCGGCCGTCGGTGGTGTAGACCAGGCCGGCGAACACCTGGTTGTTGTGCATGGCGGTGTAGACCAGGCCCGCGTCCATCTGGCGGATGTTGGCGCGGCCGACCTGCAGGTCGTACATGTCCTTCAGGCCTACCAGGCCGTCCGGGCGGTTGGCGAACTCGGTGTCCAGGGCCACCAGGTGGTTACGCTGGTGCTCGTCGCGCAGCACCTGGTTGAGGTCGCTGATCGAGTTGACCTGTGGGTAGGCTTGGGCAACCTGCTTGGGCAGGCCCAGGGCGTAGGTATTGCTGAATTTCGACGGTGTCAGCCAGATCAGGCCTTTCTTCTCATCCAGTGCCTTGACCTTGGCATAGGTGGCCTCGGCGCTGGGCATGCGTTCGTCGATGTGGTTATAGGACACGAGCGACACGCCGGTGTATTCCCACATCAGGTCTAGCTGGCCGGTTTCCTGAGCCTGGCGGGCGATGCTGCTGCCAAGGCCGGCGGTCACGCGCACGTCAAAGCCGTTGGCGCGCAGGTACTGCGCAGTGATTTCGGCCAGCACGGTCTGTTCGGTGAACACCCGCGCGCCGATGCGGATCAGCGGTTTGTCCGCCGCCTGGGCAAAGCCTGTAAACAGCAGGGCCGCGCCCAGCAGCAAGGCGATTCTCTTCTTCATACGTTCCCTCTTGTTATTGGGCCAGGCCACGTTCCAGCCAGCGCTTGCTGGAGAAACTCACCAACGCGTCGAGCAGCAGGGCCAGGAGCGCGGTGCACGCGGCACCCAGCAACAGCTGTGGCTGGTTGTTCAGGGCGATGCCGGGGAAGATCAGGCTGCCCAGGCTGTTGGCACCGATCAGGAACGCCAGCGGCGCAGTGCCGACGTTCAGCGCCAGCGCCACGCGCACACCGCCGACAATGATCGGCACGGCATTGGGCAGTTCCACCTGCCACAGTTGCTGACGTGGGGTCATGCCGATGCCGGTGGCGGCTTCCTTGAGCGAGGCGGGGACGTTTTTCAGGCCCTCGTAGGTATTGCGCACGATGGGCAGGAGCGAGGCGAGGAACAGCGCGAAGATCGCAGGACCGGCGCCGATGCCCAGGATACTCAGGGCGATGGCCAGAACGGCCAGAGGGGGGATGGTGTTGCCAACGTTGAAGAACTGCATGAAGCGCTCGGCTTTGTCGACCCGGTGCGGTCGACTCAAGGCAATGCCAGCGGGGATGCCCACGGCCAACGCCGCCGCCATCGAAGCCAGCACCAGAACCAGGTGCGCTTGCAGGTAGAACCCAAGATCGTCGCGGTAGCGCGCGATCGTGTCGATGCCGATCCAGTGGACCAGCAGGGCCAGGATGACGAGCACGGCGGCCCATCCCAACAGCCCTTTTCCGTAGCGTTTAGCCACAGGCGGACTCCTTGTGTAGTCGGCGAGCACACTTCTTGTTAGCCGGCCATACCTGGCGGCGCTGGGTGTGTTCGCGAGTAGCAGCGTGATGCAAACCGAAGGCTGCGATCAGGCCATGAGCCGAACCCCGTCGGGCCCGAAAAAGCTGATGAAACCAGTCCCCAAGCGAAGCGGGTTGCAGGGGAGTGGACGTCTCCGAGGGCGTAAAGGTTCCCATCTGAGGCGGCATTTGGCCAGTGCTAATCACTGGAAGGTGTGAAATATGGCGAGAGAAAACAGCGACTTAATGCGCTGAAGGCGTTGAAATAACTGGCCTGTGGCCATTTATCATGAAAAAACGGGCGCTTGGAGGAAAGTCGTGGGTCACTGCCGGCCTCTGCGCGGGTATGGGTTGCCGATGACGTGGGCTTTGGTCCAATGCCTCAGTTCAGGTATGATATCGCCCCTTTTAAATCCCCCAGTCAGGCGATTTCCCATGACCAACCAGGCCGCCGAAGTCGCGAAGCGCCGCACTTTCGCAATCATTTCCCACCCCGACGCCGGTAAGACCACCATCACCGAGAAGCTCCTGCTGATGGGCAAGGCCATTGCCGTCGCCGGTACCGTGAAGTCGCGTAAGTCCGACCGCCACGCCACCTCCGACTGGATGGAAATGGAGAAGCAGCGCGGTATCTCCATCACCACCTCGGTGATGCAGTTCCCGTACCGCGAGCACATGATCAACCTGCTCGACACCCCTGGCCACGAAGACTTCTCGGAAGACACCTACCGCACCCTGACGGCGGTGGACTCGGCGCTGATGGTGCTCGACGGCGGTAAGGGTGTAGAGCCACGGACCATCGCCCTGATGGACGTTTGCCGCCTGCGCGACACGCCCATCGTCAGCTTCATCAACAAACTCGACCGCGACATCCGCGACCCGATCGAGCTGCTCGACGAAATCGAGGCCGTCTTGAAGATCAAGGCCGCGCCCATCACCTGGCCGATCGGTTGCTACCGTGACTTCAAGGGTGTGTATCACCTGACCGGCGACTACATCGTGGTCTACACCCCGGGGCATGGCCACGAACGCACCGAGGCCAAGATCATCCAGAACCTGGACTCGGACGAGGCCCGTGCGCACCTGGGCGACCAGTACGATTCGTTCGTCGAGCAGCTCGAGTTGGTGCAGGGCGCCTGCCACGAGTTCAACCAGGAAGAGTTCATCAACGGCCAATTGACCCCGGTGTTCTTCGGTACTGCGCTGGGCAACTTCGGTGTCGACCACGTACTCGACGCGGTCGTCGACTGGGCGCCGCGCCCGCTGGGCCGTGTGGCCCACGAGCGGACTGTCGAGCCGGTCGAGGAGAAGTTCACGGGCTTCGTGTTCAAGATCCAGGCGAACATGGACCCGAAACACCGCGACCGCATCGCTTTCATGCGCATCTGCTCGGGCAAGTACGAAAAGGGCATGAAGATGCGCCATGTGCGCCTGGGCAAGGACCTGCGTATCGGTGATGCGCTGACCTTCTTCTCGTCCGAGCGTGAGCAGCTGGAAGAGGCCTACGCCGGCGACATCATCGGCTTGCACAACCACGGCACCATTCAGATCGGCGACACCTTCACCGAAGGCGAGGCGCTGGGCTTCACCGGGATCCCGCACTTTGCCCCGGAACTGTTCCGCCGTGTGCGCCTGAAAGACCCGCTCAAGTCCAAGCAGTTGCGCCAGGGCCTGCAACAGCTCGCCGAGGAGGGTGCAACCCAGGTGTTCTTCCCTGAGCGCAGCAACGACATCATCCTCGGTGCGGTCGGTGTCCTGCAGTTCGACGTGGTCGCCAGCCGCCTGAAGGAAGAGTACAAGGTGGAATGCGCCTACGAGCCGATCACTGTCTGGTCGGCACGCTGGATCACCTGTGACGACAAGAAGAAGCTCGAGGAATTCCAGAACAAGGCCATGGAGAACCTGGCCATCGACGGTGGCGGTCACCTGACCTACCTGGCCCCGACCCGGGTCAACCTGTCGCTGATGGAAGAGCGTTGGTCGGACATCAAGTTCCGCGCGACCCGCGAGCACCACTGACCGTCAATGCCAGATCAGCACCGGGTGGTGTCTGATCTGGCCCTGTCGCCGGCAAGTCGGCTTCCTATCAGGCCCTGCACAGGCACAAAGGCTTGTGCAATTGCTGGGTTGCATCAAAGAGCTGGATGGGTGTCCAACATTGGGAGCCGTCCATGCCTGTTGGCGCGGCCTTGCCCCGCGAACACCGGCGAAGCCGGTGCCAACCCGCGTGCTACAGGCTTCAATTACCTGCCTTGATACTGGTCCAGATCCGCGTGCGAATGCGGTCGATCTTGGCCGGCATCGCCTCCAGCGCATACAGTTTGCCCATCACCTCGTCACTGGGGTAGATCATCGTATTGCCCTTCATCGCCGGGTCCACCAGGGCGTCAGCCTTGAGGTTGCCGTTGGCGTACTGCACGGAGTTGCTGATGTTGGCCATCACCTCCGGCTGCAGCAGGTAGTTCATGTAGGCATAGCCTGCCTTCTCGTCTGGTGCATCGGCTGGCATGGCCACCATGTCGAACCACATCGGCGCGCCTTCCTTGGGTATCGAATACCCTACTTTCACGCCGTTCTTCGCCTCGTCGGCGCGGTTCTTGGCCTGCAGTACATCACCCGAGAAGCCCACCACCACGCAGATATCGCCGTTGGCCAGATCGCCCGTGTACTTGGACGAATGGAAGTAGCTGATGTACGGCCGCACCTTCATCAACAGGTCCTTGGCTTTTTCGTAGTCCTTCGGGTCTTGGCTGTGGTGTGGCAAGCCGAGGTAGTGCAGGGCGATTGGCAGCAGTTCGGGGCCGTTGTCCAGCACTGCCACGCCGCAGCTTTTCAGCTTGCTCATGTACTCGGGTTTGAAAATCAGGTCCCACGAGTCCACGGGCGCGTTGTCGCCGAGCACCGCCTTGACCTTGTCGATGTTGTAGCCGATCCCGGTACTGCCCCACAGGTACGGGAAGCCGTACTGGTTGCCAGGGTCGTTCACTTCCAGTGCCTTGAGCAACACCGGGTTCAGGTTGTGCCAGTTGGGCAACTGCGACTTGTCCAGGCGCTTCAAGGCCTTGCCCTGGATCTGCCGGGCCATGAAATGGTTGGAGGGAAACACCACGTCGTAACCGGAATTGCCGGTCATCAATTTGCCGTCAAGGGTTTCGTTGCTGTCGTATACGTCGTAGGTCGGCACGATGCCGGTGGCCTGCTGGAAGTTCTTCAGGGTGTCGGGCGCGACATAGCTGGACCAGTTGTAGATCTTCACTGTGTCGGCGGCGCTGGCCACGCTGGCGGCCAGCATCAGGGGTGCGAGAAGAAGTGTACGCATGTCGGGTATACCTTGCTTTGTCTGTTGTTATCGAAGGCAGGCGATCAGCGGATCAGAAAATTAGCACGTAGGTCTTGCGCACGGTTTCCAGGATGTCCCAGATACCGGTGCTGTTGGCCGGTAGCATCAGTGCGTCTCCGGCTTCTATGTACAGGGTTTCGCCACCGTCGGGGGTGAAGGTGCAGCGGCCCTTGATGAAGTGGCAGAACTCCTGTTGCACGATCTGCCGCCGCCAGCGCCCGGGGGTACATTCCCAGATGCCGGTTTCGACGCCATCGCTGCGCTCCACGCAGGTGACTGACGCCACCGCCACGGGGTCGCCGAGCGGTACCGCGACCGGGTTGGAACTGTCCAGGACGGCGCTGTCGGTGTGTTTGAACTGGGTGATGCTCATGACCGGTGGATCCTGTGCGAGTGAAAGGGAAGTCAGTGCATGAAGCCTTCCATGAAGTCCGCGAGTGAGCTGGCCAGGCGCCGCCTCCAGGGCGCGCTGGCGGGGTTGGCGAGGGTCCGGTCCTCGTGGACGAAGCTCTGGATGATGGCGTTGTAGCCGAGCCAGCGGCAGGGCTCGGGCGGCCAGCTGGCCAGGCTCGACAATGGACGGTTGTCCAGTACCCAGGGTTGCGCGGTCAGCTGGTTGTGCTGGTTGAGGATCAGCGCGGCCAGCGTGCGCCCACCGAGGTTGGTGGCGCCGACACCTTCGCCACCATAGCCGCCCGAAAGCGCGATGCCGCGCTGACGATCACACAGCATGTGCGGGCGGAAGCGCCGTGCCATGCCCAGGTTGCCGCCCCAGGAGTGGGTGATGCGCACATGCCTGAGCTGCGGGAACAGCTCGCTGAACAGGTAACGGCGCAGGCCGACCTCGGCTTCGCTGAGGGTGAAGTCTTCGCGCAGCCGACCACCAAAACGGTAGCCACCGCGGGCGCCGAACACCAGGCGGTTGTCGGCGGTACGTTGACCGTAGGTGACCTGGCGGCTGCTTTCGCTGAACGCCTGGCCCTGGCCCAGGCCGATCTGCTCCCAGGTCGATTCGGGCAGCGGTTCGGTGGCCACCAGCAGGCTCTGCACCGGCAATTGGTGCTTGCCCAGCGGCGGCAGGCTGGCGGCATAGCCCTCGACCGCAGGCACCATCCACTGGCAGCGGATGCGCGCCAGTGGTGAGCGCACCTCGCCGGGCTGCCAGTCGATGGCCGGGGTGTTTTCGTAGATCGTTACCCCCAGCGCCTCTACCGCCCGGGCCAGGCCGCGGACCAGCTTGGCCGGCTGGATGGTCGCGGTGTGCGGGCTGTAGATCGCGCCGTAGGCATTGCTCAGCCGAAGCTGCCCATCCAACTGCTCGGGACGCAGCCAGCGGTAGTCGTCCTCGGTCATGCCTTGGCGGTACAGCTCATCCAGGTAGGCGCGCAGGCTGCGCTCCTGTTCCGGGTAGCGTGCAGCGCAATACAGCACACCGCCTTTGCGGTAGTCGCAGTCGATGCCTTCACGTTGCAACACGGCGTGGACTTCATCGGGGATGCCATGCAGAAGGTCGACGCTGGCGCGGCGCTGTTGCGGCGACAGCGTGGCAAGCAGGCGGTCTTCGCCCAGCAGGTTGCCCATCAGCCAGCCGCCATTGCGCCCGGAGGCACCGAAGCCGGCAATGTTGGCCTCGATCACGGCGATATTCAGGTGTGGCGCCTGGCGCTTGAGGTAGTAGGCGGTCCACAGGCCGGTGTAGCCGGCACCGATGATGCATACGTCGAGCTCAAGGTCTTCGCGCAGGGCCGGGCGGGCGCACAGCGGCTCGTCGAGCTGGTCCATCCACAGGCTGAGCGTACGCAGGGGTTGCATCGGGGTTCGGCTCCACATCCATCAAGGTCTGTGGGCGATCCTAGTGGCGTCGGGCGAGGGCTGTCTTACGTGCGTGCACGCAGGGAAATTTGCTTCAGGTACGCCTTGGGCGTGAGCCCGGTGTGCGCGCGGAAGCACTTGTAGAACGCTGACAGGGAGTTGAAGCCGGCACCGAACGCCAGGTCGTCGATTGTTGCCTCGACACTGTCATCATCCAGGCGGGCCATCAGGTGCTGCAGGCGCGCCTGGTTGACGTAGCGATAGAAGCTCTGGCCGAGCACCTGGTTGAGCAGGTAGGAGATCTGGTTGCGGCTATAGCCGCTGGCGTCGGCGACCTGCTGCAGGTCCAGTTCGGGGTCGAGGTAGGGGCGCTGGCGTTGGAAATAGTGCTCCAGGTCCTGGGCCATGGTCGACAACTGCCGTGGTGACAGCCCCAAGCGGCTGGTGGCCGGACGCGGGCCGCTGCTGGCCAAGCCCTGACTGGTCTGTCGCACCAGCGTGGCGTACTCGTTGACCCGCCAGATCAGGCCGTCCTTGACCGTGATCGCTTCGCTGGACTGGAACGCCACCAGCCCGTCACCGCCCTGCACCGTGACCTGGTACTGGATGAAGGCGGTACAGCCATCGACGCGAATACGGTCGTTGTGAACGATGTCCTCGCCGGCATCAGCGGGCAGGCAGGCGCGCACGTACTCGCGCAGCTCGCCGTAACCGAGCATGCGGTTCTGGAAGAAGTCGTGGTACTGGACCTCGGGATGGTACAGCGCGATGACCCCGTCCAGGTCACGGTGCTTCCAGCACAAGTGGTAGCGCATGACCGTTTCGGCAGTGATCGGCGTTTGTCCGGGGCCGTCAGGGGGAGTGTTCGGGCTCATGTGCAGATAGTGCAAGGGAGACGGGATACAGGCAAGTCAGTGCGGCCTCTGGGCGCGCGCCTTCATGCGCCGTGAGGGTCGTGACATTGCATAAACCCTGAGCCCTAACCCTCAAACCGGGTGTTTTGCACGATCCTAGGACGTGGGTTAGAGCTAACCCATTGATTTTCCTGCAACTCACTTCTCGACACAATTGGCACAGCGTCTGCACTGATCACAGGGCAACTGATCCTGACGCTCACAACAAAGGCGAAAAAACTCATGATCCCCTCTGCCGATTACCCCTATGTCGATTCCCAGACCCGTTCAGGTGTCTCTTGGGCGGCCATCTTCGCAGGTGCTGCCGCCGCTGCGTCATTGTCCCTGATCCTCGTGGTGCTCGGCGCCGGGCTTGGCTTTGCGGCCACCTCGCCCTGGGCTAATGAAGGTGCCAGCGCCAAGGCGTTGGGCATCTCCACGATCATCTGGCTGCTGTTGACACAGATCCTTGCCTCTGGCCTCGGTGGCTATATCGCCGGCCGCCTGCGGGTGAAGTGGGCCAACTTGCACGGTGATGAAGTGTACTTTCGCGATACGGCCCATGGCTTCCTGGCCTGGGCGGTGGCGACCCTGGTGGCCGCCATGCTGATCGTGAGCACCGCCGGTGGCCTTGCCAGTGCCGGGGCACAGGCGGGAGCCAGTGCTGTGGGCGCCGCTGCCAGCGTGGCACCCAAGCCTGACCCTAGTGGTTATTTCGTCGACAGCCTGTTCCGTAGCGATGGCCCGGTCGCCGTGAGTGAAGATGCCGCCAACGGTGTGGCCGCGCGCATTCTGGCCAAAGGCGTCGCCCAGGGGGGCACATTGGACGAAGGTGACCGTGCTTACCTGGCGCAGCTGGTGGCCCAGCGTACCCGCTTGAGCCAGGCCGAGGCCGAGGCCCGGGTGGACCAAGTGATCGCGCAGGTTCAGCAAGCCAAGGTGCAGGCACAGCAAGCAGCTGACACGGCGGCCAAAGTGGCGGCATGGACTGCCCTGTGGACGTTTGTCGCACTGCTGTGCGGGGCCTTCTTCGCCAGCTTGGCGGCGCTGTTCGGTGGCCGTCAGCGCGATCGCGTGCTGTGGCTGGAAGGTGAAGGTGTGGACTACTCGGCTACGGCTCGTCGTACCGTTCAACGTTAAGGAAGGAGAAGGTCATGCGCTCATTACTGCTGTGGATGCTTGGGGTACCGATTCCGGTCATCATCCTGATCGCGATATTCATGCATTGACGTGTGGGGCGCCTGGCGCCCCTTTCGCGTCACATGGCCGCGGCTACAGAGGACCGTTTCACCTCTGCAGCCGCGGCTTTGCTACCTACAGAAACTGCTCCGCATAGTGACAGGCCACCTGCCGGGTGCCCACGGGCCTGAACGCTGGCACTTCCCGGGCGCAGCGCTCCGTCGCATACGGGCATCGCTTGTGAAACGCACAGCCGTCGGGCGGGTTAAGCGGGTTGGGTAGCTCACCGACGATGCGGATCTTCGGCTTTAGCGGGTCAGGGTGAATCGTCGGGGTCGCCGACAGCAGCGCCTGGGTATAGGGGTGCAGCGGCTTTCCATAGATATCTTCCTTTGGCCCCATTTCCGCCGGCTTGCCCAGGTACATCACCAGCACCTGGTCTGCCACATGGCGCACCACTGCAAGGTTGTGGGAGATGAACACATAGGCCGTGTTGAACTCCTTTTGCAGGTCCATGAACAGGTTCAGCACCTGCGCCTGGATCGACACGTCCAGTGCAGAGGTTGGTTCGTCCGCCACCAGCACCTTTGGCTGCAGCATCATTGCCCGGGCCAGGGCGATGCGCTGGCGTTGGCCGCCGGAGAACATGTGCGGATAGCGCTGATAGTGCTCAGGCCGCAACCCGACCTGCTCCATCATCTTCTGCACCTTCTCGCGCCGCTCGGCCTTGCTCAGCGAGGTATTGATCAGCAGGGGCTCGGCCAGTTGATCGCCGATCTTCTGCCGGGGGTTGAGTGAGGCATAAGGGCTCTGGAACACCATTTGCACGTCGCGGCGCAGTTGCTTGCGCTGGTGCTTGCTGGCGCCCGTGACCTCGGTGCCGGCGATTTGCAACGAACCGGAGGAGGGCGCCTCGATCAGGGTCAGGGCACGGGCCAGGGTCGACTTGCCGCAGCCCGACTCGCCCACCACGGCCAAGGTCTTGCCGGCCTCCAGTTCGAACGATACACCGTTGAGCGCACGCACCAGGGCGTTGCCCTTGAACAGGCCACGGGAGACTTCGTAGTGCCGGGTCAGCTCCCGTGCAGTCAGAACGACGGCCATCACGCCACCTCCTGGTTCAGTGGGTAGAAGCAACGCACCAGGCTATGGGCCTGGGGGGCGAGGGGCGGACGCTCGCGCCGGCAGTTGTCCTGCACATAGGGGCAACGCGGCGATAGCAGGCAGCCAACGGGTCGGTCGTAGCGGCCGGGAACGATGCCGGGTAGGGTCGCCAAGCGCTCGGCGCCAGCGCTGTGTTCGGGGATCGCGGCCAGCAGCGCTTCGCTGTAGGGGTGTGCAGGCACGTCGAACAGTTCCGGCACCTGGCCTACTTCCACGGCTTGCCCGGCGTACATCACGCAGACGCGCCTGGCTGTTTCGGCAACCACCGCCAGGTCATGGGTAATCAGAATCAGCGCCATGTTGCGCTCCTGCTGCAGGTTGACCAGCAGCTCCATGATCTGCGCCTGGATGGTGACGTCGAGCGCCGTGGTCGGTTCGTCGGCGATCAGCAGCTTGGGCTCGCCGGCAATCGCCATGGCAATGGCCACCCGTTGGCTCATACCACCGGACAACTGGTGCGGGTAGGCATCCAGACGGCTTTCGGCTGCCGGAATCTCGACCTTCTTCAGCAGCTCCAAGGCGCGCTGGCGCGCCGCTTTGCCCTTCAGGCCCAGGTGCTGACGCAGCACTTCTTCGATCTGGTAGCCCACGGTGAAGCTGGGGTTGAGTGCGGTCATCGGATCCTGGAAGACCATCGCGATGTCCTTGCCCACTACCTTGCGCCGCTGGCGGCCGCTGAGCTTGAGCATGTCGGTACCGTCGAAGGTGAGCGAGTCGGCAGTGATGCGCCCCGGGGCGTCAATCAGGCCCATCAGGGCCATCATCGTCACCGACTTGCCCGAGCCGGACTCGCCAACGATGGCCAGGATCTCGCCAGCCTCCACCGCCAGGTCCAGGCCATCCACGACAGGGACCGCATTGGCGTCGCCGAAGCGCACGTTCAGGTTGTTGATCTGCAACAGTGACATGGCGTTCTCCTCAGGCGGCGTTCTTGAGTTTCGGGTCCAGCGCATCGCGCAGGCCGTCGCCCATCAGGTTGATTGCCAGCACACTGAGCAGAATGGTCAGGCCGGGCAGGCTCACCACCCACCAGGCGCGCTCGATGTAGTCACGGGCCGACGCCAGCATGGTGCCCCACTCCGGGGTGGGCGGTTGCACGCCCAGGCCCAGGAAACCCAGGGCAGCGGCGTCGAGAATGGCCGAGGAAAAGCTCAAGGTCGCCTGCACGATCAGCGGCGCCATGCAGTTGGGCAGCACGGTGACGAACATCAGCCGTGGTAGCCCGGCACCGGCCAGGCGGGCGGCGGTGACGTAGTCGCGGTTGAGTTCGCCCATCACCGCAGCGCGCGTCAGGCGCACATAGGAGGGCAGCGAGACGACGGCGATGGCGATCACCGTGTTGATCAGGCCAGGGCCGAGGATGGCGACGATGGCAACGGCCAGCAGCAACGACGGCAACGCCAGCATCACGTCCATCAGGCGCATGATCGACGGGCCGAGCAACTGTGGGAAGAAACCGGCCAGCAAACCCAGCAGAATGCCGGGGATCAGTGACATCACCACTGACGAGAGGCCGATCAGCAGGGACAACCTGGCCCCCTGGATCAGCCGCGAAAGCAGGTCGCGGCCAAGCTCGTCGGTGCCAAGGATGAACTGCCAGGTGCCGCCTTCGAGCCACACCGGCGGCGTAAGCAGGAAGTCGCGGTACTGCTCGCTGGGGTTGTGCGGTGCGACCCAGGGTGCGAACAACGCGCAGAACACCACCAGGCACATGAAGGCCAGGCCCATCACCGCGCCCTTGTTGCGCGAGAAGGCGTGCCAGAATTCTTTGTACGGCGACGGGTAGAGCAGGCTCTGGTCCACCGGGCTGGCCGGCGAAACGGGTTTCGGAATCGGGCTAGTCATGGTGAAGGCCTCAGCGCTGATGACGGATGCGTGGGTTGGCCAGGCCGTAGAGAATGTCCACGACGAAGTTGACCAGGATCACCAGGCAGGCGATCAACAGGATGCCGTTCTGGACCACGGGGTAATCACGGGCACCGATGGCTTCGATCAGCCACTTGCCGATGCCCGGCCAGGAAAAGATGGTTTCGGTCAGTACGGCACCGGCCAGCAGCGTACCGACCTGCAGGCCGAACACGGTCAGTACCGGGATCAGCGCGTTGCGCAGGCCGTGCACGAACACCACGCGGGCCGGTGACAGGCCCTTGGCGCGTGCGGTACGGATGTAGTCCTCGCGCAGCACTTCAAGCATCGACGAACGGGTCATGCGGGCGATGACCGCCAGCGGGATGGTGCCGAGCACGATGGCCGGCAATATCAGGTGCATCACCGCATCCTTGAATGCGCCTTCCTCGTCGCTGAGCAGGGTGTCGATGAGCATGAAACCGGTCTTCGGCTCGATGTCGTAGAGCAGGTCGATACGCCCGGAAACCGGTGTCCAGCCCAGGCTTACCGAAAAGAACATGATCAGGATCAGGCCCCACCAGAAGATCGGCATCGAGTAGCCCGCCAGCGATATGCCCATCACCCCGTGGTCGAACAGCGAGCCGCGCTTGAGTGCGGCGATCACCCCGGCCAGCAGGCCGACGATGCCGGCGAACACCAGCGCGGCGAACGCCAGCTCGAGGGTGGCCGGGAACAGCGTGAGGAACTCGGTCCAGACGCTTTCGCGGGTACGCAGCGATTCGCCCAGGTCGCCGTGGGCAAGCTTGCCGATGTAGTCCAGGTACTGGGCAGGCAGCGGCTTGTTCAGGCCCAGGCGCTCCATGGCCTGGGCGTGCATTTCGGGGTCCACCCTGCGCTCGCCCATCATCACTTCCACCGGGTCGCCGGGGATCAGGCGTATGAGCGCGAAAGTCAGCAAGGTGATGCCGAAAAAGGTCGGAATCAGCAGGCCCAGGCGCCGGGCAATAAAACTCAACATTGTCGGGGTTACCTCATCAGCCGTTGTACGGCGGTGCCGCCGGTGCCCGTGTGGGTTGCCGGCGATCGTTGTTGTTCTACTTCACCTTGGTGGTGGCGAAGTTGTTGTTGGTCAGAGGGTTGATCACGTAACCCTCCACGTTGTCACGCATGGCGGTGAACATCTTCGGATGGGCCATGCTGATCCAGGGCTGGTCGTCATCGTACACCTTCAATGCCTCGGCATAGAGCCTTGCACGTTCGTCGTTGTCGATCACCTCGCGGGCGCGGGTGATCAGGTCCTGGAACTTCGAGTTGCACCAGCGGGCTTAGTTCTCGCCGTTCTTGACGGCATCGCAGCTGAGCAGGGGGCTGAGGAAGTTGTCCGGGTCGCCGTTGTCGCCGGCCCAGCCGGTGGACACCAGATCCGCCTCACCGTTTTTCGCCCGGCGCAGCATCTCTGCCCACTCCATCACGCGGATATCCAGCTTGAGACCGATCTGGGCGAGGTCGGACTGCAGCATCTCGGCAGACAGGCGCGGGTTGGGGTTGGTCGCGCCGCCGCCGTTGCGGGTGAACAGGGTGATGACCGTGCCCTCCGGCACGCCGGCCTGCTTGAGCAGTGCCCGGGCCTTGGCCAGATCGCGGGGCGGGTTCTTGTTATCGGTGTTGAAGCCGATCATGGTCGGCGGGTAGGGGTTGACCCCGACCAGCGCGTTACCCTTGCCGAACAGCTGGTCCACGTGGGTCTGGCGGTCGAAGGCCATGTTGATGGCTTTGCGCACGCGGACGTCGCTGAGGTACTTGTGTTCGGTGTTCATGGCGATGTAGCCGGTGACCAGCGCTTCGATCTCGGCGACCTTGAGCCTGGAATCGGCCTTGATCGACGCGACATCGTCCGGCTTGGGGTACAGCGCGACCTGGCATTCGTTGGCGCGCAGCTTCTGCAGGCGCACGTTGCTGTCGGAGGCGATGGCGAAGACCAGCGTATCGGCCGGTGGCTTGCCGCGGAAATAGTCCGGGTTGGCCTTGTAACGAACCTGGGCGTCCTTGTTGTAGCGCTGGAAAATGAACGGGCCGGTACCAATCGGCTTGCTGTTCAGCTCGGCGGTCTTGCCGGCCTTGAGCAACTGGTCACCGTACTCAGCGGAATAGATCGAGGTGAAAGCCATGGCCATGTCCCGTAGAAACGGCGCCTCTTGGCGAGTCAGGGTGATGACCACGGTATGGTCGTCGGCCTTGTCCACCGACTTGAGCAGGTCGTTGAAGGCCATGCTCTCGAAATACGGGTAGCCGACGCTGGTCTTGTCGTGCCAAGGGTGAGTAGGGTCCAGCTGTCGGCGCAGGCTCCACAACACGTCGTCGGCGTTGAAGTTCCGGGTTGGCGTGAAGTAGGGGGTGGTGTGGAACTTCACCCCCTGACGCAGATGGAAGGTGTAGGTCAGGCCATCGGGGGAGATGTCCCAGCGCTCGGCCAGCGCCGGCTGAATATCGGTGGTGCCAGGTTTGAAGTCGATCAGGCGGTTGAACACTGTCTCGGCAGAGGCATCGGCGGTGACTGCAGTGGTGTACTGGACGATGTCGAAGCCCTCCGGGCTGGCTTCGGTGCACACCACCAGCGGCTTGGCCGCCAGGTTGCCGGTGGCGGTGAGAATGACCGCTGCCAAGGCAGCGCGCAGCGGTAATGTCTTCACGAAGGCTCTGTACATACGTTGATGGCTCCCTTGCCTGCATTGGTTCCAGCGTAGTCGCCACGGGCCATGCGTAGATGAACCGTGGCGCTGGAGGTCAGAGAATGTTGAACGGAATGGTGGTGACGATGCGCAACTCGTCCAGGCTACCGTCGGCCTGGGCTTTGCTGGCACGGTGAGCGGTATAGGTGGCGCGGATGCTGGTGTCCTTCAGTGGCCCGCTCTGCAGCGCATAACTGGTGCCGATGCCCCACTCGTAGTGGGTTTCGCCATCCATGCCAGCAACGTCATAGGCAGTGCCACGGTAGTGGGTCCCGTCGATGCCCCAGCCGCGTGCGTTGTACAGGTTGAACTTAAGGCCTGGCACACCATAGGGGGCCATGTTCAGCACGTAGGAAATTTGCAGGGACTTCTCGTTGGGGCCGTTGAAATCCGACAGCAGCGAGTTGGCCAGGAAAATACCATTGGTCTCGTGCAGGTAATCGAAGTACTCGTTGCCGTTGACCTGCTGCCAGGAGGCCGTGAGGGTGTGAGCCTGGTGGGTGAGGCCGAGCGACACGCTGTAGGTGTCATTGTCGATCTCGCCCATCTTCTTGCTGCCTTCGTCCACGGTCTTGTAGTAGTTCAGACCCGTGGTCAGGGCCAACACCGCGTTGTCGCCCAGCACGTGGCTGGCGCCGAAGTAGTACTGGTTCCAGAAGTCGTCGACCTTGGTGGCATAGAGGCTGGTGGTCAGGCTTTTGAACGGCTGGTAGTTGACCCCTGCGGTGCTGGCGCGGTCGGTTTCGATACCGGTGGCGCCATACTCGCTGCGGAATTTGCTCAGGCTCTGTTCGGTGCGCGGCGAGACCCGGTCGAAGGTGCCCAGGTCGAACGACAGGTTGTCGAATTCGGCGCTGTGCACAAAGGCCCCCTGGAAGCTGGAAGGCAGGGCACGGTTGCCGATGTAGGCGATCATCGGTGTATCCACCGACTGGCGGCCGAGGGTGAGGGTGGTGTTGGAGACGCGTGCCTTGAGGTTGGCCAGGCCCATCTTGCTCCATTGGCCGAGCGGATCGCCATCACTGTGGGTCAGGGTGCGGTTGTTTGGCCCGGCGATTGCGGCGCGGCCTTGTTCCAGGGCGATGGCGTTGTAGCCGGCCGCTTCCACGGCAAAGCCCACCGTGCCCTGGGTAAAGCCAGAGCTGTAGTTAAGGATGGTGCCCAGCAGCCAGTTGTCGCGGCTGTGGGTGTCGTGGCGGCTGCCGTCGCTTTTGTAGTACTTCCACAGCGGAGCGCGGGTGGCGCGTTCGCGGGCATACCAGTTGCGGGTGCTGCCGGAAAGGCTCTGGCCTTCGATGAAGCCTGTTGCCTGGTCCTGTTCGCTGGTGCCTTTGAGGCTGAGCGGGACGTAGTCCTGGCTTTGGCTGTCGGCCTGGGCCATGACGGGACATGCGCCGATGGATAAGGCCAGTGCGGTTAGTGTGAATAGTCTCAAGATTGAAGCTCCCTTTCTGTTTTTCTAGTTATTGCCTGGCCTTGTGAGCCGGGCCGTTGCGGTGTTGCCTGGGTTGCCGGGGTCGCCGGCTAATCAGAGGGTGTTGGGAGTGCCTGCCGGCGATCGGGCCGGCGCTGGCGAGTGGTCAATCGACACTCACACCGGAAAATGCATTGCGCCCAAAGGGGCTTACCTTGAAGCCCGAAACCGTTGCACTGATGGGCTGGTTCACCGTGGAATGCGCCACGGGCGTGATGGGCACCTGATGCTTGAGGCGCTGCTGCGCCTGCTGGTAAAGGGCGGTTCGCTGTGTGCGGTCGGTGACGTGCTTGGCCTGCTTGACCAGGCTGTCGTATTGCGCATCGCACCATCTGGAGTAGTTGTTACTGCCGATGGCGTCGCAGCTGTAGAGGGTGCCGAGCCAGTTGTCAGGGTCGCCGTTGTCGCCCGTCCAGCCGATCAGCGCGATATCGTGCTCGCCACTTTTCAGGCGTTTGAGGTATTCGCCCCATTCGTAGCTGACGATGCGCACCTTGAAGCCGAGCTTTTGCCAGTCGGACTGGAGCATCTGGGCCATCAGCTTGGCGTTAGGGTTATAGGGGCGCTGTACCGGCATGGCCCACAAGGTGATTTCGCTGCCGTCCTTGACCCCTGCCTGCCTGAGCAGCTGTTTGGCCTTTTCCGGGTCGAAGGGCGCATCCTTGAGGGAGTCGTCATAGGACCACTGGGTGGGTGGCATGGCATTTACCGCCCTTTGGCCGGACTCCCCATACACCGCCCGCAGGATCGCCTCCTTGTTCACGGCCATGTCCATGGCCTGGCGAACCTGCAGGCGGTCGAAGGGCGGGTGCTGAGTGTTGTAGGCGAGGTAGCCCAGGTTGAAGCCCGGTTGCTGGAGTACTTGCAGCGTGCTGTCGGCCCTGAGCGCCGGCAGGTCGGCCGGACGCGGGTGCAGGGTGACCTGGCATTCGTTACGGCGCAGCTTCTGGATGCGCACCGAAGGGTCGGTATTGATCGAGAAGATCAGGTTGTCGATCTTCACATCCTCGGGTTTCCAGTAGTCTTTGTTGCCCTTGAAGCGGATCTGCGAATCCTTCTGGTAGCGCTGGAATACGAACGGACCGGTGCCGACGGGGTGCTGGTTGATGTCGCTGGCCCGCCCGCTGGCCAATAACTGGTCGGCATATTCGGCGGACAGAATCGACGCGAAACTCATCGCCAGGTTCTGCACAAAGGCCGCATCGACCTTGTTGAGGGTGAACACCACGGTCAGCGGGCCGGTCTTTTCTACACGGGCGATGTTCTTGTCCAGGCCCATGCTGACGAAGTACGGAAACTCGGTAGGGTAGGCCAGGCGGAACGGGTGGCCTTTGTCGAGCATACGGTTGAAGGTGAACAGCACGTCGTCGGCATTGAAGTCGCGGCTTGGCCTGAAGACGTTGTTGGCATGGAACTTCACCCCTTCGCGCAAGTGAAAGGTGTAGCGCAGACCGTCATCGCTCACGGTCCATTTCGTGGCCAGTGCGGCCTGCACGGCCGTGGCGCCGCGTTGGAACTCCACCAGCCGGTTGTACAGCGGCTCGGCCGCGTCATTGTCGGTGGCGCTGGTGTACTGGGCAGTGTCGAAGCCGGCCGGGCTGCCTTCGGAGCAGAACACCAGGCTCTTGGCCTCAAGGGCCGAGGCCTGGCTCAGCAGGCCCAGGGCGAGCAGGGTGGCGAGGCGGGTGGTATTGCGCATGGCGGTTCCTCTTCCAGCTGTTGCGCGACGACTCGGGGTACGAATTGCGGCAACAGTTGCCCGACCCCGTTGCGGATGGCATCGGGGCGGGGGTAATGATCGGGGACGGTGGACTGGCACCCGCCAAGCAGCGGGTGCCGGGGCTAGGCTATTTTTCCACGCTCACGCCGTAGAACGCGTTGAGGGCGAACGGGCTGATCTTGAAGTCTTTCACCTTGGCGCTCATTGGCTGGTACACGGTGGAGTGGGCGATCGGGGTGATCGGTACCTGTTCCTTGAGGATGTGCTGGGCCTTTTGGTAGAGCTCGGTGCGCTTGGCTTGGTCGGAGGTGGCCTTGGCTTGCTTGATCAGATCGTCGTAGGGCTTGTAGCACCACTTGGAGAAGTTGTTGCCGTCGACTGCATCGCAGCCGTACAGGGTGCCCAGCCAGTTGTCCGGGTCGCCGTTGTCGCCGCTCCAGCCAATCAGCATCGCGCCCTGTTCGCCGCCTTTGGAACGCTTGATGTACTCGCCCCATTCATAGCTGACGATCTTTGCCTTGATGCCGATCTTGCTCCAGTCGGATTGCAGCATCTGGGCCATCAGCTTGGCATTGGGGTTATAGGGGCGTTGCACCGGCATGGCCCACAAGGTGATTTCGGTGCCTTCCTTGATCCCGGCCTCCTTGAGCAGTTGCTTGGCCTTTTCGGGGTCGTACGGTGCGTCCTTGATGATGGTGTCGTAGGACCACTGGGTCGGCGGCATGCCATTGACGGCGAGCTGGCCTGCCCCCTGGTAGACCGATTCGATGATCTTCTGTTTGTCGACGGCCATGTCCAGCGCCTGGCGCACCTTGAGCTGGGCCATCGGGTTGGGCTGGTTGCTGCCCTTGATCTTGTCCATCACGTTGTAGGCGATGTAACCGAGGTTGAACCCGGCCTGCTGCGGCATCTGCAGGTTCTTGTCGGCCTTGAGTGGCTCGATGTCGGCGGGGCGCGGGAACAGCGTGACCTGGCACTCGTTCTTTTTCAGTTTCTGCATGCGGACCGAGGCATCGGTGGTGATGGCGAAGATCAGGTTATCAATCTTCACGTCCTCGGGTTTCCAGTAGTCCTTGTTGCCCTTGAAGCGGATCTGCGCGTCTTTCTGGTACTTGCTGAACACGAACGGGCCGGTACCGATGGGTTTCTGGTTGATGTCGGCGGCCTTGCCCTGCTTGAGCAACTGCTCGGCGTACTCGGCCGACTGGATGGACGCGAAGCTCATGGCGAGGTTCTGGATGAAGGCGGCGTCCACTTCGTTGAGGGTGAACCTCACGGTGTGCTCGTCGACTTTCTCCACCTTGGCGATGTTCTTGTCCATGCCCATGTCGGTGAAGTAGGGGAACTCGGTGGGGTAGGCCTTACGGAACGGTTGTTCCTTGTCGAGCATGCGGTTGAAGGTGAACAGCACGTCGTCGGCGTTGAATTCGCGGGTCGGCTTGAAGTAATCGGTGGTGTGGAACTTGACGCCTTCACGCAGGTGGAAGGTATAGGTCTTGCCGTCGTCGGACACGTCCCAGGTGGTCGCCAGGCCCGGGATGACGGCGGTACCGCCTCGTTCGAACTGGGTCAGGCGGTTGAACACGGTCTCGGCTGAAGCATCGAAGTCGGTTCCGGTGGTGTACTGCCCCGGGTCGAAGCCAGCCGGGCTGCCTTCGGAGCAGAACACCAGGTTGGACGCGGCATGGGCGAGTGGCGCGCCAGCTAGCAAGCCTGCGCCGAGCAGAAACGGAATGACTGCGTGTTTGAGCATGGTGGCCTCATTGTTGTCATTTTTCGATTAGAGGCGGCCTCGTGAGCCGACCTGCGGATACTTATGCAGGGGAGAATCCCAATGCAACACATAGAAGGATAGTTGGCGCCCGAAAAGTAGTACGAGCGTACATGGATGTCGCATCTGTATAACTTTCGACGAAGTTGAACGTTTGCGCAGGCAAAATGATGGCTTTTTCTAGATATTTCGAAAAGATGAGGGATGACGGATGCACCTTAAAGGTGCGTAGGAAATGTCTGAATATGAGTGATTAGGGCCAGCTCTGGAGTATCAGCGTTGCACCGACGCTCCAGGGTTGGCTTGCCGACGATTAGCCGCAAGGCGGCTCGTCAGGTTACGGCATCTGCACTTCGATCAAGCCATCGGCATTCATGCTGACTTCGCTGGTGCCGGCCTCGATATCCGGAGCGGGCGCCGCCTCATCGCCAGCCATAGCCTTCATGGCCATGGGGGCGCTGCGCAGGTACGGGCGTGGGTAGCCGCTGCTGTTGAGATTCAGGCTGACCACTTTATAACCTTTGCCGCCCAAGGCCTCGGTGGCCAGTTGTGCACGGGCCTTGAAGGCATCGACGGCATCCTTGAGCAGCGCATCCTCACTGGCCTTGCGCGTGGTCGGGGCGATGGAGAAGTCCATGCCGCCCATTTTCAGGTCTTGCAGCAGGTCGGCGCTGAGCTGGGACAGGGCCGGGAAGTCGGCGCTTTCCAGGCGCAACTCGGCACGCTCACGCCAGCCGGTGATCTTCTGGCCTTTGCTGTCGTAGACCGGGTAACTGTTGCGGCTGCCCTGGCTGATCTTCACATCCTTGACCTGGCGCGCCTGCTGCACGGCCTTGTTCATGGTTTCGGTGATCTGTTTGGCCAGCTTGCCCGGGTCGCTGTTCTGCGCTTCGCTGTAGAGGGTCACGACCATCAGGTCACGCGCGACTTCCTTGCTGACTTCGGCACGCAGCGATACCTGGTTGTAGCGCGGTTCATCGGCCGCCAGGGCCGGCAGGCTGGCGAGCAGGCCGCAGGAGAGGATCAGGGCAGCGCCGCGACGAGGGATATGCATGTGGTACTCCTTGGCAATAAAAGGCGTGGGTTCTGGCCATCCATTCCACGCATGGCCCATAGGACCGGAAACAGTGTAGCGGGTTCAAAAGTGCCATCATTCTCCTGTGACAAAGTGTGGCGCTTTGCCGCATCGCTGCTGCCAAGTGCCTGGTTTCGGTATACTCCAGGCGATTTTCCTGGAGCACTCATCAGGAGAGCTCATGCTCGCCGCCGCACACCCGCTGTCCGCTACTCGTCAGAACCTCTGGCGCCTGACTGTCATTCGCGTTCTGGTCCTGGCCGCTCAGGCAGGCTCCGTGGGCGTTGCTTATTGGACCGAACTGCTGCCGCTGCCGTGGTTCTCGCTGGCCGCGACATTGGCCCTGTCGTCCATTCTCTGCGCCTTCACCGCCTTGCGACTGCGCCTGTCGCTGCCGGTCACCGAACTTGAGTATGCATTGCAGCTGGCCTGCGACCTGCTTATTCACAGTGCACTGCTGTATTACTCCGGTGGCTCGACCAACCCGTTCGTTTCCTATTACCTGGTGCCGCTGGCGATTGCCGCCGTGACCTTGCCCTGGCTGTACTCGCTGATCCTGTCGGGTATCGCGCTGACGGCCTACAGCCTGCTGCTGGTGCAGTTCTATCCGCTCGAAGGGCTGCCGATGGCGCGGGATAAGATGCAGGTCTACGGCATGTGGCTGAGTATTGCCCTGGCCGCTGCAGTGATTACCTTCTTCGCCGCGCGCATGGCCGAAGAGCTGCGCCGTCAGGAGCAATTGCGCTCCGAGCGACGGGAAGAAAGCCTGCGCGATGAGCAACTGCTGGCCGTAGCCACCCAGGCCGCCGGCGCTGCCCATGAACTGGGCACGCCGCTGGCGACCATGAGTGTATTGCTCAATGAAATGCGCCAGGACCATGCCGACCCGTTGTTGCAGGAAGACCTGCAGATCCTTCAGGACCAGGTGAAGCTGTGCAAGGAGACCTTGCAGCAGCTGGTGCGCGCCGCCGAGGCCAACCGCCGTCTGGCCGTGGTCGAGCAAGAGGTGACTGTATGGCTGGATGAGGCACTCAACCGTTGGCACCTGATGCGCCCGGAAGCCAGCTATCGCTTCCAGCGCCTGCGTGATGGCCAGGTTCCCCGCCTGACACCGCCGCCCGACCTGACCCAGGCCCTGTTGAACCTGTTGAACAATGCTGCCGATGCCTGCCCCGATGACCTTGAGGTACGCCTGGACTGGGATGCCCAGGACATCGTCATCAGTATCCGTGACCACGGCCCTGGCGTACCGCCGGCGATCGCCGAGGCGATCGGCAAACCTTTCATTACCACCAAAGGCAAAGGCTTCGGCCTGGGCCTGTTCTTGAGCAAAGCCAGCGTGACCCGTGCGGGCGGTTCGGTGAAACTCTATAGTCATGAGCAGGGTGGCACCCTGACCGAATTGCGCCTGCCCCATGGCAAGCGAGGAGATGAATGATGAGCGAAGAAAACCAGGTCGAAGGCGAAGAGTTGCCGCACCTGCTGCTGGTGGATGACGATGCCACCTTCACTCGGGTCATGGCCCGGGCCATGAGCCGCCGCGGTTTTCGCGTCAGTACGGCGAGCTCCGCCGAGGAGGGGCTGATCCTGGCTCAGCAGGACCTGCCGGACTACGCCACGCTGGACCTCAAGATGGAAGGTGACTCGGGCCTGGTGCTGCTGCCCAAGCTGCTGGAGCTCGACCCGGAAATGCGAGTGGTGATCCTGACCGGTTACTCGAGCATCGCCACCGCGGTCGAGGCGGTCAAGCGCGGCGCCTGCAACTACCTGTGCAAACCGGCCGATGCCGACGATGTGCTGGCGGCGCTGCTCTCGGAGCACACCGACCTGGACGCCCTGGTGCCGGAAAACCCGATGTCGGTGGACCGTTTGCAGTGGGAGCATATCCAGCGGGTTCTCAGCGAGCACGAAGGCAACATCTCCGCCACCGCACGGGCGCTGGGCATGCACCGGCGGACCTTGCAGCGCAAATTGCAGAAGCGGCCGGTTCGGCGCTGAATCCGTCTTGATCGCACAGGTCCTATCGCTGGCAGGCCGGCGATTGGGCCTGTGCTGCCAGAAATTTCTTTATATTGCAGCTGATCCCGCAACTCCTGGCGTGTTGACGTATCATTAGCCCCCTAACGGCAACCCCTTCAGGATCGCTAGCGCATGCTCGCCCTTCTTATCCAGACGCTGAACATCACGGCGCCCGTCTTCGCCATGCTGTTCATGGGCGTATTGCTCAAGCGCATCAACCTGATCGACGACAATTTCAACCGGGTCGCTTCGCAGTTGGTCTTCAACGTCTGCATGCCCGCGCTGCTGTTTCTCGGTATCTACCATGCCGACCTGGCTGCGGCGGTCAAACCTGGCGTTATTCTGTACTTCGTTCTCGCCACCCTGGTCGGCTTCGCTGCGGCCTGGGGCCTGGCCATCTGGCGCAGTCCGCCGGCCGATCGCGGTATCTATACCCAGGGGGCGTTCCGTGGCAACAATGGCGTGATCGGCCTGGCCCTGGCCGCCAGCCTGTATGGCGATTACGGCATCTCCCTGGGCGCGGTGCTCGCTGGTCTTGTGATCCTCCTGTACAACTCGCTGTCGGCGGTGGTGCTGGCGGTCTACAGCCCGGACCTCAAGTCCGACCCCTGGAGCATCTGCAAAAACATTATCAGTAACCCGCTGATCCTCAGCGTGCTGGTGGCCACGCCCATGGCTTACGGGCAAGTGCCGCTGCCAAACTGGCTGCTCACCTCGGGTGACTACCTCGCACAGATGACCCTGCCGCTGGCGCTGATCTGCATCGGTGGCACCCTGTCGCTGGCGGCGCTGCGCGACAGCGGCAAGCTGGCCATCGATGCCAGCCTGGTGAAGATGGTCTGGCTGCCGCTGATTGGCACCTTTGGCGCCTGGCTCTGCGGTTTTCGCGGTGCCGAACTGGGCATCCTGTTCCTGTACATCGGCAGCCCCACGGCGGCAGCCAGCTACGTCATGGCGCGAGCGGCCAAGGGCAACCATGAGCTGGCGGCCTCTATCATCGTGATTACTACGCTAATGGCAGCGATCACCACCAATATTGGTATTTTCATCTTGCAGTGGGGCGGATGGATCTAGATCCTTGACTGCACACCTCATAAAAACACGGCCTCACTGAGCTTAAGGACACTTCATGCAAGACCAGAGCAAGCCCGAGCGGTTGCAGCGCGGGCTGAAGAATCGCCATATCCAGCTGATTGCGTTGGGCGGCGCCATCGGGACCGGGTTGTTCCTGGGCATCGCCCAGACCATCCAGCTGGCTGGCCCCTCCGTTCTGCTGGGTTACGCCATTGCGGGTCTGATGGCCTTCTTCATCATGCGCCAACTGGGCGAGATGGTCGTGGAAGAGCCGGTGGCTGGCAGTTTCAGCCATTTCGCCCACCAGTACTGGAGCGAATTCGCAGGCTTTGTCTCGGGCTGGAACTACTGGGTGGTGTACGTGCTGGTGGGTATGGCCGAGCTCACTGCGGTTGGCATCTACGTGCAGTACTGGTGGCCGGGCTTTCCTACCTGGGCCACGGCGGCGATCTTCTTCGTGGTCATCAACCTGATCAACCTGACCCAGGTGAAGGTCTACGGCGAAATGGAATTCTGGTTCGCCCTGGTCAAGGTAGTGGCCATCGTCAGCATGATCGGCTTCGGTGCCTGGCTGCTGAGCAGTGGCCATGGCGGCCCGGATGCCAGCGTGGCCAACCTGTGGCAGTACGGTGGGTTCTTCCCCAACGGCATTAGCGGGCTGGTGATGGCCCTGGCGGTCATCATGTTTTCCTTCGGTGGCCTGGAGCTGGTGGGTATCACCGCCGCCGAGGCCGACAACCCACGCCACAGCATCCCCAAAGCGACCAACCAGGTCGTGTACCGCATCCTGATCTTCTACATCGGTGCCCTGGCGGTGCTGTTGTCGCTGTACCCATGGCAAAAGGTGGTGCAGGGCGGTAGCCCGTTCGTGATGATTTTCCACGAACTGGACAGTGACCTGGTGGCGACCATCCTCAACATCGTGGTGCTGACGGCGGCGCTGTCGGTCTACAACAGCTGCGTCTACGCCAACAGCCGTATGCTGTTCGGCCTGGCCAGCCAGGGCGATGCACCCCGCCAGTTGCTCAAGGTCAGCCGCAGCGGCGTACCGCTGACGGCGTTGGGTGTGTCGGCGTTCGCCACAGGCATGTGCGTGTTGATCAACTACCTGATGCCGGGTGAGGCGTTTGGCCTGCTGATGGCGCTGGCGGTGTCGGCGCTGGTGATCAACTGGGCGAGCATCAGCATCACCCATCTGAAGTTCCGCAAGGCCAAGCTGGGGGCGGGTATTACCCCGTTCTACAAGAGCTGGGGGCACCCGTTTACCAATTACCTGTGCCTGGCGTTCATCGTGCTGATTCTGGTGGTGATGTACCTGACCCCGCCGATCCGCATTTCGGTGATGCTGATTCCGGCGTGGATTGCCTTGCTTTGGGTAGCGTTCCGCCTGAAGAAGGCTCGGCAGGGCAGGGCCTGAGTCTGCACTGGCCCTATCGTCGGCTTGCCGACGATAGGGGCCTCGTTGATCAGGCCGGGTAGCTGTCGATCACTTCCTGCGCCGCTCTGAACGCATCGATCGCCGCCGGCACGCCGGCATAGACGGCGCAATGCAGCAACGCCTCGCGAATTTCCTCCACCGTACAGCCATTGTTCAGCGCCCCGCGCACATGCCCCTTGAGCTCTTGGGGGCACTTGAGCGCCGTCAGTGTGGCCAGGGTAATCAGGCTGCGGGTCTTCAATGGCAGGCCGCCACGTGCCCAGACACTGCCCCAGGCGTGCTCGTTGACGAAGTCCTGCAGCGGTTGCGTGAAGTCGGTGGCGTTGCCCAGCGCGCGGTCGACGAACGCATCGCCCATCACCTGACGGCGAATCTGCTCGCCGGATTTGTTTTCAGCCATGTTGTTTTCCTTAGTGTTGGCGGCGCCAGGCGCGAACGGTGGTGTACAGCAGCAGCATGCCGAGCACTGGCAGGACGTAGAACAGCATCAGCCGCTCCAGGCGGCCGGCCAATGGCATCCCCGTGGTGAAGGCCACCACATGCAGGCCATAGGCCAGGTAAAGGCAGAGGAATATCAGGCCTTCGGCGCGGGTGATGCGGTAGCCGGAGTAGAACACCGGCAGGCTCAGGGCGGCTACACCTAGCATTACCGGCAGGTCGAAGCCCAGGGCATTGGGAGAGATGCTCAAGGGTTCGGGGGTGACCATCGCCGTCAGCCCCAGCACCGCCAGCAGATTGAACAGGTTGCTGCCGATCACCGTGCCCACGGCAATCTCCCGTTCGCCGCGAATGGCGGCGATCAGCGCTGCGGCCAGTTCGGGTAGGGAAGTGCACACGGCAACGACGGTCAGGCCGATGATGCGCTCTGACAAGCCAAGGTCGGTGGCCACTTCGACTGCCGCTTCTAGCAGCAAATGGCCGGCCAGGCTCAGCAGGCCAAGGCCGAACAGTACCTGCAGCAGCGTGCCGGACCAGAAGCGCCCGGGGCTGCTGGCGAGCGGGCGCGGAGCAGGGTAGGTGCGTGCATAGTGGCGTGACTGGTGCCAGAGCATGGCCAGGTAGGCCGCCAGGCCCAGCAGTAACAGCAGGCCTTCCATTCGGCCCAGTTGGCCGTTGGCTGCAAGTGCATACACCAAGGCACTGGCGATGATCATCAACGGGATGTCCAGGCGCACCAGCTGACGTGAAACCCGCAAGGGGATGATCAGCGCAGCCAGACCAAGGATCACCAGCACATTGAAGATGTTGCTGCCCACCACGCTGCCCACCGCCACGTCGGGTGCCCCTTGGTAAGCGGCTTGCAGGCTCACGGTCAGTTGTGGCGCAGTACTGCCGAAAGCCACCAGGCTCAGGCCGATGATCAGTGGCCGAACGTGCAGGCGCAGGGCCAGGCGCAGGGCGGCGCGTACCAGCAGTTCGGCGCCGGCGATCATAAGCAGCAGCGCTACGCCCAATTGCAGCAGGCTGAACGTGGGGAGTGTGGCCAGGTCGAAAATGGTCGGGCTCCTGTCAGGGGGCAGTCAGGTCAATCGCTAAGACCTTGTACCCGGACGCGCGCCGTTCCGCTACGGAGCATGCCGATTTTTTCTGCGGCGGCCCGTGACAGGTCGATCAGGCGGCCGCGTGTGTGGGGCCCGCGGTCGTTGATGCGGACCACCACGCTACGCTGGTTGGCAAGGTTGGTGACCAGTACACGGCTGCCGAACGGCAGGC
Organism: Pseudomonas sp. NBRC 111131; assembly: GCF_001320525.1. Classification (NCBI taxonomy): domain Bacteria; kingdom Pseudomonadati; phylum Pseudomonadota; class Gammaproteobacteria; order Pseudomonadales; family Pseudomonadaceae; genus Pseudomonas; species Pseudomonas sp. NBRC 111131. The sequence goes on along the minus strand of NZ_BCBH01000008.1, from coordinate 104,005 downwards.
TTCGGTGGGCGGCGGTGAGGCCGTGCTGGTTGAAGGCTTCGCCGCTGGCGGTGCGGTTGCCATGGTGGCGGGAGCCGTAATAGGAGGCGGTGCCGGTCTTGTCGTATCCGCGGGGGTCGATGTCGTGGCTGGCGCAGCCGGCCAACAGTGAGAAGAGGGCAAAGGTGGCGAGGGGGCGTTTTAGCAAGTCGATGCTCCGGTGCTGCCAGTGGGGCCGCTGTGCGGCCCGTCGCGGATCATCCCCAGCCTGTGGAAGGGGGTGATCCGCGAACGAGGGCAAAGCCTCGCAGGGCTACAAGGGTGAAACAATCACCCTTCGAGCTTGGCCTTGAGCAATTGGTTCACTTGCCCCGGGTTGGCCTTGCCTTTCGATGCCTTCATCGCCTGGCCGACGAAGAAGCCGAACATCTTGCCGCGCTTGGCCTCGTCGGCGGCGCGGTACTGTTCGACCTGTTCGGCGTTGGCGGCCAGTACCTCGTCGAGCATCTTGTCGATCGCGCCGGTGTCAGTGACCTGCTTGAGGCCTTTGCTTTCGATGATGCTGTCGGCATCGCCTTCACCGGCGGCCATTGCTTCGAACACAGTCTTGGCGATCTTGCCGCTGATGGTGTTGTCGCGGATACGCAGCAACATGCCACCGAGTTGCTCGGCGCTGACCGGCGCCTGGTCGATCTCGATACCCAGCTTGTTCAGCAGGCTGCCCAGCTCGACCATGACCCAGTTGGCGGCCAGCTTGGCGTCGCCGCCGATCTTGACCACCTGTTCGAAGTAGTCCGCCTGCTCGCGGCTGGACGCCAGCACGTTGGCGTCGTAAGCCGACAGGCCGTATTGGCTCTGGAAGCGCTCGACTTTCTGCGGCGGCAGCTCCGGCAGGCCGGCGCGGACGGTTTCGAGGAAGCTGTCCTCGATGACCACCGGCAGCAGGTCCGGGTCGGGGAAGTAACGGTAGTCGTTGGCCTCCTCCTTGCTGCGCATGGAGCGGGTCTCGTCCTTGTTCGGATCGTACAGGCGGGTTTCCTGGATGACCTTGCCACCGTCCTCGATCAGGTCGATCTGGCGCTGGATTTCGCTGTTGATCGCACGCTCGATGAAGCGGAACGAGTTGACGTTCTTGATTTCGCAGCGGGTGCCGAACTCGGTCTGGCCTTTTGGCCGGATCGATACGTTGCAGTCGCAGCGCAGCGAGCCTTCGGCCATGTTCCCGTCGCAGATGCCCAGGTAGCGCACCAGTGCGTGGATCGCCTTGACGTAGGCGACCGCTTCCTTGGCGCTGCGCATGTCAGGCTCGGAGACGATTTCCAGCAGCGGCGTGCCGGCACGGTTCAGGTCGATACCGGTGGAACCGCTGAAGTCTTCGTGCAGGCTCTTGCCGGCGTCTTCCTCAAGGTGCGCACGGGTTACGCCGATGCGCTTGATGGTGCCGTCCTCCAGGGCGATGTCCAGGTGGCCCTTGCCGACGATCGGCAGGTCCATCTGGCTGATCTGGTAGCCCTTGGGCAGGTCGGGGTAGAAGTAGTTCTTGCGTGCGAACACGTTGCGCTTGCCGATTTCGGCATCGATCGCCAGGCCGAACATGCAGGCCATGCGCACGGCTTCCTGGTTCAGCACCGGCAATACGCCGGGCATGCCCAGGTCAACCAGGCTGGCCTGGGTGTTCGGCTCGGAGCCGAAGGTGGTGGCGCTGCCGGAGAAGATCTTCGACTGGGTGGCCAGCTGGGTATGAATCTCCAGCCCGATCACAACTTCCCATTGCATGTGTGAATTCCTCAGAAGCCGTTGGGGGCGCGGGTGTGCCAGTCGGTGACTTGCTGGTAGCGGTGCGCGACGTTGAGCAGGCGGCCTTCCTGGAAGTACGGGGCCAGCAGCTGTACGCCGACCGGCAGGCCATCGACGAAACCGGCTGGCATCGACAGGCCCGGCAGGCCCGCCAGGTTGGCGGTGATGGTGTAGACGTCTTCAAGGTAGGCGGCGACCGGGTCGCTGTTCTTGGCGCCGAGCTTCCAGGCCGGGTTTGGCGTGGTCGGGCCGAGGATCAGGTCGACGCCTTCGAAGGCGGCCATGAAGTCGTTCTTGATCAGGCGGCGGATCTGCTGCGCCTTGACGTAGTAGGCATCGTAGTAACCCGCCGACAGGGCATAGGTGCCGACCATGATGCGCCGTTGTACTTCGGCACCAAAGCCTTCGCCACGGGAGCGCTTGTACAGGTCGGTCAGGTCCTTGGGCTCTTCACAGCGATAGCCGAAGCGCACACCGTCGAAACGCGACAGGTTGGAGGACGCCTCGGCAGGCGCGATCACGTAGTACGCCGGGATGGCATGCTGCATGTTCGGCAGGCTGATTTCCTTGATCACCGCGCCGAGCTTTTCCAGTTCCTTGACGCTGGCCTGTACCCGTTCGGCGATGCGCGGGTCGAGGCCGGCACCGAAGTATTCCTTCGGCAGGCCGATGCGCAGGCCTTGCAGCGAGGCGTTAAGGTTGGCGCTGTAGTCCGGTACCGGCTCGTCGATGCTGGTGGAGTCCTTGGCATCGAAACCGGCCATGCCTTGCAGCAGCAGGGCGCAGTCCTCGGCGGTGCGGGCCAGCGGGCCGCCCTGATCGAGGCTCGAGGCGTAGGCGATCATGCCCCAGCGCGAAACACGACCGTACGTCGGCTTGAGGCCGGTGAGGTTGGTCAGTGCTGCCGGCTGACGGATCGAACCGCCGGTGTCGGTGCCAGTGGTGACCGGCAGCAGGCGCGCCGCCACGGCCGCCGCCGAACCGCCGGACGAGCCACCTGGCACGTGCTCGAGGTTCCACGGGTTCTTCACCGCGCCATAGTGGCTGGACTCGTTGGCCGAGCCCATGGCGAATTCGTCCATGTTGGTCTTGCCCAAGGTGACCATGCCGGCTTCGGCCAGTTTGGCGACCACGGTCGCGTCATACGGCGCCTTGAAGTTGTCGAGCATCTTCGAGCCGCAGCTAGTACGCACGCCGTTGGTGCAGAACAGGTCTTTGTGGGCGATCGGCGCACCCAGCAGCACGCCCACCTCGCCAGCGGCGCGGCGGGCGTCGGCGGCACGGGCCTGGCTCAGGGCCAGCTCCTCGGTGACGCTGATGAAGCTGTTCAGTTGTGGGTCGAGCTGCTTGATACGCGCCAGCAGGGCGCCGGTCAGCTCTTCGGAGGAAAACGACTTGTCGGCGAGTCCGCGGGCGATCTCGGCCAGGGTCAATTGATGCATGGCAGGCTCTATCCCTTACTCGATGACTTTGGGAACCAGGTACAGACCGCTTTCGGTCGACGGCGCGATGGCTTGGTAGGCATCGCGCTGGTTGCTTTCGGTGACCTGGTCGGGGCGCAGGCGCTGGCTGGCCTCCAGGGGGTGGGCCAGGGGCTCGATGCCAGTGGTGTCGACCGCTTGCATCTGGTCGACCAGCCCGAGAATGCTGTTCAGTGCATCGGTAATGCGTGGCAGTTCGCCTTCATTCAGGCCCAGGCGGGCCAGATGGGCGATCTTTTCCACGTCGCAGCGTTCAAGCGCCATGGGAATCTCCAGGGGAAACAAAGAACGGAATAGGGTCCGTGATGAGGAACATGTCGGCATTCTGGCGGTCATACGGCCGCGATCATCTGCTGGCTTGCTCGGAAAAACGACCAATTTAACATATTGGCTCCTTGCCCAAAATCCCTGCCATTGTTAGAGTTTGCCGCACTTTTTTACCCACGCTTTCCCCAGGGTCACTTTCCCATGTTCAAGAAACTGCGTGGCATGTTTTCCAGCGATCTTTCCATCGACCTGGGTACTGCCAACACCCTTATTTACGTGCGTGAGCGCGGTATCGTCCTGAATGAGCCCTCGGTTGTTGCCATCCGTACCCACGGCAACCAGAAAAGCGTCGTGGCCGTCGGTACCGAAGCCAAGCGCATGCTGGGCCGTACGCCTGGCAACATTGCCGCCATTCGTCCGATGAAGGACGGCGTCATCGCCGACTTCAGCGTTTGTGAAAAAATGTTGCAGTACTTCATCAACAAGGTTCACGAAAACAGCTTCCTGCAGCCCAGCCCTCGCGTGCTGATCTGCGTGCCGTGCAAGTCGACCCAGGTAGAGCGCCGCGCCATTCGCGAGTCGGCCCTGGGGGCCGGTGCCCGTGAAGTGTTCCTGATCGAAGAGCCGATGGCAGCGGCCATCGGTGCCGGCCTGCCGGTGGAAGAAGCCCGTGGTTCGATGGTCGTCGATATCGGCGGTGGTACCACCGAAATCGCCCTGATCTCGCTGAACGGTGTGGTCTATGCCGAATCCGTACGCGTTGGCGGCGACCGCTTCGACGAAGCCATCGTCACCTACGTGCGCCGCAACTACGGCAGCCTGATCGGCGAGTCCACCGCCGAACGCATCAAGCAGGAAATCGGCACGGCCTACCCGGGCGGCGAAGTGCGCGAAGTCGATGTCCGTGGCCGTAACCTGGCCGAGGGCGTGCCGCGTGCCTTCACCCTGAACTCCAACGAAGTGCTCGAGGCCCTGCAAGAGTCTCTGGCGACCATCGTTCAGGCGGTCAAGAGTGCCCTGGAGCAATCGCCGCCGGAGCTGGCCTCCGATATCGCCGAGCGTGGCCTGGTGTTGACCGGTGGCGGCGCGCTGCTGCGTGACCTCGACAAGCTGCTGGCTCAGGAAACCGGCCTGCCGGTGATCGTCGCCGAGGATCCGCTGACCTGTGTCGCCCGTGGCGGCGGTCGCGCCCTGGAGATGATGGACAAGCACGCGATGGACCTGCTCTCCAGCGAGTGATAATCGCAGCGATCGAGCGCCCGGTTTACAGGTAGCACGCGCAGTGCTACCTGTATGTGCTGGGCTGGCGTCCGTTCGGGCGTCGTTTCCGTCAACCCGCAACCAGGCTGGTGCGTTGTCCCATGTCCAATGACCTCCTGAGTCGTCCACGAGGAACGGCCCATTAAACCGCTTTTCTCCAAGGGCCCTTCGCTGGGCGTTCGCCTGCTCGTCTTGGTGGTGCTGTCGGTCGCGCTGATGGTGGTCGACGCGCGCTTCGACGTGCTCAAGCCCGTGCGCAGCCAGATGGGCCTGGTGCTGATGGAGTCGTACTGGATCACCGACCTGCCGCAGCGCATGTGGCAAGGCGTGGCGGGCCAGTTCGGCAGCCGTACCGAACTGATCGCGGAAAACGAGAAGCTCAAGACCGAGGCCCTGCTGCTGCAGGGGCGCCTGCAGAAGCTGGCGGCCCTGACCGAGCAGAACGTGCGTCTGCGTGAGCTGCTCAACTCGTCGGCCCTGGTCAACGAGAAGGTCGAGGTGGCCGAGCTCATCGGTGTCGACCCCAACCCGTTCACCCACCGCATCCTGATCAACAAAGGCGAGCGCGACGGCGTGTTCCTGGGCCAGCCGGTGCTCGATGCCCGTGGCCTGATGGGCCAGGTGGTCGAACTGATGCCCTATACCTCACGGGTACTGCTGCTCACCGACACCACCCATAGCATCCCGGTGCAAGTCAACCGCAACGGCCTGCGCGCCATCGCCAGCGGCACCGGTAACCCGGAGCGTCTGGAGCTGCGCCATGTGGCGGACACCGCCGACATCAAGGAAGGCGACCTGCTGGTCAGTTCAGGCATGGGCCAGCGCTTCCCGGCAGGCTATCCGGTGGCCACGGTCAACGAGGTGATCCACGATTCCGGCCAGCCGTTCGCCATTGTGCGCGCCATCCCCACCGCGGCGCTTAACCGCAGCCGCTACATGCTGCTGGTGTTCAGCGACCGGCGCACGCCGGAGCAGCGTGCAACCGAGGCGGCGATTGCCCAGGAAGAGGCCGATCGCAAAGGCGCCGAAGGCAGTGGCCAGCCTGCCGCCAGTGGCGCGCACGAGGCACCGGCCAGTGCGCCGGCCGCCGCCCCTGCAGCCCCTGCCAGCCCCGCCGCCGCCGCGCCAGCGGCGCCCGCTCAACCCCGGAGGCAATGATGGCCAAATCGCGCCGCAACCACGGCTGGGTCATCTGGCTGACGTTCGCTATCGGCCTGCTGCTCAGCGTCTCGCCGATGCCTCAGTTCCTGGAAATGTTCCGGCCCATGTGGCTGGCGCTGCTGGTGTCGTTCTGGACCCTCATGGTGCCGAACAAGGTCGGCATGACCACCGCGTTCATGCTGGGGCTGGCCGAGGACGTGCTGTATGGCACCCTGCTTGGGCAGAACGCCCTGATCCTCACCCTGATCACCTTCCTGGTACTGTCCCTGCAGCAGCGCCTGCGCATGTTCCCGATGTGGCAGCAGAGCCTGGTGATCCTGGTGATCTTTGGTATCGCTCAATTGATCCAGCTGTGGCTCAGCGCGCTTACCGGCAATCGCTTGCCCACCCTGGCCCTGGTGTGGTCGGCGGTGATCAGTGCCTTGCTCTGGCCATGGATCAGCTATGCCCTGCGCGATTTGCGCCGGCGCTTGCATATCAACTGACGGCGCTGCCGCCACTGACAGGGAGATGTCTGCATGAAACCACTTTACCTGGCCTCCGGCTCACCCCGTCGTCGCGAACTGCTGACCCAGATCGGCGTGCCGTTCAGCATCACCAGTGCCCCCATCGATGAAACCCCCTTGCCCGATGAAAGCGCCGTGGCCTATGTCGAACGCCTGGCGCGGGCGAAAGCCGAAGCCGGCCTTGCCAGTGTTGGCGGGCCGGCAGTGGTGCTGGGGGCAGACACTGCGGTGGTGCTCGATGGTCGTATTCTCGGCAAACCGGAAAACCGCGAACATGCCCTGGCCATGCTGGGCGACCTGGCCGGTCGCGAGCATCAGGTGCTGACGGCAGTAGCGCTGAGCGATGGGCAGTGCTGCCTGAGTGTCTGCGTGACCAGCAAGGTGCGTTTTCGCCCTATCAGCGTCGAAGAGGCCCAGCGCTACTGGGCCAGTGGCGAACCGGCGGACAAAGCCGGCGGCTACGCTATTCAAGGCCTGGGCGCGGTGTTCGTCACCGGCCTCCAAGGCAGCTACTCGGCAGTGGTCGGCCTGCCCCTGAGCGAAACGGCCGAACTGCTCGCTCAATTCGGTATTGCCTGCTGGCAGGTACCGGCGCTTTTGCCTGAGGTAACAAACCAGCAGTAGCCAGCCCGGCACCCGCGATCCATCATTACCGAAGACCTTTGACGAGAGCCTGCCATGAGTGAAGAGATCCTGATCAACATCACCCCGATGGAGTCACGTGTGGCGGTGGTGGAAAACGGGGTGCTGCAGGAAGTGCACGTCGAGCGCACCCTGCGCCGTGGCATTGTCGGCAATATCTACAAAGGCAAGGTAGTCCGCGTGCTGCCCGGCATGCAGGCGGCGTTTGTCGACATCGGCCTTGAGCGCGCTGCGTTCATTCATGCTTCGGAAATATCCCAGCGAGAAGGCTCGGCGGTAGAAACCATCACCGCACTGGTGCATGAAGGCCAGGCCTTGGTGGTGCAGGTGACCAAGGACCCGATCGGTACCAAGGGCGCCCGCCTGACCACGCAGCTGTCGATCCCCTCGCGCTACCTGGTGTACATGCCGCGCAGCAGCCATGTCGGTATTTCCCTGAAAATCGAAGACGAAGCCGAGCGTGAACGCCTCAAACAGGTGGTCAGCAACTGCATGGACAGCGAGGACATCAAGGACGCCGGTGGTTTCATCCTGCGTACCGCCGCCGAGGGCGCGCGCGCCGAAGAGATCCTGCAGGACATCCGCTACCTGCGCCGTCTGTGGGAGCAGATCGGCAGCCAGATCAAGACCTGCGGCGCTCCTACGGTCATTTACGAAGACCTCGGCCTGGCGCTGCGTACGTTGCGGGACCTGGTCAACCCGAAGATTGAGAAAATCCGCATCGATTCGCGGGAAACGTTCCAGAAAACCACGCAGTTCGTTGCCGAACTGATGCCGGAGATCGCCGACCGGCTGGAACATTACCCCGGCGAGCGACCGATCTTCGACCTGTATGGCGTCGAGGATGAAATCCAGCGTGCACTGGAGCGCAAGGTACCGCTCAAGTCTGGAGGCTACCTGGTGGTCGACCCCGCCGAGGCGATGACCACCATCGACGTCAACACCGGTGCATTCGTTGGCCACCGCAACCTCGAAGAGACCATCTTCAAGACCAACCTCGAAGCGGCCACGGCCATTGCCCGGCAACTGCGCCTGCGCAACATCGGCGGGATCATCATCATCGACTTCATCGACATGGAAGACGAAGAGCACCAGCGTCAGGTGCTGCGTACCCTGGAAAAGCAGCTCGAGCGAGATCATGCCAAGACCAACATCATCGGCATCACCGAGCTGGGGCTGGTGCAGATGACTCGCAAGCGCACCCGCGAAAGCCTCGAGCAGGTGCTGTGCGAGCCCTGCGTGGCTTGTCAGGGCCGCGGCAAGCTGAAAACCCCAGAAACAATCTGCTACGAAATCTTCCGCGAGATCCTCCGTGAAGCCCGTGCCTATCAGGCCGAGGGCTATCGGGTGCTGGCCAACCAGAAGGTGGTCGACCGTCTGCTCGACGAAGAGTCAGGTAATGTGGCCGAGCTGGAAGCTTTCATCGGCCGAACCATTCGCTTCCAGGTCGAGTCGATGTATTCGCAGGAACAATACGATGTGGTGCTGCTCTGAGGCTTCTTGACGCGCGCCATTTGATGGCTGGGCTGGCAAAAACGGCCCAGGCAGCCATCATGGATAAACGAACCGGAGGGCCGTGGCCATGGGACGTCTGACCCGCGTTCTTGTTGCCTTGACCCGTTGGGGACTAGGGATCTGCGCCTTGCTGGCAGTGCTGGTGGCGGTTTACGTCAGCCTCGGGCGCGAGCTGGTGCCGTTGGTGGCCGAGTACCGTGCAGACGCCGAACAGAAGGCCGAGCAGGCGTTAGGCATGCCGGTGCATGTCGGTGCCCTGGAAGGGCGCTGGAGTGGCCTGGCGCCGGTACTGCGGGTGCGTGACCTGCAACTGGGCGAGGGCGCTGCTGCTCTGCGCCTGGATGATGTCAGGCTGGTGCCCGATCTGTGGGCGAGCCTGACCTCCCGCGAGCTGCGCCTGGCGCATATCCAGCTCTCGGGGTTGCAACTGATCCTGCGTGAGAACGAGCAGGGCGAATGGGCCCTGGAAGGCCTGCCGAAAAAAGACGACGCGCCGCTGGACCCGGCCGAGCTGCTGCAGCGCCTGCGCCAATTGGGGCGCATTGATGTGTTCGACAGCCAGGTCACCCTGCAGCCCTGGCAGCGTGACCCGTTGACGCTTACCTGTGTCAGCCTCGGCCTTAAAGCCGGCACCTCGCGCCAGGCCCTGGACCTGCGCGCGACCTTGCCCGATGGCCAGCCCATGGCGCTCAACCTGCGCAGCAGGGCAACGGCCAAGGCCTGGCGCGACGGCCAGTTCGAGGCTTATCTAAGCCTGCCACAAAGCGACTGGGCACGCTGGTTGCCGCCACGGCTTCTCGGCCAATGGCATGCGGATGCACTGCGCGCCGGAGGCGAGTTCTGGGTCGACTGGCGCAAAGGCCAACTGCAGCAGGCAGCGGTCCGACTCAACGCCCCACAGCTGCGGGGTGCCTATGCCGAGCGTAAAGCTGTCACGCTGGATAACCTGGCCATGTCGGCCTGGCTGCAGCGCCAGGACCAGGGCTTCGATGTGGTGGTCGATTCGCTGGCTGCCAACATTGGCAAGGCCCGTTGGGAGTCGCACCTGCAGGTGCGCCAACGCATGGGTGAAGACCCCTCGGCCGAGCGCTGGCAGGTGCAGGCAGACCGCCTCGACCTCACGCCACTCACCCCGCTGATCAATGCCCTGGCGCCGCTGCCAGAAAAACTCATGACCGTGGTCGATGCCTTGAACGTCACTGGCGCGCTGCGCAATGTGCGTCTTGAAGTGCGGCCCAAGGCCGAAGGCGACCAGCGTTTGCAGTTTGCCGCCAACCTGGAAAAGGTCGGCTTCGATGCCTACCATGGCGCCCCGGCTGCAGGCAATGTGAGCGGCAGTATCAGCGGCGATCTGGGGCACGGCGAGCTGTGTCTGGATACCGACGCATTCATGCTGCACCTCTACCCGATCTTCGCCAAACCCTGGCATTACCAGAAAGCCAACGCGCGCCTGACCTGGGCGCTCGACAAGGACGGCTTCACCCTGATCGCCCCTTACCTGAAGGTACTGGGTGAAGAGGGCAAGATTGCCGGGGATTTCCTGATTCGCCTGCTGTTCGCCGAAGGCACCGAGAGCTATATGGACCTGCGCGTCGGCCTGACCGAAGGTGATGGCCGTTACACAGCCAAATACCTGCCCGAGGTGCTCAGCCCGGCCCTGGATGAATGGCTGCGCAGTGCCATCGTCAAAGGCAATGTGGACCAGGGCTATTTCCAGTACCAGGGTTCGCTCAACCACGGTGCTTCGCCGCAGGCGCGCAGTATCAGCCTGTTCTTCAAGGTGCACGACGCTGCTTTGGACTTCCAGCCTGGCTGGCCACAGGTGCAGCATGTCGAGGGTGATGTGCTGATCGAAGACAGCGGCGTGCGCATCAAGGCCAGAAAAGGCCTGTTGCTGGGTACTCAGGTCAGCGATGTCAGCGTCGACATTCCCCATGTCGATGGCGATCAGCACAGCCACCTGTACCTTGATGGCGATTTTGACGGCAGCCTTGGCGATGGCTTGAAGATTCTCAAGCAGGCGCCGATTGGTACCGAGGAGATCTTTGCCGGTTGGGAAGGCGAGGGGCCGCTCAAGGGGCGCGTCAAGCTCGATATCCCCTTGGCCCATGGCGAGCGGCCGAAGGTGCTGGTCGATTTCGCCACCAACGATGCCCGCTTGAAGGTGGCGCCGCCCAGCCTGGAGCTAAGCCGCCTCAAAGGCGAGTTCAGTTTCGACCTGGACAAGGGGCTCAGTGGCCGGGACATCGCCCTACAGGCGTTCGGCAAGCCCGTCACTGCGCAGATCACCGCCCAAGGGCAGCCAGGGCAGATGCAGACGCGCATCAGTGCAAGCGGCCAGGTATCGCTCAAGGCCCTGACCGACTGGTTGCAGTTCAAGCAGGCGTTGCCTGCTTCGGGTGACTTGCCCTACCAGTTGCAGCTCAATCTGGGGAGCAGTGACAACAGCCTGAGCGTGAACTCGTCGCTCAAAGGCCTTGCCATCGACCTGCCGGCCCCGTTTGGCAAGGCTGCGGCGGATACCCGAGACAGCCGTTTCAGCATGAACCTGCAAGGCACCCAGCGGCGCTTCGATGGAGCCTACGCCGAGCTTGCGCGCTTTGCCTATGCCGCACCCGCCGACAACTTGGCCCAGGGCCGTGGTGAGTTGCTGCTGGGGACTGGACAGGCGCAGGTCCCTTCCGGCCAAGGCTTGCGTGTACGCGGGCGGTTGCAGAGCCTGGACCTGGCGCCCTGGCAAGAGCAGATGTCGCGCCTGGGCGGTGATGACCCAGGCGGCAGTGCCCGTCAGACCCTGCAGAGCGTCGACTTGAGCATTGGCCAACTGAAGGCCTTTGGCATGGACCTGAACCAGGCGGTGGTACGCATGGCCCGTGGCGGCCCTGCCTGGGATCTGCGGCTGGACAGCAGGGAAGTCATCGGTAACGCGCGCCTGCCCGACGCCAAGGGTGCGGCGATGACGGTGCGCTTGCAGACCCTGCGCCTGCCTGCCGCTGACCCCGCCGAAGCGCAAGCGGAGGAGGGCCCTGACCCGCTGGCCTCTTTCGATCCGCGTAAGGTGCCGGCGTTGGACCTGACCATCGACAAGCTGTATCGCGGTGATGATCTGTTCGGCAAGGTTGCTCTGAAACTCCGGCCGACCGCCCGCGGCGTGGCGGCGCAGGACATCGACCTGGACCTCAAGGGGCTACACATCGACGGTAGCGGCGCGTGGGAGGGTAACCCGGGTGCCACCAGCAGTTGGTACAAGGGACGCCTGGATGGCAAGAACCTGGGTGACGTGCTTGAGGCCTGGGGCTTCGCCCCCACCGTGACCAGCCGCGATTTTCGCCTGGATGTGGACGGTCGCTGGCCTGGCTCACCTGCCTGGGTCGGCCTCAAACGCTTCTCTGGCAGCATGGATGCGGCGTTGCGTACAGGGCAGTTCGTCGAGGTGGAAGGTGGGGCCCAAGCCCTGCGAGTGTTCGGCCTGCTCAATTTCAACTCCATTGGCCGCCGCTTGCGCCTGGACTTTTCCGACCTGTTCGACAAAGGCCTGGCCTATGACCGGATCAAAGGTCTGCTGGTGGCCAGTGACGGTGTCTACGTGACCCGTGAGCCGATCGCCGTTACTGGGCCATCGAGCAATTTTGAGCTCGACGGCACTTTGGACCTGGTTCGTGACCGGGTCGACGCCAACCTGCAGGTATCACTGCCAGTGACCAACAACCTGCCGCTGGCGGCGCTGATCGTCGGTGCACCGGCGGTCGGCGGGGCGCTGTTCCTGGTCGATCGGCTGATCGGCGACCGGGTTTCGCGCTTTGCCAGTGTGCACTATCGGGTCGAAGGGCCGTGGAAAGAGCCTAGAATCACCTTTGTGAAACCCTTCAACAAATAGTGTCAGGAGCGCCCATGAAGGTAGCGGTAATCCAGATGGTCAGCCAGGACGATGTGCTGGCCAACCTGCAACGCGCGGGCGCCCTGCTTGAACAAGCCGCATACGGCGGCGCACGGCTGGCGGTACTGCCAGAAAACTTCGCGGCCATGGGCCGCAAGGACGCTGCCGCAATTGGCCGGGCAGAGGCGCTGGGTGAAGGGCCGATCCTGCCGTGGTTGAAACGCACGGCTCGCGACCTCAGATTATGGATAGTGGCCGGCACATTGCCGTTGCCGCCTGCCGCCCAGCCCGATGCCAAGGCCCATGCCTGTTCGCTGCTGATCGACGAGCACGGCGAAGTGGTTGCGCGGTACGACAAGCTGCACCTGTTCGATGTCGACGTGGCCGATAACCGTGGCCGCTACCGTGAGTCCGACGACTATGCCCATGGCGCTCGCGTAGTGGTGGCTGACACGCCGGTGGGGCGCCTGGGGTTGAGTGTTTGTTATGACCTGCGTTTCCCCGAGCTGTACAGCGCTCTGCGCGGCGCCGGTGCGCAACTGATTACGGCACCGGCCGCGTTTACTGCGGTCACAGGGGCAGCGCATTGGGAAGTGCTGATTCGTGCACGCGCCATCGAGACCCAATGTTATGTCCTGGCCGCCGCGCAGGGTGGTACCCATCCAGGCCCACGGGAAACCCACGGGCATGCGGCGATCGTCGACCCTTGGGGGCGGATCGTCGCCGAACAGGCGCAAGGCGAAGCGGTATTGCTCGCCGAGCGTGACAGTGATGAACAGGCGTCCATTCGGGCGCGCATGCCGGTTGCCTCGCACCGGCGCTTTTTCTCGCAGGACGCCTTGCGGCCTGCGCACACCTCGGAGTGACTATGAGCCAGATGTTATCCACCGTCAGCGAGCAGCTCCTGGCCCCAGGCGGACTGACCCTGGACAGCCTGCAGGCTGTGCTGGGGGAGTTGGCAGGCCCGGGCATCGACGCCGCCGACCTGTACTTCCAGGGCCAGATCTCGGAAACCTGGGCGCTGGAGGACGGCATCGTCAAGGAGGGTAGCTTCAACCTCGACCAAGGCGTGGGCGTGCGTGCCCAGTCGGGTGAGAAAACCGGTTTTGCCTACAGCAACGCCATCAACCATGAAGCACTGACCTCGGCGGCACGTGCCGCCCGTTCGATTTCCCGTGCTGGCCAGAATGGCACGGTCCAGGCCTTCCGCAGCCAGGATGTAACGGCCTTGTATGCGCCAGACAACCCACTGGATGTCCTCAGCCGTGCCGAGAAGGTCGAGCTGCTAAAGCGCGTCGATGCCGCTACGCGGGCGCTGGATCCGCGTATCCAGCAGGTCAGCGTGAGCATGGCCGGGGTCTGGGAGCGCATTCTGATTGCAGCCGCTGACGGCAGCCTGGCGGCCGATGTGCGGCCGCTGGTGCGCTTCAATGTCAGTGTCATCGTCGAACAGAATGGCCGCCGTGAGCGCGGCGGCCAAGGTGGCGGCGGGCGTACCGACTATCGCTTCTTCACCGAGGAGCGGGTCATGGGCTATGCCCGTGAGGCACTGCGCCAGGCCTTGGTGAACCTGGAAGCGATCCCTGCGCCTGCTGGCACCTTGCCGGTAGTGCTGGGCTCCGGCTGGTCGGGGGTACTGTTGCATGAAGCGGTGGGCCATGGCCTGGAAGGCGACTTCAACCGCAAGGGCAGCTCCGCCTTCAGTGGCCGTATTGGTGAAAAAGTCGCATCGAGCCTGTGCACCATCGTCGACGACGGCACCCTCGAAGGCCGTCGTGGCTCGCTGAGCGTTGACGACGAAGGCACGCCGACCGAATGCACCACGCTCATCGAGAACGGTGTGCTCAAGGGCTACATGCAGGACAAGCTCAATGCGCGCCTGATGGGCATGGCCGTGACCGGCAATGGCCGTCGAGAATCCTACGCTCATCTGCCGATGCCACGCATGACCAACACCTACATGCGTGCCGGCGAAAGCGATCCGCAGGAAATCATCGCGTCGGTGAAGAAGGGCATCTACTGCGCCAATCTCGGCGGCGGCCAGGTAGATATCACCAGCGGCAAGTTCGTGTTCTCCACCAGCGAAGCGTATCTGATCGAAGACGGCAAGATCACTGCTCCGGTGAAGGGCGCGACGCTGATCGGCAATGGCCCTGAGGCAATGAGCCGGGTGTCGATGGTCGGCAACGACCTGGCGCTGGACAGTGGCGTGGGGACGTGTGGCAAGGATGGGCAATCGGTGCCGGTTGGGGTAGGGCAGCCGACCTTGAAGCTGGACGCGATCACCGTCGGTGGTACCGGCGCCTGATGGCCTTCAGGGCCTGCGTGGGAGCGGGCTTGACCTGTGCAGAAAGCGACCCGGTGCTGGCTGGCACCGGCTTCGCCGAGGGTTGCGGGACAGGCCCGCTCCCCGAGGGGTTGCGTACCGACCTGTCAGCGCAGGCCGCGCTGCAATTCATCGAGGTCGCGGATGTACTTGAACACCTTGCGCGCAGCGGCAGGCGGTTTGTTCCGCGCTTTCTCGTGTTGCGCGTGACGGATCAGCGAACGCAGTTGCTGACGGTCGGTTTCGGGGTACTCGTTGACGAAGCGCTCAAGGTCTTCGTCATTACCGTCGATCAGGCGGTCACGCCAGCGTTCCAGGTTGTGGAAGCGCTCGTTGTACTGGCGGCTGGAGCTGTCGATCTGCTCGAGTACCGCGTGGATGGCGTCCAGGTCCTGGTCGCGCATCAGCTTGCCGACGAACGACATGTGGCGTTTGCGTGCGCCATGGGCAGTGTGCTTGGAGGCGTCGGCCAGCGCCTTGCGCAGTTCGTCGGTCAGCGGCAGGCGTGCCAGGGTATCGGCCTTGACCGTGGTCAGTCGCTCGCCGAGTTCGACCAGTGCATGCAGTTCGCGCTTGATCTGGGTTTTGCTTTTTTCGCCGTCGAAGGCGTCGTCGTATGAATCAACCATGGTGGCAGTCCGCTAGAAATCGCCGCCATGATAACCAGTCGGGGGCCGCTTGTCCGGCCCGGTCGTAGAATGACCCCTGCCGAACGCAGAATTTGAGTGGAGAAAACCATGAGTGCAGTCCAGAGCGTAGGCCCGAAGGACCTGCCAGTGTTGCAGGAACAGGTCGAAGCGATCATCGCCGAGGCGCGCCAGCAGGGCGCCAGTGCCTGCGAAGTGGCGGTGTCGCTGGAGCAGGGCCTGTCCACCACCGTACGCCAGCGTGAGGTCGAAACGGTTGAGTTCAACCGCGACCAGGGCTTTGGCATCACCCTCTATGTTGGCCAGCGCAAGGGGTCGGCCAGCACCTCGGCCAGTGGCCCGGAAGCAATTCGTGAAACCGTTGCCGCCGCATTGGCGATTGCCAAGCACACCTCCGAGGACGAGTGCGCGGGCCTGGCCGACGCGGCGCTGATGGCCCGTGAAATCCCGGACCTCGATCTCTATCACGACTGGGATATCGAGCCAGAGAAGGCCATCGAAATGGCGCTGGCCTGCGAGGCTGCGGCATTTGACGCCGACAAGCGCATTCTCAACGCTGATGGCACGACCCTCAATACCCACCAGGGTTGCCGTGTGTACGGCAACAGCCATGGGTTCATCGGCGGTTATGCCTCGACTCGGTACAGCCTGAGCTGCGTGATGATCGCCGAGGGCGAAGGGCAGATGCAGCGGGATTACTGGTATGACGTAAACCGTCAGGGCAACCTGCTGGCCGACCCGCGCAGCATCGGCCTGCGTGCCGCCCAGCGTGCCGCCAGCCGTCTTGGCGCACGCCCGGTGAAGACCTGCGAGGTACCGGTACTGTTCTCTGCCGAGCTGGCCGGTGGCCTGTTCGGCAGCTTCCTGTCGGCCATTTCCGGCGGCAACCTGTACCGCAAGTCGTCGTTCCTTGACGGTGCCATCGGGCAACGGCTATTCCCCAGCTGGCTGACCCTTGACGAGCGCCCGCACATTCCACGCGCGCTGGGCAGCGCCGCGTTCGACGATGATGGGCTGGCTACCTATGCCAAGCCCTTCGTCGACAAAGGTGAGCTGGTGTCCTATCTGCTGGGTACCTATTCAGGGCGCAAGCTGGGGCTACCTAGCACAGCGAATGCCGGTGGCGTGCATAACCTCTACGTCACCCATGGCGTGGAAGACCAGGCAGCACTGATCCGTCGCATGGGGCGCGGGTTGCTGGTGACCGAGTTGATGGGCCATGGCCTGAACATGGTGACCGGGGATTATTCCCGTGGGGCGGCGGGCTTCTGGGTCGAGAACGGCGAGATCCAGCATGCCGTTCAGGAGGTGACCATCGCCGGTAATATGAAAGACATGTTCCAGCAGATTGTCGCGATTGGTAGCGATCTTGAAACCCGCAGCAATATTCATACGGGATCGGTACTGATCGAGCGCATGACTGTCGCCGGTAGCTGATCCTTTCACGTTGTAGACTGATTTGCATAACCCGGCCCTCGCGCCGGGTTTTTTACTTTCGTCGCACCCCTCTTGAAGTGATTCTAGTTATCACTTAATAATGAATATCATTATCCAGTAACCCCGGCGATGATGTTCATGAAACCCGTCCTGCGCGAACTGCCTTACCTGGAAAACTGGCGCTGGCTCAGCCGGCGCATCCGCTGTGCGCTCGAACCTGATGAGCCGCGCCTGATCGAGCACTACCTGGCCGAGGGCCGCTACCTGGTGTGCTGCACCGAAACTGCGCCATGGACGGTGGCACTCACCTCCTTCCGCCTGCTGCTCGATACCGCGTGCGACCGCATGCTTCCCTGGCATTGGCGCTGTCAGTGCCTGGACCAGGCCTGGCGGCCGTTGCTCGACCTGCGCAACCTCGATCGCCGCGAACACAACCAGCGCTGGCAGCCCTATGCCCTGCAACTGGCCAATTGCCGGTTGTTGCCGTCGATTTCTCCCGATGAACTGATGCAAGGATTTGATGATGAGTGATACCCGTATCGAGCGTGACAGCATGGGTGAACTGCAGGTGCCGGCCCAGGCCCTGTATGGTGCCCAGACCCAGCGCGCGGTCGACAACTTCCCAATCAGCGGCCAACGTATGCCAGCCCAGTTCATTCGTGCCCTGTTGCTGGCCAAGGCCGCTGCTGCCAAGGCCAATATCGAGCTGGAGCAGATCTCGGCAGGGCAGGGCCAGGCGATCGTCCAGGCGGTGGAGCAACTGCTGGCCGGCGATTTCATCCCGCACTTCCCGGTCGATGTATTCCAGACTGGCTCCGGCACCAGCTCGAACATGAACGCCAACGAGGTGCTCGCCACCTTGGCCAGCCGAGTGCTCGGCGAGCCGGTCAATGCCAACGATCACGTCAACTGTGGCCAGAGCAGCAACGACATCATCCCGACCACTATCCATGTCAGCGCCGCGTTGGCGCTGCACGAGCAGTTGCTGCCTGCACTGGGCCACCTGGTTCAGGTGATCGAAGCCAAGTCGGTGCAAGTGCGCCAGTACGTGAAGACGGGCCGTACTCACCTGATGGATGCCATGCCGGTGCGCATGAGCCAGGTGCTTGAGGGTTGGGCTGCACAGGTCAATGCTGCCAAGGGGCATCTCGAAGCGATCCTGCCGAGCCTGCAAGCCCTGGCTCAAGGGGGGACCGCTGTGGGCACCGGAATCAACGCCCATCCGCAGTTTGCCGCGGGTTTCGCACGTCAACTCAGTGCCTTGACCCAGGTCAAGTTCACCCCGGGTGAGAACCTGTTCGCCCTCATCGGCTCTCAGGACACCGCCGTAGCGCTGTCCGGGCAACTCAAGACGACCGCCGTGGCGCTGATGAAAATCGCCAACGACCTGCGCTGGATGAACTCAGGCCCATTGGCAGGTCTTGGAGAAATCGAGCTGCAAGGGTTGCAGCCTGGCTCCTCGATCATGCCGGGCAAGGTCAACCCGGTCATTCCCGAGGCCACTGCCATGGTTGCCGCTCAGGTCATCGGCAACGACGCGACCATCGCCGTGGCAGGCCAATCGGGCAACTTCGAGCTCAACGTGATGTTGCCGGTGATCGCCCGCAATCTGTTGGAGAGCATCGAGCTGATGGCCAATGCCAGCCGCCTGTTGGCCGACAAGGCCATTGCAACCTTCAAGGTCAACGAAGGCAAGCTCAAGGAAGCCTTGGCGCGCAACCCGATCTTGGTCACAGCGCTAAATCCGATCATCGGCTACCTCAAGGCCGCGGAGATCGCCAAGACCGCCTACAAGCAAGGTCGCCCGATCATCGATGTGGCGCTTGAGCACACCGATCTGTCGCGTGATCAGCTCGAGGCGCTGCTGGACCCGGAAAAACTCACCGCCGGCGGAATCTGACCCGCGTCAGCGCGCATGAGTCATCAGCGCGCAGGAGGAACGTCATGCAGCACTGGAAACGCACCACTGAAACCGCCAATCGCCTGTTCGAGCAGGGTGAGCTGGTCGATGCTCGCGAACACTATCTGCAAGCGCTGGCCTTGGCCCAAGTGCTGTTCGAGCGCTGGCATGACGTCGATGAAGCGGTGGCGGCATTTGTCATTGCCCACCACAACCTGGCGGACCTGCACCTGCGCCTGAACCAGCCGCACGAGAGTGCCGATTACTTGTGCGCTGCTCACCAGCGCTTGCTGCAAGCCAGCCAGGAGCCCCGCCTGGCGCAGCCGTTGCGAGATGCCGCACTGCGTCACAGCGGGCGAACCTACACCGAGCTCCTGAGTTTCATCGCCGAGTACGGCCAGTATCCGCGAACCGAGCGCCTGCTCAACCGCCACGTGCCAGCCGCCAGTGAACTGGCAGCCCAGCCGGGCCTGGCATCCAGCCCTCAAGCCTACGGAATCCATTGATATGCCCCATACCTTGCCTGCATTGCCTTACGCCTACGATGCGCTGGAGCCGCACATCGATACCCAGACCATGGAGATTCATCACACCAAGCATCACCAGACCTATGTCAACGGCCTCAATGCTGCCATCGAAGGTACCGAGTGGGCCGAATGGCCGGTCGAAAAACTCGTCGGCGCAGTCAAGCAACTACCCGAGGCCCTGCGCAGTGCGGTGACCAACCACGGTGGTGGCCACGCCAACCACTCACTGTTCTGGACGGTCATGTCGCCGCAAGGGGGTGGTCAGCCACAGGGCCAGGTGGCCGACGCCATCGACACAGGGCTGGGTGGTTTCGAGGCATTCAAGGACGCCTTCACCAAAGCTGCGCTGACCCGCTTCGGCAGCGGCTGGGCCTGGCTCAGCGTCACCCCGGAGAAGCATCTGGTGGTGGAAAGCAGCGGCAACCAGGACAGCCCGCTGATGCACGGCAACACGCCGATCCTCGGCCTGGATGTGTGGGAGCATGCCTACTACCTGAAGTATCAGAATCGTCGCCCGGAATACATCGGTGCTTTCTACAACGTCATTGATTGGGCGGAAGTGGAACGTCGTTATCTCGAAGCCTTGAAGTGAGTCGACCCGGTATGCGCTCGGAGGTGATGTCTGTCAGCAGTGTGCGCCTGTTCCGCCTGGCGCTAGGCACCTTGTTGCTCCTGGTCGGCACGGCTCTGCTGGTGGCACGGGGTATCGCCTGGCTGGACCTGGAGCCGCGCATGCTGCGTGCTCTGGAAGGCGGCGCATTGTGCGCGTTGGGGACGGCGCTGGGCGCGGTACCGGTGCTGGTCATTCGCAACATGCCAGTGGCCCTGGCCGATACCCTGCTGGGCTTTGGTGCCGGCGTGATGCTGGCCGCCACAGCGTTTTCCCTGATCATACCGGGGTTGGACGCGGCACAAGCCCTCGGTTTCAGCCCGTGGGGTGCCGGTGGCCTGGTCAGTTTCGGCTTGTTGTTCGGCGCCTTCTGCTTGTTCGTTGTCGACCTCAAGGTGTCTGGCGCTTCGCCAGAGGCCTTGGTCGGCAGTGAAAACCAGCCGGTGATCGCGGCGCGAATCTGGTTGTTCGTCATCGCCATCATCGCCCACAACATACCTGAAGGCATGGCCATTGGTGTGTCAGCCGGTGGCGGCATGCCCGATGCCGACAGCCTGGCCATGGGCATTGCCTTGCAGGATGTGCCCGAAGGCCTGGTCATTGCGCTGGTATTGGCAGGGGCGGGGATGTCGCGGTTCAAGGCATTTCTGATTGGTGCCGCATCGGGGCTGGTGGAGCCCCTGGCGGCAGTGATCTGTGCCTGGCTGGTGAATGTTGCACAGCTGCTATTGCCTCTGGGCCTGGCCTGTGCAGCGGGCGCGATGTTGTTGGTGGTGACCCAGGAAATCATCCCCGAGTCGCGCAGCAACGGGCACCACCGCTTGGCCAGCCTTGGGCTATGTATCGGGTTTTGCCTGATGATGGTGATGGATACAGCGATGTCGTGAAGGACCTGGAGCGGGAGCTGTCTTTGTCAGCGTGCTGGTCACTCGGCGAAGATGACGCCGTTATTCGCCTTCGTCGAAGTAGTTGTTGATCAACGTCACCAGCGCCTCCAGGGCTTCGCTGTCTTGCTCACCTTCGGTGTGCAGGTGCACCTGGGTGCCTTTGCCCGCAGCCAGCATCATCACGGCCATGATGCTCTTGCCGTCAACCAGCTTGTCAGGCGCACGCCCGACCCGCACCTGGCAGGGGAAACGCCCGGCCACGCCGACGAACTTGGCTGCCGCCCGGGCGTGTAGCCCCAGCTTGTTGATGATGGTGATTTCGCGGGCGGGCATCGTGGTGCGGATCCTGTGGGCTAGAGGTCGCGGTGGCGGACCTGGACGTTTTTCAGGGACTGTTGCAGCAATTGGCCAAGGCGTTCGGTGATGTACACCGAGCGGTGGTGGCCGCCGGTGCAGCCGATGGCGATAGTGACATAGGCGCGATTGCTGGCAGCAAAGCGTGGCAGCCATTTGAGCAGGTAGCTGGAAATGTCGTTGAACATTTCTTCGACATCCGGCTGTGCGGCAAGGTAGTCGATTACCGGTTGATCCAGGCCGGAATGCTCGCGCAGCTCAGGCTTCCAGTAGGGGTTGGGCAGACAGCGCACATCGAACACCACGTCGGCGTCGACCGGCATGCCTCGCTTGAAGCCAAATGATTCGACCAGGAAGGCGGTGCCGGGCTCGGGCTGGTTGAGCAAGCGCAGCTTGATCGAGTCGCGCAGTTGGTAGAGGTTGAGGTTGGTGGTGTCGATCTTCAGGTCGGCAAGGTCGGAGATCGGCCCGAGCAACTCGCTTTCCACGCGGATTGCCTCCGCCAGCGAGCGGTCTGCGTTGGTCAACGGGTGGCGCCGTCGCGTCTCGGAGAAGCGCTTGAGCAGCGTGTCTTCGTCGGCGTCGAGAAACAGCACGTCACATTGGATATGGCGGCCACGGGCTTCTGCCAGCAGGTCCGGAAAGCGCGACAAGTGGCTCGGCAGGTTACGCGCATCGATCGAAACGGCCACCTTGGGTTGCAGCAGCTCGGTATTGATCAGCGCGTTTTCCGCCAGTTGCGGCAGCAGGCCGGCGGGCAGGTTGTCGATACAGTAATAGCCGTTGTCTTCCAGCACATCGAGGGCGGTACTCTTGCCGGAGCCGGACCGGCCGCTGACGATGATCAGGCGCATGTTCAGTGCTCGTTCTGTACGTCCAGGACAACCTGGTACAGGGCCTCGCTGCTATTGGCAGCACGCAGGCGATCGCGGACCTCCTTGCGATCGAGCATGCTGGCAATCTGGCGCAGCAATTCGAGATGGGCGTCGGTGGCAGCCTCGGGCACCAGCAGGACGAACAGCAGGTCGACCGGCGCACCATCGATGGCGTCGTAGTCGATTGGAGCGTCCAGGTGCAGCAAGGCGCTGACGGGGGCAGTGCATCCTTCGATCCGGCAGTGGGGAATGGCAATGCCATTACCGAAGCCGGTGGAGCCGAGCTTTTCACGAGCGATGAGTTTTTCGAAGACGACCTGCATCTCCAACTCGGGTACTTGTTCGGCAATGAGGTTGGCGACCTTTTCAAGGGCGCGTTTCTTACTGCCGCCCGGCACGTTCACGAGGGAACGGCCGGGGGTCAGGATGGTTTCAAGTCGGATCATGGATGAGGGGGATCAGCGGGCGGCTGCACCTTGCAGCAGGCTTTGCTGTTTTTCCTTGTGTTTTTTCAGTTGGCGGTCGAGCTTGTCGGCCAGGGCGTCGATCGCTGCATACATGTCTTCGTGTTCGGCGTTGGCAACCACTTCGCCGCCGGGAATCTGCAAGGTCGCTTCGACCTTCTGCTGCAGCTTCTCGACTTTCATGATGACCTGCACGTTGGTGATCTTGTCGAAGTGACTCTCCACGCGGGCGAGCTTTTCAAGCACATAATCGCGCAGCGGCTGAGTGACTTCTACATGCTGTCCACTGATATTGACTTGCATACAGCTTCTCCTTTGTTGCCCGTGCATAAAGAGGCAGGTATTGCACCTGCCCCACAAACGCTATGGCACATCTCAGGGGCTACATCAGTCGCTTGCGCTCGCTCGACGGTGCGATGCCGAGGGACTCGCGGTACTTGGCGACGGTGCGACGGGCTACCTGGATGCCTTGTGCCTCCAGTAAACCAGCGATCTTGCTGTCACTCAATGGCTTTTTCTGATTTTCCGCCGCTACCAGTTTCTTGATGATCGCGCGGATGGCCGTGGACGAGCATTCTCCGCCTTCGGCGGTGCTCACATGGCTTGAGAAAAAGTATTTCAGTTCGTAGATGCCGCGGGGGGTATGCATGTATTTCTGCGTGGTCACCCGCGAAATGGTCGATTCGTGCATGCCCACCGCTTCGGCGATGTCGTGCAGCACCAGAGGTTTCATCGCCTCGTCGCCGTAGTCGAGGAAACCGCGTTGATGCTCGACGATCTGGGTGGCGACCTTCATCAGCGTTTCGTTGCGGCTTTGCAGGCTTTTAATGAACCACCGAGCTTCCTGCAGCTGGTTGCGCATGAAGGTGTTGTCGGCGCTGGTGTCGGCACGGCGGACGAACCCGGCATACTGCGGGTTGACCCGCAGGCGGGGGATCGCTTCCTGGTTCAGCTCGACCAGCCAGCGGTCGCTGTCCTTGCGCACGATGACATCGGGTACCACGTATTCTGGCTCGCTCGACTCGATCTGCGAGCCAGGACGTGGGTTGAGGCTCTGTACCAGCTCAATGACCTGGCGCAGCTCGTCTTCCTTGAGTTTCATCCGGCGCATCAGCTGGCTATAGTCGCGGCTGCCGAGCAGGTCGATGAAATCGGTGACCAGGCGCTTGGCCTCGGCCATCCAGGGTGTGTTGGCCGGCAGTTGGCGCAATTGCAGCAACAGGCATTCGCCCAGGTTGCGCGCGCCGACACCTGCTGGCTCGAACTGCTGGATGCGGTGCAATACCGCTTCGACCTCGTCAAGCTCGATGTCCAGCTCCGGGTCGAAGCCTGCGCAAATCTCTTCGAGCGTGTCTTCCAGGTAGCCCTGGCCGTTGATGCTGTCGATCAAGGTGACGGCGATCAGTCGGTCGGTATCGGACATCGGTGCCAGGTTCAGCTGCCACAGCAGGTGGCTTTGCAGGCTCTCGCCGGCCGAGGTGCGGGTGGTGAAATCCCACTCGTCATCATCGTTGCTCGGCAGGCTGCTGGCGCTGGTCTGGTAAATGTCTTCCCAGGCCGTGTCGACCGGAAGTTCATTGGGGATTCGCTCGTTCCACTCACCGTCTTCCAGGCTTTCGGCACTGCTGGTGCTTTCCTGGAAGCTGTTGTCCTGGACCTCGGCGGCCGGCTTGTTCTCGGCGTTGTCCGCCATTGGGTCGCTGTTGTCGAAGTCGTCGCCGTCTTCCTGACGTTCGAGCATCGGATTGGACTCCAGCGCTTCCTGGATTTCCTGCTGAAGGTCCAGGGTGGAGAGCTGAAGTAGGCGGATGGCCTGTTGCAACTGCGGGGTCATCGTCAGTTGCTGGCCCATTTTTAGGACGAGCGATGGTTTCATGGCAGGGGCTTAATACCTTGTTCGCCGGCGCGCATGCGCCATCCACTACACGAGGGCGCCGAGGCGCCAAATTCAAGCAAGTTTTATGCCTTAAATTGTAGCGTTTGCCTAGAGCACTGTAACAACTTAAACCCCGCCAGGGCGGGAAAGCCAGTGCTCCAGGCGCGTCCCGGGGTCAGAGCCGGAACTCGTGACCCAGGTAGACCTCTTTGACCAGGTCGTTGGCCAGGATGGTCTGGGCATCGCCTTCGGCGATCAGCTGGCCATCGTTGACGATGTACGCGGTTTCGCAGATATCCAGGGTTTCACGGACGTTGTGGTCGGTGATCAGTACGCCGATGCCCTTGGCCTTGAGGTGGTGGATGATCTGCTTGATGTCGCCGACCGAGATCGGGTCGACGCCGGCAAAAGGTTCGTCGAGCAGGATGAACTTTGGTGCGGTCGCGAGGGCGCGGGCAATTTCGACCCGGCGGCGCTCGCCCCCGGACAGGCTCATGCCGAGGTTGTCGCGGATGTGGCTGATGTGGAACTCCTGCAACAGGCTTTCCAGCTCCTTGCGGCGGCCATCGCGGTCGAGTTCCTTGCGGGTCTCGAGGATGGCCATGATATTGTCGGCCACCGACAGCTTGCGGAAGATCGAGGCTTCCTGCGGCAGGTAGCCGATACCGGCGCGAGCGCGGCCGTGCATGGGCTGGTGGCTGACATCGAGGCTGTCGATCAGGACGCGGCCCTGATCGGCCTGGACCAGGCCGACGATCATGTAGAAGCAGGTGGTCTTGCCGGCGCCGTTGGGGCCGAGCAGGCCGACGATCTGGCCGCTGTCGATCGACAGGCTGACGTCACGCACGACCTGACGCCCCTTGTAGCTCTTGGCCAGGTGCTGGGCTTTGAGGGTTGCCATTTACTCGGCCTTCTTCTTCGGCTGGATCACCATGTCGATGCGCTGACGTGGCTGGGTCACGTTGCCACCGCGACCGGCGGTCGCAACCTGGGTCTTGGTGTTGTAGACGATCTTCTCGCCTTCGGTGGTGTTGCTTTCGTTCTCGACCTTGGCGCGGTCAGTCAGGATCACCGTGTCTTTCTGCGCCTGGTACTGGATGGTCACGGCCCAGCCTTTCATTTTGTCGGGCTTGGCGGCGCTCTGCTGCTGCTCGAAGTAGGCCAGGTTGCCCACCGAGGTCACCACGTCGATGTCGCCATTGGCGGCACGGGTCATGGTCACGGTGTTGCCTTTGATCATCATGGAGCCTTGGGTGATGATCACGTCGCCGGTATAGGTGGCCACGCCTTGCTTGTCGTCCAGGTGCGCGTTGTCGGCCTGGATGCGGATCGGCTGGTCACGGTCGGTCGGCAGGGCGAAGGCGCTCGCGCTTCCCAGTGCTGCGCTCAGGCTGAGCAAAAGGGGGAGGGTTTTAACGAGCCTCATACTGTCCTCTTACGTTAGAGAGCAGGTCCATCCTGCCTTCTTTCAAATACGCTTTCATTCCTTTGCCCGTAGTTGTACCACCGGCGCCGTCGATTCTAACGGCTTGATCGGTCTGCGCATATTGCTTCTGCGGGAACACGGTCATGCGTGAGCTGGTAATGATGGTTTCACGCTGTTTTTCGTCGGTACGGGCCACGCGCACCTGGTCGATCAGTTCGACCTCGGTGCCGTCCGGGTTGACCTCGGCACGCGCGCTCTGTACGTGCCAGGGGTATTCGGTGCCCCGGTACATGTGCAGGTCGGGCGTAGTCACCAGTGTGACCTCGGTCGCCTTGAGGTGTTCGACCTTGTCGGCCGTCATTTCGTATTGCAGCTTGCCGTCGGGCAGAAACTGCACGCTATGGGCATTGATCGCATAGTAATCGATGGCGCTTTCGTCGACTTGCGCCACCGGTTTGTCGAGGAAGCTCTCGGGGCTGACATTCCAGTAGCCGATTGCCACCAGCAGGGCGGCGATCACCGCGAGCAGCGCAACATTGCGGGCTTTCTTGCTGAACATGGGCAACCTACAGGTAGTTGGCGTTGGCAGCGTCCAGGGTGCCCTGGGCCTGCATGATCAGTTCGCAGAACTCGCGCGCAGCGCCTTCACCGCCGCGTGCTTGGGTCACGCCGTGGGCATGCTGGCGAACGAACGGAGCAGCATTGGCGACCGCGATACCCAGCCCTACCCGGCGAATGACCGGTAAGTCGGGCAGGTCATCACCCAGATAGGCGACCTGCTCATAGCTTAGGCCCAGTTCGGCCAGCAGGCCGTCGAGCACCACCAATTTGTCCTCACGGCCCTGGAACAGGTGCGGGATGCCGAGGTTCTTCGCGCGGCGCTCGACCACCGGGGTCTTGCGCCCGCTGATGATCGCCGTGGTCACGCCGCTGGCCATGAGCATCTTGATGCCATGCCCGTCCAGCGTGTTGAAGGTCTTGAACTCGCTGCCGTCCTCGAGGAAGTACAGGCGCCCGTCGGTCAGGACGCCATCTACGTCGAACACGGCGAGCTTGATGGCTTTGCCGCGTTGCATCAGATCCTGGTTCATGTGCAAGGTTCTCATCTACATGACCCCTGCGCGCAGCAGGTCGTGCATGTTCAGGGCGCCGGTAGGGCGGTCGTGTGGGTCGACAACGACCAGTGCGCTGATCTTGTTGTCTTCCATGATCTTCAGTGCCTCGGCGGCGAGCATGTCGGCGCGGGCAGTCTTGCCGTGCACGGTCATCACCTGATCGATCAGCGTGCTGTGTATGTCGATGTTGCGGTCCAGGCTGCGGCGCAGGTCGCCGTCGGTGAAGACCCCTGCCAGGGTTCCATCCTGTTCCAGTACGACGGTCATCCCTAAACCTTTACGGGACATTTCAAGCAGTGCGTCCTTGAGCAGGGTGCCGCGTTGTACTTGCGGTAGCTCGTCACCAGCATGCATGACGTTCTCGACCTTGAGCAGCAGGCGACGGCCCAGCGCTCCGCCGGGGTGCGAAAACGCGAAGTCTTCGGCGGTGAAGCCGCGTGCCTCGAGCAGGGCGATGGCCAGGGCGTCGCCCAGTACCAGTGCCGCTGTGGTAGAGGAGGTGGGCGCCAGGTTCAGCGGGCAGGCTTCCTGGGCAACACGGGCGTCGAGGTTGGCCTCGGCGGCCTGGGCCAGGGGCGAGTCAGGGTTGCCGGTCAGGCTGATCAGCTGGATGCCAAGGCGTTTGATCAGGGGCAGCAGGGTAACGATTTCGGCGGTACTGCCGGAATTGGACAGGGCCAAAATGACATCATCGCGGGTGATCATGCCCATGTCGCCGTGGCTGGCCTCGGCCGGGTGCACGAAGAACGACGGCGTACCGGTGCTGGCCAGGGTGGCGGCAATCTTGTTGCCGATGTGCCCCGATTTGCCCATGCCGACCACAACGACTCGGCCCTTGCTGGCCAGAATCAGCTCGCAGGCTTTGACGAAATTGGCATCGATACTGGCCGCCAAGCCCTGTACTGCCTCGATTTCCAGGCGCAGGGTTCGCTGGGCGGACTGGATCAGCTCATTGGATTGGCTCATGTCGAAAAGCAATGCCTGATGAAAAGGCGGCGATTATAGCTGCAATGGAAGAAAGCCTCATCCTTTCGATTGTCCTATCAAATGTCATCAAACCCTGTCGCTGGCCTGAACGACTCGTTCCATGGCCTTGGGGCCGCACTGTGAGCGGTGCTATAGTTCGCCGCTATTCGGCCCGCGAGGGGCGCGTGTGCCTTCAAGATGAACGCCAGCGTCCACTAGAACGAGGCTGCACTAGCAAGGAGTCTAGATGAGTGTGGATAGCGCCTACGCGGTCGAGTTGAAGGGCGTCACCTTCAAGCGCGGTTCGCGCAGCATTTTCAGCAATGTCGACATACGCATTCCGCGTGGCAAGGTCACCGGCATCATGGGGCCGTCGGGTTGTGGCAAGACCACGCTGCTGCGCCTGATGGGCGCGCAACTGCGTCCGTCCAGTGGTGAAGTGTGGGTTGCCGGGCAGAACCTGCCGAGCCTGTCGCGTAGCGACCTGTTCGATGCACGCAAGCAGATGGGGGTGCTGTTCCAGAGTGGCGCCCTGTTCACCGACCTCGACGTGTTCGAGAACGTTGCGTTCCCGCTGCGTGTGCATACGCAGCTGTCGGACGAGATGATCCGTGACATCGTGTTGATGAAGCTGCAGGCCGTGGGCCTGCGGGGTGCCATCGACCTGATGCCCGACGAGCTTTCCGGCGGCATGAAGCGTCGCGTAGCGCTGGCCCGAGCGATCGCGCTCGATCCGCAGATCCTCATGTACGACGAGCCGTTTGTCGGCCAGGACCCGATCGCCATGGGCGTACTGGTGCGCCTGATCCGCCTGCTCAACGACGCCCTAGGCATCACCAGCATCGTGGTGTCCCACGACCTGGCCGAAACCGCCAGTATTGCCGACTACATCTATGTGGTCGGTGATGGTCAGGTGCTGGGGCAGGGTACGCCCGACGAGCTGATGGGGTCGGACAACCCGCGTATTCGCCAATTCATGAAGGGCGACCCGGACGGCCCGGTACCCTTCCATTTTCCTGCGCCTGACTACCGCGCCGATTTGCTGGGGGCGCGTTGATGCGCAGAAAATCCTTACTCGAACGTATCCGTCTGCTCGGCCGCTCGGCGATCGATGTACTGGCGGTGCTTGGCCGTTCCTGCCTGTTCCTGTTCCATGCACTGGTCGGACGTGGCGGCATCGGTGGCGGTTTCCAGCTGCTGACCAAGCAGCTGTATTCGGTGGGTGTGCTGTCGCTGGCCATCGTTGTGGTCTCCGGTGTGTTCATCGGCATGGTGCTGGCCCTGCAGGGCTACAGCATCCTGACCAAGTACGGCTCCGAGCAGGCAGTCGGGCAAATGGTTGCCCTGACCCTGCTGCGTGAGCTGGGCCCGGTAGTGACTGCGCTGCTGTTCGCAGGCCGTGCCGGTTCGGCACTGACTGCCGAGATCGGCAACATGAAATCCACCGAGCAGCTGTCGAGCCTCGAGATGATCGGTGTCGACCCGCTCAAGTACATCGTCGCACCACGCCTGTGGGCCGGCTTCATTTCGCTCCCGCTGCTGGCGCTGATCTTCAGCGTGGTCGGCATCTGGGGCGGCTCATGGGTCGCGGTGGACTGGCTGGGCGTCTATGAAGGCTCGTTCTGGGCCAACATGCAGAACAGCGTGTCCTTCACCGACGATGTGCTCAATGGGTTGATCAAGAGCCTGGTGTTTGCCTTCGTCAGCACCTGGATCGCCGTATTCCAAGGGTATGACTGTGAGCCCACTTCAGAGGGGATCAGCCGTGCCACCACCAAGACCGTGGTCTACGCCTCGTTGGCAGTACTGGGTCTGGACTTTATTCTGACCGCCTTGATGTTTGGAGATTTCTGATGCAAAACCGCACCCTGGAAATCGGTGTCGGCCTGTTCCTCCTGGCCGGGATCCTGGCGCTGCTGCTGCTGGCTCTGCGTGTCAGCGGGCTGTCGGCCAGCCCGAGCAGCGATACCTACAAAGTTTACGCGTACTTCGACAATATCGCCGGTTTGACTGTCAGAGCTAAAGTGACCATGGCCGGTGTGACGATCGGCAAGGTCACCGCCATCGATCTGGACCGTGATTCCTACACCGGTCGGGTGACGTTGCAGCTGGACAAGAAGGTCGACAACCTGCCGACCGATTCCACTGCCTCGATCCTGACCGCCGGGTTGCTGGGCGAGAAGTACATCGGCATCAGCGTGGGTGGCGAAGAGCAGGTACTCAAGGATGGCGCTACCATCCATGACACGCAGTCGGCGCTGGTGCTGGAAGATCTGATTGGCAAGTTCCTGCTCAACACCGTTGGCAAGGAACCCAAAGAAGCGCAACCGGCTAATTAAGGAGTTTCCATGATTTCGATCCTGCGACGTGGCCTGCTGGTCCTGCTGGCGGCTTTCCCCTTGCTGGCTGTGGCGGCGCCGGGGCAAACCCCGCACGACGTGGTCCAGGGCACGACCAACGAATTGCTGGGTGACCTCAAGGCCAACAAGGAACAGTACAAGACCAACCCGCAGGCCTTCTACGATGCGCTCAATCGCATCCTGGGCCCGGTGGTCGATGCCGACGGCATCTCCAGAAGCATCATGACCGTCAAGTACTCGCGCAAGGCCACGCCTGAGCAGATGCAGCGCTTCCAGGAAAACTTCAAGCGCAGCCTGATGCAGTTCTATGGCAACGCCCTGCTCGAATACAACAACCAGGGTATCGTCGTGGACCCAGCCAAGGCTGACGATGGCAAGCGTGCCAGTGTCGGCATGAAAGTCACCGGCAACAACGGTGCTGTGTACCCGGTGCAATACACCCTCGAGAACCTGGGTGGCGAGTGGAAGGTGCGTAACGTCATCGTCAATGGCATCAACATCGGCAAGCTGTTCCGCGACCAGTTCGCCGATGCCATGCAGCGCAATGGCAACAACCTGGACAAGACCATTGACGGCTGGGCTGGCGAAGTTGCCAAGGCCAAGGAAGCCGCCGATACCTCGCCCGAGAAGACCGTCAAATGAGTGAAACCAGCGTAAGCATGGCCGAGCCGGGTGTTCTGCGCCTGGCGGGCGTGCTGGACTATCGCAGCGGCCCGGCCTTGCGCAAGCAGGGCAAGGCGTTGGTAGACGCTTCCCGCGAGTCGCACCTGGTGCTCGATTGCACGGCTGTGCAAAAGTCATCCAGTGTTGGCCTGTCGTTGCTGCTGGCCTTCATCCGTGACGCCCAGGCGGCCGGCAAGGCCTGCGAGGTGCGTGGCATGCCTGATGACATGCGGGAAATTGCCGGGGTCTACGACCTCGATGAAGTACTGGCGAGCTGATGGCTCGTTACGCGTGAACAGCCCCTCGGTCAGCGCACGCCCTCGTTGGGCTTCGCAGGCGAGGGGCTTTTTTGTATGATGGCCGACCCGTGCGCATCGGGCGCCGATTGAGGTTGAGCATGCAGGCCGTAGAAGTTAAGAGCTTCCTTGAAGAGAAATTGCCGGGATCCCGGGTCGAAGTTGAAGGCGAAGGCTGCAACTTCCAGTTGAACGTGATCAGCGACGAGTTGGCTGGCCTGAGCCCGGTCAAGCGCCAGCAGGCGATCTATGCTCACCTGAATCCCTGGATCGCCAATGGCAGCATCCATGCGGTAACCATGAAATTTTTCAGCAGCGCAGCCTGGGCTGAGCGCACCTGAGCCAACGTGGCGGCGAGACTCCAATGGACAAACTGATTATTACTGGCGGCGCTCGCCTTGACGGCGAGATCCGCATTTCGGGCGCGAAGAACGCAGCCCTGCCGATTCTGGCGGCGACCCTGCTGGCCGATGGCCCGGTCACCGTGGGCAATCTGCCGCACCTGCACGACATCACCACCATGATCGAGCTGTTCGGGCGCATGGGCATCGAGCCTGTGATCGACGAAAAGCTGGCGGTGGAGATCGACCCACGTACCATCAAGACCCTGGTTGCGCCTTACGAACTGGTCAAGACCATGCGCGCCTCGATCCTGGTGCTCGGCCCCATGGTCGCGCGCTTCGGCAAGGCCGAAGTGGCCCTGCCAGGCGGCTGCGCCATCGGTTCGCGCCCGGTCGACCTGCACATCCGCGGCCTCGAGGCCATGGGCGCGAAGATCGAAGTCGAAGGTGGCTACATCAAGGCCCAGGCGCCTGAAGGCGGCCTGCGTGGCGCACACTTCTTCTTCGATACCGTCAGCGTGACCGGTACCGAGAACATCATGATGGCCGCAGCCCTGGCCAAAGGCCGCAGCGTGCTGCAAAACGCCGCACGTGAGCCTGAAGTGGTCGATCTGGCCAACTTCCTGATCGCCATGGGTGCGAAGGTTCACGGCGCCGGCACCGACACCATCACCATCGATGGTGTGGAGCGCCTGCACTCGGCCAACTACCGCGTCATGCCTGACCGCATCGAGACCGGCACCTACCTTGTCGCCGCAGCCGTGACCGGCGGCCGTGTCAAAGTCAAGGACACCGACCCGACCATCCTCGAAGCGGTGCTTGAGAAACTCAAGGAAGCGGGTGCCGACGTGACCACCGGTGAGGACTGGATCGAACTGGACATGCACGGCAAGCGGCCGAAAGCCGTGAACCTGCGTACCGCTCCGTACCCGGCGTTCCCGACCGACATGCAGGCGCAGTTCATCTCCCTCAACGCCATTGCCGAAGGCACAGGCGCGGTCATCGAGACGATCTTCGAAAACCGCTTCATGCATGTGTATGAGATGCACCGCATGGGCGCGCAGATCCAGGTCGAAGGCAACACCGCCATCGTTACTGGCGTGCCGGCGCTCAAGGGTGCTCCGGTCATGGCCACCGACCTGCGTGCATCGGCCAGCCTGGTGCTGTCGGCCCTGGTCGCCGAAGGCGATACCCTGATCGATCGCATCTACCACATCGACCGTGGTTACGAGTGCATCGAAGAGAAACTGCAGATGCTGGGCGCGAAGATCCGCCGCGTACCGGGCTAGTAACCCGCTGGTGCAGGGAGTGGTAGCGGGGTTGCCCCGCGAACAAGCCATCGCGGCATAGGGCACCGGCTTTGCCGGTGTTTGCGGGGCTAGCCCGCTCCCACACACGAATTGAATGCGGTCGGGCCCAGGCCCGGCCGGCAGTAGCCGCTTAAGGACCGACGTTCCAATGTTGACCATCGCGCTTTCCAAAGGCCGCATCCTCGACGACACCCTGCCGCTGCTCGCTGAAGCCGGTATCGTGCCGACCGAGAATCCGGACAAGAGCCGTAAGCTGATCATTCCCACCACGCAGGATGACGTGCGCCTGCTGATCGTGCGCGCCACCGACGTGCCGACCTATGTCGAGCATGGCGCCGCCGACCTCGGTGTGGCCGGCAAGGACGTGCTGATGGAGTACGGCGGCCAGGGCCTGTACGAGCCGCTGGACCTGCAGATTGCCCGCTGCAAGCTGATGACCGCTGGCGTGGTCGGTGCGCCGGAGCCCAAGGGGCGCCTGCGTGTGGCCACCAAGTTCGTCAACGTTGCCAAGCGCTACTATGCCGAGCAAGGCCGCCAGGTCGACATCATCAAGCTCTACGGCTCGATGGAGCTGGCGCCTTTGATCAACCTCGCCGACAAGATCATCGACGTGGTAGACACCGGCAATACCCTGCGCGCCAATGGCCTGGAACCCCAGGAACTGATCGCTACGATCAGCTCACGCCTGGTGGTCAACAAAGCGTCCATGAAGATGCAGCACGCCCGTATCCAAAGCCTGATCGACACCCTGCGCCAAGCTGTCGAATCGCGACACCGCGGCTGACCTCTGCGCGCGACCTTCGCTGTCGCGCCCGTCTATCCGCGTCATAGCCATTTTTCTCGGGTGCCCGCGCGGATGGACTGGTAGCCTAGGGCGCCTGAGCATTCGCTAATAATCGAGGCCCTCGCCATGACCGTGTCCACTGCAATTGCCCGTCTCAACGCTGCTGATCCGGATTTCGCCCGACATCTGGATCATCTGCTGAGCTGGGAAAGTGTGTCTGATGATGCGGTCAACCAGCGCGTGCTCGACATCATCAAGGCCGTGCGTGAGCGCGGTGATGCAGCGCTGGTAGAGTTCACCCAGCGTTTCGACGGTGTCGATGCCACCCGCATCGAGGACCTGATCCTGGGCCGCGAGCGCCTGGAGCTGGCCCTGACCCGCATCACTGCGGCCCAGCGCGAAGCCCTGGAAACCGCTGCCAACCGTGTGCGTATGTACCACGAGCGGCAGAAGCAGGATTCCTGGCAGTACACCGAAGCTGATGGCACCGTGCTCGGCCAGAAGGTCACCCCGCTGGACCGTGCCGGGCTTTATGTGCCAGGTGGCAAGGCGTCGTACCCGTCGTCGGTGCTGATGAACGCCATCCCGGCCAAGGTCGCTGGCGTGGCCGAGGTGGTCATGGTGGTGCCTACCCCGCGTGGTGAAATCAACGAGCTGGTGCTGGCCGCCGCCTGCATCGCCGGTGTCGACCGCGTGTTCACCGTGGGCGGTGCGCAGGCGGTCGCGGCCTTGGCCTACGGCACCGAAAGCGTGCCCCAGGTCGACAAGATCGTTGGCCCGGGCAACATCTACGTGGCCACCGCCAAGCGACACGTGTTCGGCCAGGTCGGTATCGACATGATTGCCGGCCCGTCGGAAATCCTCGTGGTGTGCGACGGCCAGACCGACCCGGACTGGATCGCCATGGACCTGTTTTCCCAGGCCGAGCACGACGAAGATGCCCAGGCCATTCTGGTCAGCCCGGATGCGGCGTTCCTTGACCGTGTTGCCGCCAGCATCGACAAACTGCTGCCGACCATGGAGCGGGCCGAAATCATCGAAAAATCGATCAACGGTCGGGGTGCGCTGATCCAGGTGCGTGACATGCAGCAGGCCATCGACGTGGCCAACCGCATTGCCCCGGAGCACCTGGAGCTGTCGGTCGCCGACCCGCAGGCCTGGCTGCCGCAGATCCGTCATGCTGGCGCGATCTTCATGGGCCGCCACACCAGCGAGGCACTGGGTGACTACTGCGCCGGCCCTAACCATGTGCTGCCGACCTCTGGCACTGCACGTTTCTCGTCGCCGCTGGGGGTGTATGACTTCCAGAAGCGTTCGTCGATCATCTTCTGCTCCGAGCAGGGGGCATCCGAGTTGGGCAACACCGCGTCGATCCTGGCCCGGGGCGAATCGCTGACTGCCCACGCCCGAAGCGCCGAATACCGTATCCTGACCCAAGGCAAGGGGAACTGAACATGAGCCGATTCTGGAGCCCCTTCGTCAAGGAGCTGGTGCCTTACGTGCCGGGCGAGCAGCCCAAGCTGGCGCGCCTGGTCAAGCTGAACACCAACGAGAACCCCTATGGCCCGTCGCCCAAGGCGTTGGAGGCCATGCGTGGCGAACTCAACGACAACCTGCGCCTGTATCCGGACCCCAACGGTGACCGGCTCAAGCAGGCGGTGGCCGAGTACTACGGCGTAACCCCTGGGCACGTGTTCGTGGGGAATGGTTCGGACGAAGTATTGGCGCACATCTTCCACGGCCTGTTCCAGCACGGCGGCCCGCTGCTGTTCCCGGATGTCAGCTACAGTTTCTACCCGGTCTACTGCGGCCTGTACGGCATCCCATTCGAGCAGGTGGCACTGGACGAGCAGTTCCAGATCCGCGTCGAGGACTACAACAAGCCCAACGCCGGGATCATCTTCCCCAACCCCAATGCGCCGACCGGTTGCCTGTTGCCGCTGCAGGCGATCGAGCAACTGCTGCAGGCCAACCGTGATTCGGTGGTGGTGGTAGACGAAGCCTACATCGATTTTGGTGGTGAAACGGCGATCAGTCTGGTGGGCCGCTACGACAACCTGCTGGTGACCCAGACACTGTCCAAGTCGCGCTCGCTGGCCGGCCTGCGCGTTGGCCTGGCGGTCGGCCACCCGGACTTGATCGAAGCCTTGGAACGTATCAAGAACAGTTTCAACTCTTACCCGCTGGATCGCATGGCGATCGTCGGTGCGGCCGCGGCGTTCGAGGATAAGGCCTATTTCGAAGAGACGTGCCGCAAGGTGATCGACAGCCGCGAGGCACTGGTCGAGCAACTGACCGCCAAAGGTTTTGAGGTGCTGCCCTCGGCCGCCAACTTCATCTTCGCCCGCCACCCGCAGCAGGACGCAGCCGAGCTTGCTGCACGCCTGCGCGAGCAGGGCGTGATCGTGCGTCATTTCAAGCAGCAGCGCATCGCTCAGTTCCTGCGGATCACCATTGGTACGCCGGACATGAACAAGGCGCTGATTGACGCACTGGGTTAAAGCCATTGGCCTATTCGCGGGCTTGCCCGCGAATAGGCCGAGGTGAAGTCGGCAGCTAAGGATGCTAGGTATTTGCGCAGAGGCCTGGGCTCCCTTAAGCTATCTAAATTCATCGGATGATTGGTTGAGTAGACATGAGCACTGAGCTGACCAAGCGATCGCTGGTTGAGCTTGCCGTGGAGCGTATGCGTGAGCGCATCCTCCAGGGCGACTGGCAGGTCGGGCAGCGCCTGCCCACCGAGCCTGAACTGGCACTTGAGCTGGGCATAAGCCGCAATACCGTGCGCGAGGCCATGCGTGTGTTGGCCTTCAGTGGCCTGGTGGAAATCCGCCAGGGCGACGGCAGCTACCTGCGTACTTGCCAGGACCCGCTGCAGGCGGTGCAGGCGATGTCCCGCTGTACCCTGGAGCAAGCGCGGGAAACCCGTCACATCCTTGAAACCGAGGCAATCGGGCTGGCTGCGCTGCGGCGTAGCGAAGACGACCTGCACAGACTGCGCGCAGCGCTCAAGGGCAGCGCCGAGCACTTTCATGGCGATGTGGATGCTTATGTCAGCTGCGACCTGGTGTTTCATCAATGCTTGATCGACGCCGCGCACAATCCGGCGCTCAGTGAACTGTACCGCTATTTTTCCGACGTGGTGGCCGCAGCGTTGCAGCACAACATGACCACCGTGCCGCGCTGCCAGGCCACCTTCGACCTGCATGGGCAGATCCTCGATGCCATCGAGCATCGCGATTCGGAACGGGCCAAGCGCCTGAGCCGAACCCTTATCGAATCCTGAGAACGAGAAGGCCATGGCCGAACCAATGACCCGTGACACTACCGCCCGTGAGCGGGAACTCGATGAACTGCTGATCGATGCCGAAGCCGATGATGCTCAGGTGCAGCAACAGCCGGTGCTGCTGAAGCGGCCATGGCTGCTATTGCTTGGCCTGGTACTGGTGGCGCTGAACTTGCGCCCGGCGCTGTCGAGCATGGCGCCTGTACTCGGCCAGGTCAGTGAAGGTCTGGGCCTGAGTGCTTCACAGGCCGGGCTGCTGACCACCCTGCCGGTGCTGTGCCTGGGCCTGTTCGCACCGTTGGCGCCAATGTTGGCCCGGCGCTTTGGCAGCGAACGCGTGGTCCTCGGCATCCTGTTGACCTTGGCGTTGGGCATTGTATTGCGCAGCACGCTGGGCGAGGCAGGGGTGTTTGCGGGCAGCGTGGTGGCTGGCGCCAGTATCGGCATCATCGGCGTGCTGTTGCCAGGGATCGTCAAGCGCGATTTCCCCAAACACGCAGGCACTCTGACCGGGGTGTACACCATGGCCTTGTGCCTGGGTGCGGCCATGGCAGCGGGCGCCACCGTTCCCCTGGCCCAGCGTTTGGGCGACAGCTGGGCCCTTGGCTTGGGCTTCTGGGTGATTCCGGCGGTGCTGGCCATGCTGGTCTGGCTGCCACAGGTGCGTCAGCGCCATGGTTTGCACAAGGTCGCTTACCGGGTGCGGGGGTTGTGGCGTGACCCCCTGGCCTGGCAGGTAACGCTGTACATGGGGCTGCAGTCGTCACTGGCGTACATTGTCTTTGGCTGGTTGCCGTCGATTCTCATCGGCCGTGGCCTGAGCCCAACCGAGGCCGGCCTGGTGTTGTCAGGCTCGGTGATCGTGCAGTTGGCCAGCTCGCTCAGTGCGCCTTGGCTGGCGACCCGCGGCAAAGACCAGCGGCTGGCGATCGTCGTTGTGATGCTGATTACCTTGGCCGGCCTGTTCGGTTGCCTGTATGCGCCGATTTCCGGCCTGTGGGGCTGGGCAGTGCTGCTGGGGTTGGGCCAGGGCGGGACTTTTGCCTTGGCGTTGACCCTGATCGTGCTGCGTTCGAAGGACGCGCACGTAGCTGCCAACCTGTCGAGCATGGCGCAAGGGGTGGGTTATACCCTGGCATCGATGGGCCCCTTTGCCGTGGGACTGGTGCATGACCTGACCGGGGGCTGGGCGGCGGTGGGCTGGATCTTCGCTGTGCTGGGCGTCGGTGCGATCGTGTTCGGGCTTGGGGCAGGTCGCGCGCTGTACGTGCAGGTGAACAGCGAGAAAGTCTGAAATCCAGGCCGGCAGTGCCGGTCATGTCGCGCGCATTCATGCTGCGAATGAGCATGGCATTACGTCGTTGCGCAGATTATCGTGCACCTACCCATTCCCAGGACGGACCAGCCTATGAGCGACGCCAACCGTGACCTGATCACCCGTTTCTATCAGGCCTTCCAGCGCCTGGACGCCGAAGCCATGGTGGCCTGCTACAGCGACGACGTCGTCTTCAGCGACCCAGTTTTTGGCTCCCTGCGCGGGCGCGACGCGGGGGACATGTGGCGTATGCTCACCGCCCGCGCCAAAGACTTTTCCCTCACTTTCGACCAGGTCCGTGCCGACGAGCGCAGCGCGAGCGCGCACTGGGTCGCGACCTACCTGTTCAGCCAGACGGGGCGCACCGTGGTCAATGACATCCAGGCACGTTTCGTCATCCGCGATGGGCTGATCTGCCAGCACGATGATACCTTCGACCTGTGGCGTTGGTCGCGTCAGGCACTGGGTGCGCCCGGGGTGTTGCTGGGTTGGTCGCCGATGTTGCAAAACAAGGTACGCCAGCAGGCGTTCAAAGGGCTGCGTACATTCCAGCAGGGGCGTTGAGCGGTTAAGCTGTCGGCTTTCCGGCCAGTCAGGCGCATCGTGAGCGAAGTATCCGAAATTCCGGCTTGCAAGCCTTGGTATGTGTACCTGGTGCGGGCCGCCAATGGTTCGTTGTACTGCGGCATCAGTGACGATCCGCAGCGGCGGTTCGTGGCGCATCAAAAGGGACAGGGCGCGCGGTATTTCAAGACCAGCCCGGCGCAAGCGTTGGTGTATGTCGAGCAGTGGCCGGACAAGAGCGAGGCTTTGCGCCAAGAGCGCCTGGTGAAGAAACTGCGCAAATCGGCGAAGGAGGCGTTGGTCGCCTCCTATGCCGCGCCGTGATCAGTCCTTGCGACGCTTGAGCTGATCCACCAGCTGTGTCGGCAAACCCTTGATGATCAAGGTGCCCGCGGCCTCGTCATATTCCACCTTGTCCCCCAGCAGGTGAGCCTCGAAGCTGATCGACAGGCCCTCCGCGCGCCCGGTGAAACGGCGGAACTGATTGAGGGTGCGTTTGTCCGCAGGGATCTCTGGCGACAGCCCGTAGTCCTTGTTACGAATGTGGTCGTAGAAGGCCTTCGGGCGGTCCTCGTCAATCAGGCTGGACAGCTCTTCGAGGGTGACCGGTTCGCCAAGTTTGGTCTGAGTGGTGGCGTATTCGACCAGGGTCTGGGTCTTTTCGCGGGCGGCTTCCTCTGGCAAGTCTTCGCTTTCGACGAAATCGCTGAAGGCCTTGAGCAGGGTGCGGGTTTCGCCCGGCCCGTCGACGCCTTCCTGGCAGCCGATGAAGTCGCGGAAGTAGTCCGAGACCTTCTTGCCATTCTTGCCCTTGATGAACGAGATGTACTGCTTGGAGTTGTGGTTGTTCTGCCACTCCGAGAGGTTGATGCGCGCCGCCAGGTGCAACTGCCCAAGGTCCAGGTGCCGCGAAGGGGTCACATCCAGCTCGGCGTTCACCGCCACGCCTTCGCTGTGGTGCAGCAAGGCAATGGCCAGGTAGTCGGTCATGCCTTGCTGGTAATGGGCGAACAGAATGTGGCCGCCGGTGGAAAGGTTGGATTCTTCCATCAGCTTTTGCAGGTGTTCGACGGCAATGCGGCTGAACGCGGTGAAATCTTTCTCGGCTTCAAGGTACTGCTTCAACCAGCCGCTCAGTGGGTAGGCCCCGGATTCGCCGTGGAAGAAGCCCCAGGCTTTTCCTTGCTTGGCGTTGTAGCTGTCGTTGAGGTCGGCCAGGAGGTTTTCAATGGCATCCGATGCCGCAAGCTCGGTGTCCCGTGCATGGAGCACGGCGGGGCTGCCATCGGGCTTCTTGTCGATCAGGTGAACGATGCAATGACGGATTGGCATGGAATTCTCGGTGAGTCTGGGGCGGCCAGGCGCCGCGCTGCAAAAGTCGTCCAGTTTAACCCAGACCACAGGTGGTGCAGTGGCCGGATGTTGGCAGAAATGCCGGTTGTTCGTTTTTTGTTCAATTTTGTGCGTTTTTGCCTAAAAGCCCCGAAAAACCTGCATAAAAACCAGGTGGGCTGCGGATATTTATCTATTCCTGTGGTAGCTTTGCGCGGTCTTGCGCACCTCGAGTGGCGCATTGCTGGCAGCGCGCTTGCACCGTGTCGAACCAAACGCCGATTTACGCATCTACATGCCGATTGGCGCGGCCCTCCAGACTTAGGGGCTGGCCCGATAACGTCGTAGAGCGCTGCATAACCACTGAATTTGATAGGGAAGGAACACCACCATGGCATTGACCAAAGACCAACTGATTGCCGACATCGCCGAAGCCATCGACGCGCCGAAGACCACTGCCCGTAACGCGCTGGAGCAACTGGGCCAGATCGTTGCCGACCAACTGGAAAACGGCGCTGAAATCACGCTGCCAGGCATTGGCAAGCTGAAAGTCTCCGAGCGTCCTGCCCGTACCGGCCGCAACCCTTCGACCGGCGCTGCCATCGAAATCGCTGCCAAGAAAGTCGTCAAGTTCGTTCCGGCCAAAGCCCTGAGCGACTCCATCAACAAGTAATCTGTTGACGGTGTGACGAAACCGCGCCCGGCTTGCCCGGGCGCGGTTTTTTTATGCGTGTGATTTGCGCCTGGCGTGCCATG
The DNA here is from genome assembly GCF_001320525.1 of Pseudomonas sp. NBRC 111131. NCBI lineage: Bacteria > Pseudomonadati > Pseudomonadota > Gammaproteobacteria > Pseudomonadales > Pseudomonadaceae > Pseudomonas > Pseudomonas sp. NBRC 111131. The sequence goes on along the minus strand of NZ_BCBH01000008.1, from coordinate 63,103 downwards.
CCTGGCGTGCGGCATCGTCATGGAAACTCCAGGCGACCATGCGGCTCTGTTTCTGACCTTGGCCCATTTCGACGATGCGTAGTGCCTTGGCCCCGGCCTTTTTCAGTGCCGCCTCGATGCCAGGCAGGTTGCTGGCCTTGGACACGAGGCTGGTGAACCACAGCACCTGATGCGCATAATCCACGCTTTCGCCGACCAGTTGGCTGACGAAGCGGATTTCGCCGCCTTCGCACCACAACTCGTTGTTCTGTCCGCCGAAGTTGAGCACTGGCAATTTGCGCTTGGGGTCCTGCTTGCCCAGATTCTTCCACTTACGCTGGCTGCCACGGGTGGCCTCCTCGCGTGAGGCATGGAAGGGCGGGTTGCACAGGGTCAGGTCGAAGCGTTCGTCCGCTTGCAGCAAGCCAGCGAGGATGTGCCTGGGGTTGTCCTGCTGGCGCAGGGCTATGCCTTTGCTCAGGCCATTGGCCTGAACGATGGCCTTGGCCGAGGCCAGTGCCACCGGGTCGATGTCCGACCCGAGGAAGCGCCAGCGGTAATCGCTGTGGCCGAGCAGGGGGTAGATGCAGTTGGCCCCCACGCCGATGTCCAGGGCGCGGATCTGGGCACCCTTGGGTACTTCGCCGGCGTTGCCCTCGGCCAGCAGGTCGGCGGCGACATGCAGGTAGTCGGCACGGCCAGGGATGGGCGGGCACAGGTAGTCGGTGGGATGTCCCAGTGCTGAATGCCGTACTGCGCCTTGAGCAGCGCACGGTTGAATACCCGTACGGCTTCGGGGTTGGCGAAGTCGATACTGGGCTTGCCGTGGGGGTTGGTGATGGTGAAGCGGGCCAGGTCAGGGTGCGCCTTGATCAGGCTGGGGAAGTCGTAGCGGCCCTGATGGCGGTTACGCGGGTGCAGGGTGGGTTTCTGGGTCATGCTTGAATCCAAATGAGCATCGCTGGCCTGGGGGCCGCGGTGCGGCCTATTCGCGGCACAAGGCCGCTCCCACAGGATAGTAAGGTTGGCGATAGCACCCCTATCCTGTGGGAGCGGCCTTGTGCCGCGAACGAGGGCGAAGCCCTCGCCGGTCAGATCAGCAATATCAGGTTACAGCGCCGCAATCCGCGCATGCTGCTCGGTGAAGTTGGCCAGGGCCTGCTCGGACTCAGCCAGCTTGGCGCGCTCCTTCTCGATCACCGCAGGCGGTGCCTTGTCGACGAACGCTGCGTTGGACAGCTTGCCGCCGACGCGTTGCACTTCGCCTTGCAGTCGCTGGATTTCCTTGTTCAGGCGAGCCAGCTCGGCGTCCTTGTCGATCAGGCCGGCCATCGGCACCAGCACTTGCAGGTCGCCTACCAGGGCGGTGGCCGACAGGGGGGCCTCGTCGGCATCGCCAAGCACGGTGAACGATTCGACCTTGGCCAGTTTCTTGAGCAGGGCTTCGTTTTCCTGCAGGCGACGCTGGTCGTCGGCGTTGGCGTTCTTCAGGAACAGTGGCAGTGGCTTGCCTGGGCCGATGTTCATTTCGGCGCGGATGTTGCGCAGGCCCACCATCAGCTCTTTGAGCCATTCGATATCGCCTTCGGCGGCGGCATCGATGCGGCTTTCGTTAGCGACCGGCCACGGCTGCAGCATGATGGTCTTGCCCTGGATGCCGGCCAGCGGCGCAATGCGCTGCCAGATCTCTTCGGTGATGAACGGCATGAACGGGTGAGCCAGGCGCAGCGCTACTTCCAGTACCCGCACCAGGGTGCGACGGGTGCCGCGGGCGCGTTCGACCGGGGCGTTTTCATCCCACAGTACCGGCTTGGACAGTTCCAGGTACCAGTCGCAGTACTGGTTCCAGATGAACTCGTACAGGGCCTGGCTGGCCAGGTCGAAGCGGAACTGCTCGAGCTGGCGGGTCACTTCGGCTTCAGTGCGCTGCAACTGCGAGATGATCCAGCGGTCGGCCAGCGACAGTTCGTAGGCTTCGCCGTTCTGGCCACAGTCCTCGCCCTTGTCCAGCACGTAGCGGGCAGCGTTCCAGATCTTGTTGCAGAAGTTGCGGTAGCCTTCGACGCGGCCCATGTCGAACTTGATGTCGCGGCCGGTGGAGGCCAGCGAGCAGAAGGTGAAGCGCAGCGCGTCGGTGCCGTAGCTGGCGATGCCCTCAGGGAACTCGGCCTTGGTCTGCTTGGCGATCTTCTCGGCAAGCTTAGGCTGCATCATGCCGCTGGTACGTTTCTCCAGCAGGGCATCCAGGGTGATGCCGTCGACGATGTCCAGCGGGTCGAGGACGTTGCCCTTGGACTTGGACATCTTCTGGCCCTGGCCGTCACGTACCAGGCCGTGCACATAGACGGTCTTGAACGGTACTTGCGGGGTGCCATCCTCGTTCTTGATCAGGTGCATGGTCAGCATGATCATCCGGGCAACCCAGAAGAAAATGATGTCAAAGCCCGTGACCAGCACATCGGTGGAGTGGAATTTCTTCAGGAACTCGGTCTGCTCCGGCCAGCCCAGGGTGGAGAAGGTCCACAGGCCCGAACTGAACCAGGTGTCGAGCACGTCGTCGTCCTGGCGCAGGGCGACGTCGGCATCCAGGCCATGCTTGGCACGCACTTCTTCTTCGTTGCGCCCGACATAGACCTGGCCGGCCTCGTCGTACCATGCTGGGATGCGGTGGCCCCACCACAGCTGGCGGCTGATGCACCAGTCCTGGATATCGCGCATCCAGGAGAAGTACATGTTCTCGTACTGCTTGGGCACGAACTGGATACGGCCGTCTTCCACGGCAGCGATGGCAGGTTCTGCCAGGGGCTTGGTGGAAACGTACCACTGGTCGGTCAGCCACGGTTCGATGACCGTGCCGGAGCGGTCGCCCTTCGGTACTTTCAGCGCGTGGTCGTCGATGCTCACCAGCAGGCCCTGGGCGTCCAGGTCGGCAACAATCTGCTTGCGGGCGACGAAACGATCGAGGCCGGCGTACTGAGCTGGCAGGCTAGTATCGACCTGCTCGTTGACGCTGCCATCGAGGTTGAAGGCCTGGGCGGCGGACAGCACCAGGGCATTCTTGTCGAAGATGTTCAGCAGCGGCAGGTTGTGGCGCTTGCCGACTTCGTAGTCGTTGAAATCGTGGGCCGGGGTGATCTTCACGCAGCCGGTGCCGAATTCCGGGTCGCAGTAATCATCGGCGATGATTGGGATGCGGCGACCGACCAGCGGCAGTTCGACGTATTTGCCGATCAGGGCCTGGTAGCGTTCGTCGTTCGGGTTGACCGCGACTGCGGCGTCACCCAGCAGGGTTTCCGGACGTGTGGTGGCAACCACCAGGTAGTCCTTGCCTTCGGCAGTCTTGGCGCCGTCGGCCAACGGATAGCGCAGGTTCCACAGGTGGCCTTTCTCGTCGTGGTTTTCCACCTCGAGGTCGGAGATTGCCGTGTGCAGCTTGGTGTCCCAGTTGACCAGGCGCTTGCCACGGTAGATCAGGCCGTCTTCATGCAGGCGCACGAAGGCTTCCTTGACCGCTTCGGACAGGCCGTCGTCCATGGTGAAGCGCTCACGGCTCCAGTCTACCGACGAGCCCAGGCGACGGATCTGGCGGCTGATGTTGCCTCCGGACTGCTCCTTCCACTCCCAGACCTTGTCCAGGAAGGCTTCGCGGCCGAGGTCGTGACGGTTCTGGCCCTTGGCCTCGAGCTGGCGCTCTACCAGCATCTGGGTGGCGATACCGGCGTGGTCGGTACCGGGCTGCCACAGGGTGTCGCGGCCCTGCATGCGACGGAAACGGATCAGGGCGTCCATGATCGCGTTGTTGAAACCGTGGCCCATGTGCAGGCTGCCCGTCACGTTCGGTGGCGGGATCATGATGGTGTAGGACTCACCTGCACCTTGTGGAGCGAAATAGTTCTCGGACTCCCAGGTGTTGTACCAGGAAGTTTCGATGGCGTGCGGCTGGTAGGTCTTATCCATGCGCGGCGGGACCCTGTGCATTTATTCGGGAAAGCCGGGAAGTATAACCAAGGTGGGGGCCGCAGGCGACAGCTGTACTTGTGTTGCCTGGGCTTGCGGCCGATGAGGCGGTGCCGACCTACTCGGAGCGCTTGATCAGACGCTCGATACGCGCATCGAGGCGGCGCTTGATCTCGGTCTCGATATGCGGGGTGAAATCATTGATCACGTCCTGCATGATCAACTGCGCCGCAGCGCGCAGCTCGGCCTCCAGGTGCAGCAAGGTGTCCTGGCGGCGGGTCTGCGGGTCATCCTCAGGCTCGGCTTTTACCGGCGCTGGCGCGGGCGTGGCGTTGCCGGCCGGGGTGTCGAGCAACAGGGGGATCTGTTCCACCGTTTCGGTCAGCAACGGTGGCTGCAGGTCAGCATCACCCAGCAGCTGGCGGATCGACTCAAGGTCGTCGAGCAGATGGGCGGAATCGGGTAGGGCGGAAGGCTTGTCCATCGTCGTTAAAGTCGCTGTAAGCGGTGGTCTTGCAGAGCATAGCCCTGTTCACGGTAGAAACGGAATCGCTCGCGTGCCGATTGGCGAATACCGGGCTCCTCGACAACGATCTCGGCAACCCGCTCGAACTGGCCGACGAACCCAGGCACATTGGCCCCCAGGTTGATCAGCAGGCCGCGGTGCTCGCCCGCCTTGTCGCCCAGGCCCAGGGCCACCGTGGCGTCGGCATGCGCCTCGGCCAGGTCGTGGGGCACGAAGGCTTCGCCCTTGAAGCGCCACAGGCGCAGGTCCAGCTCGTTGCGCTGCTCAGCGTCCTGGCAGTGCAGGTAGACCCGGTGGCCGAGGCGCCAGGCCTTTTCGCACAGCTTACAGGCGAAGTCCAACCGCGCCGACAGGGCGTCGGTGGGCAGAATGTAGAAATCGACTTTGCTCATGGTTCAGTCTGCCAGCCGGTGGTGCCAGGGCACCACCGGTTCACGGCATCAGGCGCCAGCGCGATCAAGCAGGTACTGGGTCAGCAGCGGGACTGGGCGGCCAGTGGCGCCCTTGTCCTTGCCACCGCTGATCCAGGCGGTACCGGCGATGTCCAGGTGCGCCCAGTTGTAGGCCTTGGCAAAGCGCGACAGGAAGCAGCCGGCCGTGATGGAGCCGGCTTTCGGGCCACCGATATTGCCCATGTCGGCGAACGGGCTGTCCAGTTGTTCCTGGTACTCGTCGAACAGCGGCAGCTGCCAGGCGCGGTCGTCGGCACGTTTGCCGGCGTCCAGCAGTTGGCTGACCAGCTCATCATTGTTGCCCATCAGGCCCGAGGTATGGCTGCCCAGGGCGACGATGCAGGCGCCGGTCAGGGTGGCGATGTCGATGACGGCCTGCGGCTTGAAACGCTCGGCGTAGGTCAGGGTGTCGCACAGCACCAGGCGGCCTTCGGCGTCGGTGTTGAGAATCTCGACCGTCTGGCCACTCATGGTGGTCACGATGTCGCCTGGGCGCGTGGCGCCGCCGCTTGGCATGTTTTCAGCGCAGGCCAGCAGGCACACCAGGTTGATCGGCAGTTGCAGTTCGAGCACTGCACGCAGGGTGCCGAACACACTGGCGGCGCCGCACATGTCGAACTTCATTTCGTCCATGCCGGCGCCAGGCTTCAGGCTGATGCCACCGGTGTCGAACGTGATGCCCTTGCCGACCAGCACGAAGGGTTTGTCGGCTTTCTTGGCACCCTGGTAATTGAGCACGATCAGGCGTGGCGGCTGGTCGCTGCCCTGGCCCACGGCATAGAACGCGCCCATGCCCAGGTCCTTGATTTTCTTCTCGTCCAGCACTTCGACCTTCAGGCCTTTATGGGCCTTGCCCAGGTCCTTGGCCTGTTCGGCGAGGAAGCTTGGGTGGCACAGGTTCGGTGGCAGGTTGCCCAAGTCGCGGGTGAAGGCCATGCCGGTGGCGATGGCGCTGGCGTGCTTGACGGCGCGCTCGACCTCGGCCAGGCCTGCCTTGTCAGCCAGCAGGGTGATCTTTTTCAGGGCACGGGGTTCGGCCTTCTGGCTCTTGAAACGGTCGAACACGTATTCGCCGTCGAGCAGGGTTTCGGCCAGCAGGCGATGCTTGCCGTAGTGGCCCTCGCGGTTGCTGACGGCGATGTCGTCCAGGGCCAGTACCGCGTCGCTGCCGTTGAGGCCTTTGAGTACCCCGGCCACGCTGTTGACCAGCTTGCGCCAGGCACGGTCACCCAGCGCTTCGTCTTTGCCACTGCCGACCAGCAGTACACGCTCTGCCTTAAGGCCAGGCAGGCTCTGCAGCAGCAGGGTCTGGCCCGGTTTGCCGGCCAGGTCGCCACGCTTGAGCACGGCGCTGATGGCACCTTCGGCGGCCTGGTCGACAGCTTTGGCAACGGCGCCAAGCTTGCGGCCTTCACCGACCGGTACGACCAGAGTGGCGGTTTTTACGGATGCAGCAGCTACGCTTTTTACAACCAGTTCCATGTCAGGGTCCCCGAATGGTCTTTGCAGTGGGCGCTGTAGTGTCTTCGCGCTCTGAACAGGCTTGGCCGCGTGGTCGCGTACCAGTGGAAAAGCTGCCAGTTTGAGCCTCTGACAACAGTGCTGACAACCCCGATGTGCGGCTTCATGCGCGGCCAAGTGACAGGCGCTGCCAATCACAGGATAATGCGCGCACTTTACAAGGAGGTTCGCCCTTGGCGAACCGGCATTGGTCTTGGCTGTCGTAACCCTTTGTTTGGCAGTCCGCCCCTGACAACCCAGGAGTGTCTGGTTTGATCGTCTTTCGTTATCTCTCCCGCGAGGTCGTGCTGACCTTGAGCGCCGTCAGCGCCGTGCTGCTGGTGATCATCATGAGCGGGCGTTTCATCAAATACCTGGCCCAGGCGGCCCAGGGCATGCTCGACCCGGGCGTGCTGTTCCTGATCATGGGCTTCCGCTTGCCGGGTTTCCTGCAGCTGATCCTGCCTCTGGGGCTGTTCCTGGGCATTCTCCTGGCCTATGGACGGCTGTACCTGGAAAGCGAGATGACCGTGCTTTCGGCCACCGGCATGAGCCAGCAACGCCTGTTGGGCCTGACCATGGCACCGGCGGCGCTGGTAGCGCTGGTGGTTGCCTGGTTGAGCCTGAGCCTGGCCCCGCTGGGGGTCGCCCAGGTGCAGAAGATCATCGCCCAGCAGGATGCCCTGACCGAGTTCGATACCTTGGTCCCTGGCCGTTTCCAGACCCTGCGCGATGGCTCGCGTGTCACCTACACCGAGCAATTGTCCGATGACCGGGTCAAGCTCGACGGTGTGTTCATTTCCGAGAAGCGCTTCAACCAGGACAAGACCAAAGACCGTGCGCCATCGGTGCTGGTTGCCGAAAAAGGCCACCAGGAAGTGCAGGCCGATGGCAACCGCTACCTGGTGCTGGAAAACGGTTACCGTTATGACGGCAACCCGGGCCAGGCCGACTATCGCGCCATCAAGTACGACACTTATGGCGTGCTGCTGCCCAAGCCTGAGGTCAGCGAAGAGGTGACCGAGCGCGAAGCCATTCCGACCACGGACCTTATCGGCCACGACGGCCTGCGCGAGCGCGCCGAGTTGCAGTGGCGCATTTCGCTGCCGATCCTGGTGTTCATCGTGACCCTGCTGGCGGTGCCGCTGGCCAAGGTCAACCCGCGCCAGGGCCGCTTCCTCAAGCTGCTGCCGGCGATTCTTCTGTACATGGCCTACCTGACGATGTTGATTTCCGTACGCGGCGCTCTGGAGAAAGGCAAGTTGCCGATCGCCCTGGGCATGTGGTGGGTGCATGGCCTGTTCCTGCTGATCGGCCTGGCGCTGATGTACTGGGAGCCGCTGCGCCTCAAACGTGCCGCTCGCCGTGCGGAGGTGGCCCGTGGCTAAACTCGACCGCTACATCGGCCAGAGCGTGCTGCTGGCCATTCTCGCTGTGCTGGGCATCATTCTTGGCCTGGCTTCCCTGTTCGCCTTCATCGACGAGATGAGCGACCTGAGCGATACCTATACGGTCATGGACGCGGGCTCCTACGTCCTGCTGACCGCGCCGCGCCGGCTTTACGACATGCTGCCGATGGCGGCGTTGATCGGCTGTCTGATTGGCCTGGGCAGCCTGGCCAGCAGCAGCGAACTGACCATCATGCGCGCCGCCGGGGTGTCCATTGGGCGCATCGTCTGGGCCGTGATGAAGCCGATGCTGATCCTGATGCTGGTCGGCTTGCTGATCGGTGAGTACGTGGCACCTGTCAGCGAGAACAAGGCCCAGGCCGACCGCTCGCTGGCCCAGGGCGGTGGCGAGGCGCAGAGCTCCAAGCGCGGCATGTGGCACCGTCAGGGCGAAGAGTTCGTGCATATCAACTCGGTACAGCCCAATGGCCTGCTGCTGGGTGTGACCCGCTACCGCTTCGACAACGAGCGCAAGATCATGACCTCCAGCTTCGCTCGCCGGGCGCGCTACGAGAATGATCGCTGGGTGCTCAGCGATGTCAGCACCACCTACTTCCGTGGCGATCACACCGAGGTTGTCAAGGTCCCGGAAGAGGTGTGGGATGTTTCGGTAACGCCGCAACTGCTCAACACTGTGGTACTGCCGCCTGAGTCGCTGTCGATCACCGGTTTGTGGGATTACATCCACTACCTGGCCGACCAGGGCCTGAACAACGCCCGCTATTGGCTGGCGTTCTGGACCAAGGTGCTGCAGCCGGCAGTGACAGCGGCCTTGGTGCTGATGGCGATTTCCTTCATCTTCGGCCCGCTGCGGTCGGTGACTCTGGGCCAGCGCGTGTTTACCGGTGTCCTGGTAGGCTTCGTGTTCCGTATTGCCGGCGAGTTGCTCGGCCCTTCGAGCCAGGTATTTGGCTTCCCGCCACTACTGGCCGTGGTGATACCGGTAGGGGTATGTACCATCGCTGGGTTCTGGTTGTTACGCCGGGCGGGATGATGGCCTGACCGGTACAAGAAAGCCGACCTTGGGGTCGGCTTTTTTGTGGGGCTCATTTCTTCTGCTTCGGCACCCGTACCAGCTGGGTTTCCGAATAGATGTCATGCCAGCTGCGCTTGCGTTTGTCGATCAATGACCAGAAGAACCCCAGCCCCAGGCACAGCCACGAGGCAATCGACACGACAAAGCGCAGCAACGCCTGCCACAGGCTGATTGCGCTGCCATCGGCATTCTGTACGCGTACGCCCCACACCTGCATGCCGAGGGTTTGCCCGCCATGGGTCCAGAACTTGGCAAAGAAGCCGAACAGCGCAAACAACAGGACCGTCGACAACAGTGGATCGCCGTCCAGCGCGCCGGCGTCGGTCAATTCACGCATGCGCGCCTCGCCGATGATCGTCATCTGGATCATCTTGTAGGCGCCTGCGGTCACGATCAGCAGTGCCGTGCACAACAAAAAGTCGTAAAACATCGCCGCCAGGCGCCGACCCAGGCCGACAGGTGGGAAATCTCCCTGGGGGGAGAGCAGAGGCTTGGACATGCAGAACGGCTCCGAATGACGAAGCCGCTATTCTACGGGCAAAAAAAAGCCCCTGCACTGGGCAGGGGCTTTTCTTCGACGTCGGCGCCGGCTTAGCCGAGGACCTGAACCTTGTCAGCCTGCAGGCCTTTCTGGCCCTGGACTGCTTCGAAGGAGACCTTCTGGCCTTCTTTCAGGCTCTTGAAGCCGTTACCTTCGATAGCACGGAAGTGCACGAACAGATCAGCACCGCTTTCTGGGGTGATGAAGCCGTAACCTTTCTCGTCATTGAACCACTTGACGGTACCGTTCTGACGCTCAGCCATTGTCTTATTTCCTATGAAGCTTAAATTTTGATGACAGTTTCTATCACACTAATAAAGTGTGAAAGATTACTGGGCTGGGTTGCAGGAAAGTAAGAGACGTCGAACGGGTTGTAGCAGATTGCGGCTACTGGCCCAGGTCACGAACTGTTGCGACCCATGCAAACACAGTGCAGTGACTCTACGCCAACTCTCGAGAAAAAAACAAGCCCTTGGTCGTATGGAAAATCGGGCTTTTGCCGTTTACCGACATATTTGTCGGAAACGGCATGGTGCCTGGGCTGGCGCTATGTTCAAAAGCTATTGGGCAGGTTCGAAAACGAATATGTCTAGCCTGCCTGGATACCTCAGATGATACGTTCAACCGCGATAGTAACGTGGTGGAACAAAAGGCATTTTGCTGACTTTCAGGGCAACCTTCTTGCTCCGTACCAAGGCAAACAGTGGCGTTTCGAGTGCGCCATGTTCGATATCGACATAACCCATTGCAACGGGGGCACCGAGTGTCGGACCAAAGCCACCGCTGCACACTTTGCCTACCACTTTGTCAGCAGCGTCGACTATCTCTGCCCCTTCGCGAACTGGCGTCCGCTCTTGTGGCAACAGACCCACCCGCTTGCGTGCCACCCCCGCTTGCTGCTGGGCAAACACCACCGCGGCACCGGGGAAGCCGCCTGCACGGGTACCATCGGCGCGGCGCACCTTCGACACGGCCCAGAGCAGGCTGGCTTCGACCGGTGTGGTGGTGGTATCCATATCGTGGCCATACAGGCACAGGCCCGCTTCCAGGCGCAATGAGTCGCGCGCGCCCAGGCCGATCGGCTGCACTTCGGGTTCGGCCAGCAGCCGGCGAGCCAGGGCTTCAGCGGCGCCGGCCGGTACCGAAATTTCATAGCCATCTTCGCCGGTGTAGCCCGATCGGCTGACGAAGCAGTCCTCGCCAAGCAAGCTGACCGGGCGCAGCTGCATGAACGTCATGGCGGCCACTTCCGGTGCCAAGCGCTGCAATACCTTGACCGCCGCTGGGCCTTGCAGGGCGAGCAAGGCGCGTTCGGCGAACAGGGGCTGGATCTGGCAGCGGTCAGCGAGGTGTTCTTGCAGGTGGGCCAGGTCCTGCTCCTTACAGGCAGCGTTGACCACCAGGAACAGTGTGTCGTCACCCAGGTTGGCGACCATCAGGTCGTCGAGGATACCGCCTTGCTCGTTGGTGAACATGGCGTAGCGCTGCATGCCTACCGGCAGGTCAATGATATCCACTGGCACCAGGCTTTCCAGGGCATGGGCCGCCTCTTTGCCGCGCAGCATGATCTGGCCCATGTGCGAGACATCGAACAACCCTGCCTGCTCACGGGTGTGCAAGTGCTCCTTGAGCACGCCCAGCGGGTACTGTACCGGCATGTCGAAGCCGGCGAATGGCACCATGCGAGCGCCCAGCTCCAGGTGCAGGGCGTGCAGCGGGGTCTTGTGCAGTGTTTCGGACATCGATGACTCCTTGGTTTTTTATCGGGTCAACATTCGATGATGTTGACGGCCAGGCCGCCGCGGGCGGTCTCCTTGTATTTGCTTTTCATGTCGGCGCCGGTCTGGCGCATGGTGCGGATGACCTTATCGAGCGAGACGTAGTGCTGCCCGTCGCCGCGCAGGGCCATGCGCACCGCATTGATGGCCTTCACCGAGCCCATGGCGTTGCGCTCGATGCAAGGCACCTGGACCAGCCCGCCTATCGGGTCGCAGGTCAGGCCAAGGTTGTGTTCCATGCCGATCTCGGCGGCGTTTTCAACCTGTTGCACGCTGCCACCCATCACTTCGCACAAGGCGCCCGCCGCCATCGAGCAGGCCACACCCACCTCGCCCTGGCAGCCCACTTCGGCCCCGGAGATCGAAGCGTTTTCCTTGTACAAGATGCCGATGGCGGCGGCGGTGAGCAAAAAGCGCACCACGCCGTCTTCGCTGGCACCGGGGACGAAGCGCATGTAGTAGTGCAGCACCGCCGGGACGATGCCCGCCGCGCCGTTGGTCGGTGCGGTGACCACGCGCCCGCCGTAGGCGTTTTCCTCGTTCACTGCCAGCGCGTAGAGGTTGACCCAGTCGAGCACCGACAGCGCATCGCGCAGGTTGGCCTCCGGGTGCTGACTGAGCTGGCGGTAGAGCGCCGGTGCGCGGCGCTTGACCTTGAGGCCGCCTGGCAGGATGCCCTCATGCCGGTAGCCGGCCTCGACGCAGTCCTGCATCACCTGCCAGATTCGCAGCAGGCCGGCACGGGTCTCGGCCTCGGGGCGCCACACCGCTTCGTTGGCCAGCATCACCTGGCTGACCGACAAGCGCTGTGCGGTGCAATGCCCGAGCAGTTCCTTGGCGGTTTTGAAGGGATAGGGCAGCACCGTGCTGTCCTCGACGATACGGTCGTGACCGGCGGCGTCTTCATCGACCACAAAGCCGCCGCCTACCGAGTAGTACTCGCGGCTACGGATCTGCAAGCCGGCTGCGTCGAAGGCACGAAAAATCATGCCGTTGGGATGATAAGCCAGCGGCTTGCGGATCATCGCCAGATGCTGCTTTTCGGTGAAGGCAATATCGTATTCGCCGAGCAGGCGCAGGTGGCCGCTGTCGCGGATCGCCTGCAGGCGGGCGGGGATGGATTCGGTGTCGACAGTATCGGGGTGCTCGCCTTCAAGGCCGAGCAATACCGCCTTGTCGCTGCCGTGGCCTTTGCCGGTTGCACCGAGCGAGCCATACAGCTCGGCCTTGATGCTCGCGGTGCTGGCCAGCAGGCCGTCGCGGCGCAGCCCTTCAGCAAAGCGTGCGGCAGCGCGCATCGGGCCGACCGTGTGGGAGCTGGAGGGGCCGATGCCGATCTTGAACAGGTCGAAGACGCTCAGGGACATAGTGGTTCCTCCAGGTAGGTCGTGCAGACAGCATTGGCCCCTGTGGGCGCGGGACAAGCCCGCTCCACAAGGGGAGTCCGCCTCAAACGTCCTGATAGCTTTCGATCGACGGGCAGGCGCAGACCAGGTTGCGGTCACCGAACACGTTGTCGACCCGCCCGACCGGCGGCCAGTACTTGCCCTCCACCAGGCTCGGCAGTGGGTACACCGCTTGCTCACGGCTATAACCATGGGCCCAGTCGCCCACCAGCTCGGCCGCCGTGTGCGGGGCGTTTTTCAGCGGGTTGTCATCCTTGTCCAGGCTACCGTTCTCCACGGCGCGAATCTCTTCGCGGATCTGGATCATTGCGTTGCAGAAGCGGTCCAGTTCTTCTTTGGACTCGCTTTCGGTCGGTTCGATCATCAGCGTGCCCGCCACAGGGAAGGACATGGTCGGGGCATGGAAGCCAAAGTCGATCAGGCGCTTGGCCACGTCGTCGACACTGATGCCGCTGGTGTCCTTGAGCGGGCGCAGGTCGAGAATGCACTCGTGTGCCACCAGGCCATTGCCACCGGTGTACAGAACAGGATAGTGCTCTTCCAGGCGCCGGGCGATGTAGTTGGCATTGAGGATCGCCATTTGCGAGGCGCGCTTGAGGCCCGCACCGCCCATCATGCGGATGTACATCCAGGTAATGGGCAGGATGCTGGCGCTGCCGAACGGCGCCGCGCACACGGCACCTTCGTGGTTTTCCAGCTGTGCATGGCCTGGCAGGAATGGCGCCAGGTGCGCTTTCACGCCAATCGGGCCGACGCCCGGGCCGCCACCGCCGTGTGGAATACAGAACGTCTTGTGCAGGTTCAAGTGCGAGACATCGCCGCCGAACTTGCCGGGGGCGCACAGGCCGACCATGGCATTCATGTTGGCGCCGTCGATGTACACCTGGCCGCCATTGTCGTGAATGATCGCGCAGATCTCGCCGATCGCCTCCTCGAACACGCCGTGGGTCGATGGGTAGGTGATCATGATCGCGGCCAGGCGCTCCCGGTGCTCGATGGCCTTGGCACGCAGGTCATCGACATCGACGTTGCCACGGGCGTCACAGGCGGTGACAACCACGCGCATACCGGCCATGTGCGCGGTAGCGGGGTTGGTACCGTGGGCTGAAGACGGGATCAGGCAGATATCACGATGGCTTTCGCCACGGCTGCGGTGGTAAGCGCGGATGGCCAGCAGGCCGGCGTACTCGCCTTGGGAGCCGGCATTGGGTTGCAGCGACACGGCGTCGTAGCCAGTGGCGGCGCACAACATGGCTTCCAGTTCACGGGTCAGCTGCTGGTAGCCCTGACTCTGCTCGGCGGGGGCGAACGGGTGCAGGTTGCCGAACTCGGCCCAGGTCACCGGGATCATTTCGCTGGCGGCGTTGAGCTTCATGGTGCACGAACCCAGCGGGATCATGCTGCGGTCCAGCGCCAGGTCCTTGTCGGCCAGGCGACGCAGGTAACGCATCAGTTCGGTTTCGCTGTGGTATCGGTTGAACACCGGGTGTTCGAGGATGGCCGACTGGCGCAGCAGCGCGACCGGCAGGCGCGAGCCGGTGCTGGCGGCCAGGGCGGCGAAGTCAGGGTGTGCCTGCTGGCCGGCGAAGACCTGCCATAAGGCTTCTACATCGGCCTGGGTGGTCGTTTCGTCGAGCGACAGCCCCAGCGTGTCGCTGTCGATCTGGCGCAGATTGATGCGTTGCTCACGGGCCTTGGCGTGCAGGCTTGCGGTTGCGCTGCCCGTGGCCAGGGTCAGGGTATCGAAGGCGGTTTCGCCCAGCACGTCGATGCCCAGGGTTTTCAGGCCGGCGGCAAGGATCGCGGTCAGCGCGTGGGTGCGCTGGGCAATGCGCTTGAGGCCTTGCGGGCCGTGGTACACGGCGAACATGCTGGCGATGTTGGCTAGCAGCACCTGGGCGGTGCAGATGTTGCTGGTGGCCTTCTCGCGACGGATGTGCTGCTCGCGGGTCTGCATGGCCAGGCGCAGTGCGGTCTTGCCGAAGCGGTCGATCGACACGCCGACCAGGCGGCCCGGCATGTCACGCTTGAAGGCATCGCGGGTGGCGAAGTAGGCCGCGTGGGGGCCTCCGAAACCAAGCGGTACACCGAAGCGCTGGGCGCTGCCAATGGCCACGTCGGCGTCGAATTCGCCCGGCGGGGTCAGCAGCGTCAGGGCCAGCAGGTCGGCGGCCACGGCCACCAGGGCATTGGCGGCATGGAAGCGCTGCACCAGTTCACGGTAGTCGAACACTTCACCCTTACTGGCCGGGTATTGCAGCAGGGCACCGAAGAAGGTGCTGACATCGTTCAGCTCGCGCTCGTCACCCACCACGATCTCGATGCCCAGCGGTTCGGCACGGGTCCGCAGCACGTCGAGGGTCTGGGGATGGCAGTGCACGGAGGCAAAGAAGGCATGGCTGGCCTTGTTCTTTGACAGGCGCTTGCAGAAGGTCATGGCTTCGGCGGCGGCAGTCGCTTCGTCGAGCAAGGATGCGTTGGCGATCGGCAGGCCAGTCAGGTCGCTGATCAGGGTCTGGAAGTTCAGCAGGGCCTCCAGGCGGCCTTGAGAGATTTCAGGCTGGTAAGGCGTGTAGGCAGTGTACCAGGCAGGGTTTTCCAGCAGATTGCGCAGGATCGGTGCCGGGGTGTGGGTGTTGTAGTAGCCCTGGCCGATGTAGTTCTTGAACAGCTGGTTCTTGCCAGCGATGGCTTTCAGCGCAGCGAGGGCATCGGCCTCGCTCTGGCCGTCTGCCGAGCCCAGTACGCTAGTGCCTTTGATGGTATCGGGGATGACAGCGGCGGTCATGGCTTCCAGCGAGTCAAAGCCGAGGGTCGCCAGCATGGCCTGCTCGTCAGCGGTGCGAGGGCCGATGTGCCGCGCGATGAATTCGTTGGCGGTGCCGAGGTTGATGGTCATGGCAGGTGTCCTCAGGCGTCGTCGTTGGCTTTGATCAGGCGGTCGTAGGCGTCCTGGTCGAGCAGGGCGGCCACTTCGTTCATGTCTGCGGGGATGAAGCGGAAGAACCAGCCCTCGCCCAGTGGATCTTCGTTGACCCGTTCGGGGCTTTGATCAAGCTGGTCATTCACTGCAACCACTTCGCCGGCCAGCGGCATGTAGACACCGCTGGCGGCCTTGACCGATTCGACGGTGGAGGCTTCGGCACCTTTGTCGTACTGCTGCAGCTCTGGCAGTTGCACGTAGACCACGTCACCCAAGGCATTCTGAGCGTAGGCAGTGATGCCTACGGTGACACTGCCGTCGGCCTCGACGCGCAGCCATTCGTGATCTTCGGTGAAACGCAACTCGCTCATGGGGAATCCTCGGGAAGCAGGGCGTTGGGCGCGGTATGGCCGCGCTCTTGGTTAAGGATTCCATAGCAATAATGCGGCCATTAAATAAAAGTCATTAAATATCAATAACTTAAATAATTTAACCGATGTAGTTTTCGCTTTTTTGGAATGAAAACGCTACAGAGGAGGGCGGAAAGAAAAGGTTCGGAGGATCAAACCCTTGCGCAGAACGCGCCAAGTGGCTTTGTATTGAATTCGATACGATGTACGGATATCGCTACGGACAGGGCGGCCGGGCCCATGCGCGGGTTACGCCGCGAAAGGGCCCGATTTTTTACAGCGCTGTAAAGAACGGCAGCGTGAGGTACAGCTTGATCACGATGACGTTGATGATGTCGATGAAGAAGGCGCCCACCATCGGTACTACCAGAAATGCAATCTGCGAAGGCCCGAAGCGCTGGGTGATGGCTTGCATGTTGGCGATGGCCGTTGGCGTTGCGCCCAGGCCAAAACCGCAGTGTCCGGCGGCCAGTACGGCGGCATCGTAGTTGCTGCCCATGAGTCTGAACGTCACGAACATTGCAAACAGTGCCATGACCAACGTTTGTACAGCCAAAAGAGTGAAGAAGGGTAATGCCAGGGCCGCCAGGTCCCACAGTTTCAGGGACATCAGTGCGATCGCCAGAAACAGCGACAAGCTGACATTGCCCAGCACGGACACTTCGCGCTCGAATACCTGATACAGGCCAAATGCAGAAAGCCCGTTGCGCAGCAGCACGCCCACGAACAAGACGCAAACGAATGTCGGTAACTCAAATGCCGTCTCGTGGAGCAGGCCGTTCAACAGGGTGCCGCCCATCAAACTGACCGCGATCAGAGCAAGGGTTTCGATCATTGAGAAGGGCGTGATCAGCCGCTCTTCGTTTGGCTGTTCGAAGCCCTTTGGCAAGTGTGAAACACCCTGATCAAGGCCCGGCGTTTCAACACGGTTGATGAGTAGGCGTGCAACCGGCCCGCCAATCAGCCCGCCCAGAACCAAGCCAAACGTCGCCGCTGCCAATGCCAGTTCCGTTGCCGAAGCCAAACCGTACTTTTCGCTGAACGTCGCTCCCCACGCCGCGCCGGTGCCGTGGCCGCCCGACAGGGATATCGAACCGGACAACAGGCCCATCAGCGGATCAAGCCCCAGTGCCTTTGCCAGCCCGATGCCCATTGCATTCTGGACCACCAGCAGCCCAGTGACCGCCAGCAGGAAAATACCGACAACCCGGCCGCCTTTTTTCAGGCTGGCAATGTCGGCACTCAGACCGATGGTGGCAAAAAACGCCAACATCAAGGGTGTTTGCAGTGAGGTATCGAACTGCACATGCACGTCGACGGTGCGTAAGCCCAACAGCAGCAGCGCCACGAGCAGGCCGCCTGCTACCGGTTCGGGAATATTGTAAGTGCGCAGGAAACCGACGCGGGTGACAAGACCGCGCCCTAGCAAAAGTACCAGGGAAGCGGCCACGAGCGTGCCGTAAAAATCGAGTTGAAGCATTCAGAGTACTCTTGGTTCCGTGAGGGGCGAACATTGCTTGGAGGCGCCTTTTGGGCCGAGTGTATGTGCAATGTCATCCTTTAACGGGTAGGGAAATTCTGAATAAAACCTCGATTTTGCGGGCAAATGGAGAGGGGAGGCATTCGTACCGGGCCGGGGCGAATACCGCCACATCAGCCCTTGTTGGGGATACCGTACTTGCGTAGCCGTTGAGCGATGGCGGTGTGCGACGTCTGCAGTCGCCCCGCCAACTGTCGGGTGGAGGGGTAACTGGGATACAGCCGCTGCAGCAGCTCACGTTCGAAATTGCCAACCGCCTGTTCCAGGCTGGCCACCTCGCCATCCTGCCCGCGGGCTACCGACGTGCCGGCGATGTCCAAGTCGCCGATGTCCACCAGGTTGCCCTCGCAAATGGCAGCGGCGCGGAAGATCACGTTCTGCAACTGACGCACGTTGCCCGGCCATGGGTTGGCCAGCAGTGCCGAATGGGTGGCGGGCGTCAGGCGGCATGGTGGGCGTTGGATCTGGGTGCAGGCCTGCTGCATGAAGTAATGCGCGAGCATCAGGATATCCTGACCCCGGTCACGCAGTGGCGGCACTTGCAGGTTGAGCACATTCAGGCGGTAGAACAGGTCTTCACGGAACGTGCCTTCGGCGACCATGCGTTCCAGGTCACGGTGGGTGGCACTGATAATTCGTACATCGACCTTCACCTCACGGTCGCCGCCCACGCGGCGGAAGCTGCCATCGCTGAGAAAGCGCAGGAGCTTGGCCTGCAGGTAAGGAGACATTTCGCCGATTTCGTCGAGAAACACCGTCCCCTGGTTGGCCAGCTCCATCAGCCCTGGCTTGCCACCCCGCTGGGCACCGGTAAAGGCGCCGGGGGCATAGCCGAACAGCTCGCTTTCGGCCAAGCTCTCGGGCAGCGCGGCGCAGTTCAGCGCCAGAAATGGCGCTGCATGGCGGCTGCTGATGGCATGGCAGGCACGGGCCACCAGTTCTTTGCCGGTGCCGGTCTCGCCATGTACCAGCAGCGGTGCGTCGAGCGCCGCCACGCGTAGGGCGCGCGCCTTGAGGGTGCGAATCGCCGGTGAGTCGCCGAGCAATGCATCGAAGCCTTCGGCATGGTCGTGGTGCAGGGCCGACAGGCGCTCGCCCATACGGTTGGGTGGGTAGAGGGTCAGCAGGCCGCCGGCGTTGGTGATGGGCGTGGCATCGAGCAGCAGGCTCTGGCCGTTGAGCTGCATCTCACGCATCGGCAAATGGAAATTGTTGTCCAGCAGTGCCTGCAGTAGCGCCGGGTCGCCGAACAGCTCGCCTACCGAGCGCCCGGCCGACTCTCGGCCGCACAGGGCGATCAGCGCCGGGTTGGCAAGCAGCACCTTGCCGGCGCTGTCCACCGCCAGCACCGGATCGCTCATGGCCGCCAGCAAGGCGTCGAGCTGCAGGTGGCGGCGCTGGCCGGGAAGGATGTCGACCACGTCCACCGATTGCACACCGTGCACATCGAACAGGGCGTCGTGCAGCTCTTCCAGCACGGCCGGGCTGAGGGTCGGGGCATCGATGTAGACGTTCGGCGGGACCATCTCCACGGCGTCCAGGTTGAGGTTGCGGGCACCGAGCAGGGCGAGGACTTCCTGGGTGATGCCGACGCGGTCGATGAAGCTGACGTGGATGCGCATGGGGAGAGGAGGTTATGGCCGGGGGAGGGCAGTAGTATGCCTCGTGCGCTGTGTGAAACCCAATCGCCGGCCAGCCGGCCTCCACAGGTGCTGCCCGTCAGTGGCGGTCTGCGGGAGCCGGCTGGCCGGCGAGGGGGTTACCCCAGATGTTCTGGCTTGATCGAGTCGCCCGACTTCACATCCAGCTTGGCGCGGATGTCTTCGAACATCAGGTCGTAGATCTTGTGCGGTGAGCTCAGGGTCTCGAATTTCTTGGGCGGTGCGAGGTGGGCCTGGGCCTTGCGGCTCAGCACCATCAGAAAGCTTGGCAGGACCTGGTCCTTGGGCAGAAAGAACGTTTCGTCCACCGGCTTACCTTCGATGCTGCCATGCAGGCGGAACTGTACACCTCGGCCTTCCTTGGGGTCCTGTGTCGCCTCGTACTCAAGATTGAGGTCATAACTATGGTCGGCGCTGTTCAGCGCGGTGCGCTCGATATGCACGTGACCAGGGTGGAACTGGGCCATGGCGGAATCCTCCGGAAGGTCGAAAACGGCGGGCGGCTTACGCCCGCCTACTGCATTCAACGGTAGCTGATACCTGGCTTGGCCGTGGAAACCCGAGTGCCGGCCGTGCCTTTGACGATGTCCTCGATGTTCTCCAGCGAGCTGATCACCGCCACTTTACCGGTATTGCGGGCAAAGTCACTGGCAGCCTGCACCTTTGGCCCCATGGAGCCGGCGGCGAAGCCCAGGCGTTCGAGTTCGTCGGGGTGGGCCTGGGCAATGGCTTTTTGCGTTGGCTTGCCCCAGTCAACGTAGGCCGCGTCGACGTCAGTGGCGATTATCAGAAGGTCGGCTTCCAATTGCTCGGCCAGCAGTGCCGAACACAGGTCCTTGTCGATGACCGCCTCGACGCCTTTGAGCTTGCGGTTTTCATCGTACAGGGTGGGGATGCCGCCGCCACCGGCACAGATCACGATACTGCTCTTTTCCAGCAGCCATTTGATCGGGCGAATCTCGAAGATGCGCTTGGGTTTGGGGCTGGCGACCACGCGGCGGTACTTGTCGCCATCAGCCTTGACCACCCAGCCTTTTTCCTTGGCCAGGCGCTCGGCTTCTTCCTTGCTGTAAACCGGGCCGATGAACTTGGTGGGGTCTTTGAAGGCCGGGTCGTTGGCATCGACTTCGACCTGGGTCAGCAAGGTGGCGAACGGCACCTCGAAGTCCAGCAGGTTGCCCAGCTCCTGTTCGATCATGTAGCCGATCATGCCTTCGGTTTCGGCACCCAGCACGTCCAGCGGGTAGGCTTCGTCCGGCTTGTAGGACAGTGCCTGCAGCGACAGCAGGCCGACCTGAGGGCCGTTGCCGTGGGCGATGACCAGTTCGTTGCCAGGATGAATCTTGGCGATCTGCTCGGTGGCGGTGCGGATATTGGCGCGCTGATTTTCAGCGGTCATGGGCTCGCCGCGGCGCAGCAGGGCGTTGCCGCCCAATGCAACAACGATACGCATGGTAGTGTCCTTTAACGTAGAAGTGAGGGTCGCCTCCTGCCCCTGGGGTCATCGGCAAGCCGGGTTCCAGGGGCAGGAGTGGCCTTTAAAGGTCAGCCAGGGTCGACACCAGGATCGCCTTGATCGTATGCATGCGGTTTTCTGCCTGCTCAAAGGCGATGCACGCCGGCGACTCGAACACGTCGTCGGTCACTTCGATGCCGTTGGCCAGGTCCGGGTACTGTTCGGCGATCTGCTTGCCGACCTTGGTCTCGGAGTTGTGGAACGCTGGCAGGCAGTGCATGAACTTGGTGCGTGGGTTGCCGGTGGACTTCATCAGCTCCGCGTTGACCTGGTAAGGCTTGAGCTGCTTGATGCGCTCACCCCAAGCTTCGATCGGCTCACCCATCGAGACCCAGACGTCGGTGTGCACGAAGTCCACGCCCTTGACTGCGGCTTTCGGGTCTTCGGTGAGGGTGAGGCGCGCGCCGCTTTCCTCAGCGTATTTCTTGCAGCGTTCTACCAGGTCGTCATGGGGCCACAGCGCCTTCGGTGCGGCAATGCGCACGTCCATGCCGAGCTTGGCGCCAATCAGCAGCAGCGAGTTGCCCATGTTGTTGCGGGCATCGCCGAGGTAGGCATAGCTGATGTCGTGCAGCGGCTTGTCGCTGTGCTCACGCATGGTCAGCACGTCGGCGATCATCTGGGTTGGGTGGTATTCGTCGGTCAGGCCGTTGAACACCGGCACGCCGGCGAACTTGGCCAGCTCTTCGACGATTTCCTGCTTGAAGCCACGGTACTCGATGGCATCGTACATGCGCCCGAGTACGCGGGCGGTGTCCTTCATGCTCTCCTTGTGGCCGATCTGCGAGGAGTTGGGGTCGATGTAGGTGACGTTAGCACCTTGGTCGTAGGCGGCGACTTCGAAGGCGCAGCGCGTACGGGTCGAGGTCTTCTCGAAGATCAGGGCAATGTTGTTGCCTTTGAGATGCTGCTGCTCGGTGCCGGTGTACTTGGCACGCTTGAGGTCGCGGGACAGGTCCAGCAGGTACCTCAGCTCGCGGGTGGTGTGGTGTTCGAGGCTGAGCAGGTTGCGGTTGTGGATGTTGAACGCCATGGTGATTCTCCTTGAATTCGGTAATCGGCCCGGCTACCGCCTTGTGGGGGCAGCCGGGAGAATGGTCGTTTAGTAGTCGATTGGGTCGCGCACGATTGGGCAGGTCATGCAGTGGCCGCCGCCACGGCCCCGGCCCAGTTCGCCGGCGCTGATGGTGATGACCTCGATCCCGGCCTTGCGCAGCAGGGTGTTGGTGTAGGTGTTGCGGTCGTAGCCAATGACCACGCCAGGCTCCACTGCCACCACGTTGTTGCCGTCATCCCATTGCTCGCGTTCGGCGGCAAAGCTGTTGCCCCCAGTCTCGACCACGCGCAGTTTGACCCCCAGTTGATCGCCAACCACCTCGATGAACGATTTGTTCTCGCGGCGCACGTCCATGCCGTAGGGTTTGCTTTCGTCGGGGCGGATGATGAACGGCACGATCTCTTTCACCACTTCCGGGAAGACCGTGACCAGGTCGCGGTCGCAGAAGCTGAATACGGTGTCCAGGTGCATCGCGGCGCGGGATTTAGGCAGGCCGGCGACGATGACTTTTTCTACCGCGCCTTTGGCGAACAGGTTCTGTGCCAGCTGGCCGATGGCCTGGCGCGAGGTGCGCTCGCCCATGCCGATTAGCACGATGCCTTTACCGATCGGCATCACGTCACCGCCTTCCAGGGTGGCGTTGCCGTGTTCTTTGTCCGGGTCGCCATACCAGACCTGGAAGTCGGCACCGGTGAACTGCGGGTGGAACTTGTAGATGGCGGTGGTTAGCAGGGTTTCCTGGCGTCGCGCCGGCCAGTACATCGGGTTGAGGGTGACGCCGCCATAGATCCAGCAGGTGGTGTCACGGGTGAACTGGGTGTTGGGTAGCGGTGGCAGGATGAAGCTGGAATGGCCCAGGTAGTCGTTGTACATCTTGACCACATCGGCGCCTTCGCTCTGCGGCAGGTCCTGGCCGGCCACGCCGCCTATCAGGAACTCGGCCAGGTGGCGCGGCTCGAGGCCTTCTAGCCAGCTGCGCACTTCGTTGGTCAGGCCGACACCGACGGTGTCAGGGGTGATCTTGCGGTCGAGGATCCACTTCAGGGCTTCTTTGTTCTGCACGATGTCGGTGAGCAGGTTGTGCATTTCCAGCACATCCACCCCGCGCTCGCGCATCTTGGTGACGAAGTCGAAGTGGTCACGTTTGGCCTGGTCGACCCAGATCACGTCATCGAACAGCAGTTCATCGCAGTTGCTCGGGGTCAGGCGCTTGTGCGCCAGGCCCGGGGCGCAAACCATCACTTTGCGCAGTTTGCCGGCTTCGGAGTGGACACCGTATTTCTGTTTTTCAGCGGACATGGTTCTTTCCTCCAATTGAGCGAGAACGTGGGGTCACAGGGTCAGGAAACCGTCATACAGGCCATAGGCTGCCACCAGGGCGCCGATGACCACGGCTGCGAAGATCAGTTTTTCCACGTTGGTGAAGATCGGTTGGCCAATTTCACGCTTGGCCTTGGCGAACAGGATCACGCCAGGGGCATACAGCAGGGCCG
Source organism: Pseudomonas sp. NBRC 111131 (assembly GCF_001320525.1). NCBI lineage: Bacteria > Pseudomonadati > Pseudomonadota > Gammaproteobacteria > Pseudomonadales > Pseudomonadaceae > Pseudomonas > Pseudomonas sp. NBRC 111131. The sequence continues at coordinate 39,880 of NZ_BCBH01000008.1, read as the reverse complement.
AAAGCAGCAGGTACTTCACGCCACCGGCATACAGCAGCCAAATGGCATAGATCAGGGCGATGCCCCCGATGAGCAGGTCCTTGCTGCGCTCGCGAGCGGCTTGCTCATAGGTTTCGCCGCGCATGGCCAGCAGGAAGCCATAGGCCGCCGACCACAGGTAAGGCACCAGGATCATCGAAGTGGCAAGGTAGATCAGCGACAGGTAGGTACTGGCCGAGAACAGGGTGATCACCAGGAAAATCTGCACCATCGCGTTAGTCAGCCACAACGCGTTGGCAGGTACCTGATTGGCATTCTCGCGGCGCAGGAACTCCGGCATGGTGTGGTCCTTGGCCGCGGCGAACATGATCTCGGCGCACAGCAGTACCCACGACAGCAGGGCCCCGAGCAGCGAGATGATCAGGCCGACGCTGATCAGCACCGCGCCCCAGTGGCCGACCACATGTTCCAGCACAGCCGCCATCGAAGGGTTCTGCAGCTTGGCCAGCTCTGGTTGGGTCATCACACCCAGCGACAGGACGTTGACCAGGACCAGGAACAGCAGCACGGTGATGAAGCCGATGACCGTGGCCTTACCCACGTCGGAGCGTTTTTCCGCACGGGAAGAGAAGATGCTCGCGCCCTCGATACCGATGAACACCCACACGGTGACCAGCATCATGTTGCGCACCTGGTTCATCACGCTGCCCAGTTCCGGCGTGCCGGTGCCCCAGATGTCGGCGGTGAAGATGTCGAGCCTGAAGGCGAACAGGCAGATCAGTGCGAACAGCACCAGTGGCACGACCTTGGCCACGGTAGTGACCAGGTTGATGAAGGCCGCTTCCTTGATGCCACGCAGCACCAGGAAGTGCACCGCCCAAAGCAGGATCGAGGCGCCGATGATGGCCGCCGGGGTATTGCCTTCACCGAAGACCGGGAAGAAGTAGCCCAGGGTGCTGAACAGCAGCACGAAGTAACCGACGTTGCCCAGCCAGGCGCTTATCCAGTAGCCCCAGGCCGAGGAAAAGCCCATGTAGTCGCCGAAACCGGCCTTGGCGTAGGCATAGACCCCGCCGTCCAGGTCAGGTTTGCGGTTGGCCAGGGTCTGGAACACGAAGGCCAGGGTAAGCATGCCGACGGCGGTGATACCCCAGCCGATCAATACGGCCCCCACGCCGGCGCTGGCTGCCATGTTTTGCGGCAAGGAGAAGATCCCGCCGCCAATCATTGAACCTACAACAAGTGCAACAAGCGCACCAAGTTTTAGTTTTCCGGAAGAATCAGACATTTAACAACTCCGTACCAGGAGAAAGTTGACGACAGGTTAAATCCGTCGCCTGGGTCATGAACTGACTTAGATCAGTTCATGACGTTGTGAAGTAGGAAAATTCCTTCACATGACTCCTGGAGAGTGCCGACAGCCTTTGCTTGCTGGGCCTGGTATGCTGGCACCTCCATGTACTTCTAGAGCAAACGCTCTGTTTGTCCTGCGATCTCTGACGCTAGCCTCTTTTGCCGTTTTCGCAAATTTTTCACAGCGAATTCCACGTTTGAACTTTTTTTAAAAGTTGAGCGGCAGTCGGCATTTTCTGCCTGGCCGCCGGTATAGACAAAGGAGTTATGAGTGCTATAGGTTTAATGGCTTGGTCTGCTATAAGAGGCTATATGGATATGCACTTAAAGCTGTTTCAGCGGTATGACAACGCGCGCAAAAGATGGGGATGTGCATGAGTGAACCAGGTCAGAAGCTGCGTCTTGGCGCGTTGATCGCACTGGTCGTCGGTTCGATGATTGGTGGTGGGATCTTCTCTTTGCCGCAAAACATGGCAGCCCGCGCCGACGTGGGGGCCGTGCTGATTGGCTGGGGCATTACCGCTGTGGGCATGCTGGCGCTGGCCTTCGTGTTTCAGACCCTGGCCAACCGCAAGCCGGAGCTCGATTCTGGGGTGTACGCCTACGCCAAGGCCGGTTTCGGCGACTACATGGGCTTCTCTTCCGCCTGGGGCTACTGGATCAGCGCCTGGCTGGGCAATGTCGGCTATTTCGTGCTGTTGTTCAGTACCCTGGGCTTCTATTTTCCGGTGTTCGGCGAGGGCAATACGCCGATTGCCATCGGCTGCGCGTCGCTCCTGCTGTGGGCGGTGCATTTTCTGGTGCTGCGCGGCATCAAGGAGGCAGCCTTCATCAACCAGGTGACCACCGTGGCCAAGGTGGTGCCGTTGCTGATCTTCATCGTCATCGCCGCCTTTGCCTTTCGCGCCGACATCTTCACCCGTGATATCTGGGGCCTGAGCAATCCGCAGTTCGGCAACGTGCTGGACCAGGTGCGCAACATGATGCTGGTGACGGTGTTCGTGTTCATCGGCATCGAGGGTGCCAGCGTCTACTCGGGACGGGCGCAGCGCCGCTCGGATGTGGGCAAGGCCACGGTGATCGGCTTTCTGGGGGTTCTCGCGTTGCTGGTGCTGGTCAACGTGCTGTCGTTGGGGGTGATGACCCAGCCGGAGTTGGCCGGGTTGCAAAACCCGTCGTTAGCCTCGGTGCTCGAGCATATCGTTGGCCCTTGGGGGGCGCTGCTGATCAGCATTGGCCTGGCTGTGTCGCTGCTCGGGGCATTGCTGTCGTGGGCGTTGCTGTGCGCCGAGATCCTTTTCGCCACGGCGCGGGACAAGACCATGCCGCGCTTTCTGGCCAAGGAAAATGCCAACCACGTGCCGGCCAATGCCCTGTGGCTGACCAACTGCATGATTCAGGGCTTTTTGCTGATCACGCTATTTTCGGCCGGCACCTACACCAGCCTGATCTACCTGGCGTCGTCGATGATCCTGGTGCCCTACCTGTGGTCGGCCGCGTATGCGGTGCTGCTGGCGCTGCGAGGGGAGAGCTACGCCGGGCTGGAGGCGCTGCGGCGCAAGGACCTGCTGGTGGCGCTGGTGGCGCTGCTGTACGCGGTGTGGCTGCTGTATGCCGGGGGGCTCAAGTACCTGCTGCTTTCGGCATTGCTGTATGCGCCAGGCGTGATCCTGTTCGCCCGGGCCAAGCGTGAACAGCAGCAGACACTGTTCACGCCTTGGGAGAAGCTGATTTTCGCCGCGGTACTGGTGGGCGCGGCGTTGGCGGCCTACGCGTTGTACTCAGGGCTGTTGAGCTTGTGAGGTAGGAGGGCATGCCTGTTCTGGCCGTGACCAGATCCACAGGTTGCCCAGGGTCATGCCGGCAATCGCCAGAAAGACCGGCCAGTGATGGTCGAGGAACGTCAGCATCACCCCCGCGCACACCAGCATGCTGATCGTCGCACTGACCTTGGCCCGGCGCTGGATTACCTTGCCATTGCGCCAGTTGTAGAGAATCGGCCCGAACAACCGATGGTTCTCCAGCCATGCCAACAGGCGCGGCGAACTGCGTGTCGCCGCCCAGGCGGCCAGCAGGATGAACTCGGTGGTCGGCAGGCCCGGGATGACGATGGCGACCAGGCCGATACCCAGGCTCACATAAGCCAGGATGCCATACAGCAGGCGGGACAGTTTCGAGCGGGCTGGTTGGGTCATGGTCTCACTGCGAAAAACGTTCCGGCCACCTGGGGGCGGCCGGGTAATACGTGTCAGGCTAGCGCGTTATCCGCAGCATAGGCATGTTTGAGCAGTTCGGTGAAGCGCTCGAAGGCGGCGACTGCACCCCGCTCGGCGGCGGCGTCTTCCTCGGCCGACAGCTCGAGGCCATCGAGGATACGGGTGAACTGCTTCCAGCCTTCGGCGCGGCCGCCGGCAGGTTCGCCCAGGTGTCGGGCACCGAAGCTGTCGGACAGTTGCAGGGCAACGGCACGCTTGATCAGAAACGCAGCGCCCAGTTTGGAGCCTTCGGAGACGAAGATCCAGCCCAATGCCTCACCCAGGCTCGGGTTCTGCAGTGCGCCGGGTAGCGCAGCCGGTACTTCGGTGCCCAGGTCAGCCAGGTCCAGGCGGGCCTGTTCGGCGCGGCAACGCTCCGCCAGGTCAGGGACGATGGCGACCAATTGTGGATCGTTGTACAGCGCCTGCAGTTCGGACTGGAACAGGTATTGGGCAACGACGAAGCGGGCAAAGCTTTCACGGCTGTCGAACGGCGCGTGGGATTTGACCAGGGCGTCGAGCTCGGTGTGCGGGGCGTGGGTAACCTGGTTGAGGCGTTGCGAGCGCAAGGCTGGGCGTTCGGTCATGGGGATGTCCTTGGAAAATGGGGGCGTCTAGTGACAAGACGAAACAGCGGCGTGGGGACAGTAAAAAAAAACGGGTGTTCGTGTTGTCAGTTCCGGGCCCTGACGCCGGCAAGCAGGCTCCCGCGGAGCACGCCGGCGACAGGGGCCGGAACTGATCAGTTCAGGTTAGATATCCCAAACCACATTGATGCCGAAGTTGCGCCCCGGCATGATCAGGCGGTCGAGGTTGGCAGGCTGGGTCACACCCGCTTCACCCTGGCCGTCGTAGGCGCGTACCGAATCCCACTGCCAGTATTTCTTGTCGGTGAGGTTGTACAGGCCAGCGTTGACCGTCACGTCCTCCGTCACCTTGTAGAAGCCGGTCAGGTCCAGCACGCCATAACCCGGGGTACGGAACTTGGCGCTTGAGCCATCCGGCGCGAAGAAGTTGGTGTCGTCGACGCGGGTCTTGCGCTTGACCAAGGTCCAGCTCAGCAAACCGCCGTAGTTGGCTTGGTCATAACCCAGGCCGAACACGCCAGTCAGCGGGTTGACGCTGTTCAATGGCTGGCCGGTGTCATCGTTGCGGCCATTGGCATAGGCCACCGAGGCCTGGGTATACAGGCCCTGCGGCGCGCCAAAGTGGTCGAGGTTCAGACGGCCCTTGACCTCAGCCCCCTTGATGGTGGCGTGCTTGATGTTGTTGGCCATGAAGGTGTTGCCAAGGTTGGCGCTTTGCACCGCGTCCTCGTCGATGAAGTCACGGTACTTGTTGTAGAACACTGCCACAGCGAAGTTACCGGCATCGAAGTTACCGCGCAGGCCAGTCTCGTAGCCCTTGCTTTTCTCGGGTTCCAGGTTCGGGTTGCCTTGTACACGATACCCCTCACCCAGGTTTTCGAAGCGCCCGTACATCGACTTGGCGGTCGGCGTGCGGAAGCCTTCGGCGTACTGGCCGTACCAGGTGTAGTTGTCGTTGAAGGCATAGGTCAGGCCGAACTTCGGTGACACGCGGTGCCACTTCTTGTCCGCATCGTCGAGGCTGGCAGGCGCTGCGCCGGTGCCTTGCACGCCCCGCAGGAACGCATCGGTGAACTTGGGCTCCATGCGCGTGTAGTCATAGCGAGCGCCCGGCAGGAACGTCCAGTTGTTCCAGCGGATCTCATCCTGCACGAACAGGCTGTAGGTATTGACGGTCGGGTCCGGGAAGTCGCTGACCAGTGCCTGGGCATCGCTGGCGCTGACCTGACCGATGGCACGGCAGGTACCACCGACTGCCAGGCAGGTACCGGTACCACTGCGCGAACCGGTCACCTTCTCGTGCTTGAGGGTGGTGCCGTAGGTCAGCAGGTGGTCAGTGGCGCCGATGCTGAAGGCTTTGTCCAGCTGTGCGTCAAAGACCCACTGGCGGTCCTTGTAGGTGGTGTCGCGGGTTCGCAATACGGTGCGGCTGAACGGGAAGTAGACTTCCTCGGTGTGCTGGTCGGTCTTGGCGATCTGGTAGTTCAGGCTCCACTTGATGTGGTCGGCGACCAGTGAATCCAGGCCGAACTCGTGGTTGATGCCAAAGCGCTCGCGGGTCACGGTGTCGTTGCCGTTACGGCTGCGGTACATACCCATTCCGGCACCATTGGCGAACGGGCCACCCACAGCGCTGAGAATGTTCTGGTCGCGGTCATCCTTGTAGCGTTCGTAGGTGAACCCCAGGCGCGCGTCGTCGGCGTAGTTCCAGCCCAGCTTGGCCAGCACGTTGGTGGTGCGTACGTCCTCGGGGTTGGCTTCGGTGCGCTCCAGGCCGGTACCGCCATGGCTGCCGAAGGACTCTTTCTCATGGCCGTTGCGTTGGCTCAGGTGCAGCAGGCCGTCGAAGTCGCCCTGGCGGCCGGCCACGGTCGCCGACGTCAGCCAGCTTTCATCGGCCGAGCTGTAGCCGGTCTTCAGGCGAGCGCCCACATCCTTGCCTGGCTTGATGATGTCGTCCGGGTCGAGGGTGAAGTAGCTCACCGCGCCGCCGATGGCGTTGCTGCCGTATAGCACCGAGGCCGGGCCGCGGAGGATTTCAACGCGCTTGATGATCTCGGGGTCGACGTAGTTGCGCTGGGTCTGTGCGTAGGGGCCATAGAAGAAGCTGTCGGGGATCGACACGCCGTCGATCTGGGTGAGCACCCGTTCGCCGTCGATGCCACGGATGTTGTAGCCGTTTAGGCCACTGCGCTGGCCAATGCCGGCCACTGACACACCCGGTTCGTAACGTACCAGCTCCTGGATATCGTTGACGTTCTGCCGGTCGAGCTGCTCGCGAGTCTGCACGCTGACGGTGCTGGGCACTTGGCTGACGTCCTGCGCGCTGCGGGTGGCGCTGACGGTCATCTGTTGCAGGGCAATGGTGTTCCCCGCCGACTGGCGCTCGAGCACCACATTGCCATTGCCGATCTTGCGATAGCCCAGGCCGGTGCCCTGGAGCAGGCGCTTGAGCGCCGCCTCTGCAGGCAGCGAACCTTGTACACCGGGTGATGCCACGCCATCGGCCAGCTCGGCGCTGAAGCCGACCTGCCAACCGGTCACCTTGCTGAAGGCATTGATGGCTTCGACCAAAGGCTGCTGGGCAATGCTGAAGCGGTAATCACCCATGCGTGGGCTACTTGCCTGAGCCGGTTCGGCGGCCAGTGCCGGCAGGCTGCAGGCGCCACTGGCGAGCAGTGCCAGGGTCAGCAGGGACAGTTGCCCTGCACGGCGGGGAAGGGTGGACGGGCGAGTTGAACCTGTGGACATCGAAAGCGCTCCCTGACGCGCGAACTGTTATAGGTGATGACCGTTCTTGTTTTCAAACAAGAATCAGTTGCATTGGCTATAACGAGACGGGTGGGGCAGCGCGATCGCGTAAAAATAGTTTCTGGGTCAGTTGAGGATGACCACGGCGGGGTATTCGTGCAGTTGCGCCGAAGTGATGTGGGCAAGGGCACGCAAGGTCTCCAGCGGTTCGTCCAGGCGATAGTTGCCGGTCACCGCCATGTTGTCCAGTTGCGTGTTGCGGTTGATGATCCAGCCGGGGTAATAGCGCCGGACCTCGGCCAGCACTTGGCTCAGCGGGCAGTTCTCGAACACCAGGCGGCCGTCGATCCAGGCGAGGTCCTTGTGCATGTCGGGGCGCTGGCGCTGGCCGAAGCCTTGCGGGCCGACGCTGATGCTGTCGCCGGCGCTCAGGCGGATGCGTTGGTCGCTGGCAGCCTGCAGGTCGACGTCACCGCGTTGCACGCGCACCTGCGCTTCGCCATCGAGGTAGCGCACGGCAAAATCGGTGTCGCGTACGTGCGCCCGCAACGGCCCGGCCTGAACCTCCAGGGGCAGTTGGGCTCCGCCCGGCACCTGGAAGTACGCCTCGCCCTGCAGCAGGCGTGCCACCTGGCGACCTTCACGCAGGTCGCTGGCAAACGCCGAGTTGGTGTTGAGCAGCACTTTGGCCCCATCGTCGAGCTGCAGCCGCTGGCGCTCGCCGACCACTGTCAGGTGATCGGCCTGCAGCCGTACCGGCAGGTTGCCAACGGTGAATAGCCCGACCAGCAGCACTGCGGCTGTGGCCAGGGGTTTCCAGTGCGCCCGCAGGCGCCCGCGCACAGAGCGGCGTCGCCCGTTGTGCATCTGCGTGGCTGCGTGGCGCAGAGGTGTGCCGTTCCACAATGCTTCGGCTTCGACGTAGGCTTCGGCGTTTTCCGCCGCGGCGCTGAGCCATTGTTCGAAGGCCCGGGTGTCGGCTTCTGTGGCGCATTGCAGGCGTACCAGCCAGTCCAGCGCCTCGTCCATCGCACGGGCGCGGGCGTCGGGCCCGGTGGCTGGCGGGCGAGGGACGGGGCTGTCGGTCACGGTGGATCCTTGAAATGATTTTCCCGAATGATCAAGGCTAAGGCGGGGTGTGGCAAGGGCCTCGCCTCACTCAACTGGCCAGCGGTCGTCTCACTTGAGGCGATCGGCCACACCCATGCAGATGGCCATGATCAGTTTCAGTTCCTTCTGCACCGTGCTGGCCGAGACATTCAGTTGCTCGGCGATTTCCAGGTAGCTGGCGCCGTGCAGGCGGCTGAGGATGAAAATGCGCTGTTGGCGCTCGGTCAGCTGGCTGAGGCTGACGCTCAGGTGCTTGAGCAGCTGTTCGGCGTGTGCGGCATCTTCGCTGCTGCTCAGGGGCGCCGCGACGTTATGCAGGACCTCATCGGGGACATCGTCGACCAGCATGCGCGAGTGCACCCGGCGTGTGCGCAGATGGTCCAGGGCCAGGTTGCGTGCAGTCTGGAACACGAAAGGTTCAAGATGCTCGATGGGCCGTTCGCTCAAGGCGCGGGACACCCGCAGGTAGGTTTCCTGCAGCAGGTCCTCGGCAGTGCTTGGGTTGCCCACCATGCGCTGCAAGGTGCGCAGCAAGGAAAGGCGCTGGACGAGGAAGACGGAGTTGAACCGGGACTGACTCACGGGGGGACCTGGCCGACGAAAGGTTAATGATAATGCTTATCATCTTGCCCATTGGTCAAGCCCGCAAGTGTTAGGAAAAGGTAAAGATTGTAGCGTTCAGGCCGGGGCCTATCGTCGGCAAGCCCACGCTCACAGGTCGTTCACTGGTCCCGCGCTTAGTGAACTCCCGCGTGAGCCGGGCTGCCGGTGACAGGGTCAGCGGGATCAGCGGGCGTTGCACAGCGCCAGGCAGTTATCCAGCATGCGGTTGGAGAACCCCCATTCGTTGTCGTACCAGGCCAGCACCTTGAGCATCTTGCCGTTGGCCCGCGTATGGTTGGCATCGAAGATCGACGACAGTGGGTTGTGGTTGAAATCGCATGACACCAGCGGCAGTGCGTTGTAGCCCAGTACCTTGGAATGCCGGCTGGCTTCGAGGAACAGCTGGTTGACCTGTTCGGCGGTGGCCTCGTGCTTGAGGTTTACGGTGAGGTCGACCAGCGACACGTTGATCACCGGCACGCGCACCGCCATGCCGGTCAGCTTGCCCGCCAACTCCGGCAGCACCAGGCCCACGGCTTCAGCGGCGCCGGTCTTGCTCGGGATCATGGACTGGGTTGCCGAGCGCGCGCGGTAGGGGTCACTGTGGTACACGTCGGTCAGCACCTGGTCGTTGGTGTAGGCGTGGATTGTCGTCATCAGCCCTTGCTCGATGCCGAACTCGCGGTGCAGCACCTGGGCGATCGGCGCCAGGCAATTGGTGGTGCAGGAGGCATTGGAGATGACCTGGTGCGAGGCGCGCAGAATGTCGTGATTGACCCCGTACACCACTGTGGCGTCGGCGCCTTTGGCCGGTGCCGAGACAATCACCTTGCCAGCGCCGGCCTGCAGATGTGCAGCGGCCTTGGCGCGGTCGGTGAACAGCCCGGTGCATTCGAAAACCACGTCGATCGCTTCGGCCTTCCAGGGCAGTTCGGCCGGGTTGCGGATGGCGCTGACCGCGATGCGGTCACCGTTGACCGTCAGGCTCTCGTGGTCGGCCTCGACCGAGGCATCGAAGGTGCCGTGCACGCTGTCGTACTTGAGCAGGTGGGCGTTCATCGCGCTGTCGCCCAAGTCGTTGATGGCGACGACCTGCAGGTCCTGGCGGTAGCCTTGGGTATACAGTGCGCGCAGGACGTTGCGCCCGATGCGGCCGAATCCGTTGATGGCGATGCGAAGGGTCATGGCAGTACCTCTGGCAGTCCGAGTGAAACCTGTGGCACAAAGGGGTTTCACTGAAACGGTTTTGTTGTTGGAATTACAAGATTATTCACTGAGCGATAGAAAACAAGCCTTTTTACTGGCAGTATTTTGTTTAAACATACAACGAGTGGTCGGGCAAGCCGCCTCCTCGATGCGTCAGGCACCTTTTCATTGAGCCTAGGTCGCAATCGTTTGGAGGGGAAATGCCCAGTAAGCCGCCCTTACCGTTAGCCTGGAGTCAGTACATGCACCCGCGCATCCTTGAGGTCACCCAACGGCTGGTCGAACGTAGCCGTGCCACCCGTGAACGCTACCTGCAGCTGATTCGCGGTGCGGCCAGTGATGGACCCATGCGTGCCAGCCTGCAGTGCGCCAACTTCGCCCACGGCGTGGCCGGGTGTGGTGCCGACGACAAGCAGAGCCTGCGGCTGATGAACGCCGCCAACGTGGCCATCGTCTCGGCCTACAACGACATGCTCTCGGCGCACCAGCCGTATGTGCACTTCCCGGACCAGATCAAGCAGGCCCTGCGCGAGGTCGGCTCGGTCGGCCAGTTCGCCGGCGGTGTCCCGGCCATGTGCGATGGCGTGACCCAGGGTGAGCCGGGCATGGAACTGGCCATCGCCAGCCGTGAAGTGATTGCCATGTCCACCGCGGTGGCGCTGTCGCACAACATGTTCGACGCTGCACTGATGCTCGGGATCTGCGACAAGATCGTCCCGGGGTTGATGATGGGCGCCCTGCGCTTCGGGCACCTGCCAACCCTCTTCGTGCCCGGCGGCCCGATGGTTTCTGGTATCTCCAACAAGCAGAAGGCCGATGTGCGCCAGCGCTATGCCGAAGGCAAGGCCAGCCGCGAGGAACTGCTGGAGTCGGAGATGAAGTCCTACCACAGCCCGGGTACCTGCACCTTCTACGGCACGGCCAACACCAACCAGCTGGTGATGGAAGTGATGGGGCTGCACCTGCCGGGCGCCTCGTTCGTCAACCCGTATACCCCGCTTCGCGACGCGCTCACCGCCGAGGCCGCACAGCAGGTCACGCGCATGACCAAGGCCAGCGGCAACTTCATGCCACTGGGCGAAATCGTCGATGAAAAAGCACTGGTCAACGCCATCGTCGCCCTGCATGCCACCGGTGGCTCGACCAACCACACCTTGCACCTCCCTGCGATGGCCCAGGCCGCCGGCATCCAGCTGACCTGGCAGGACATGGCCGACCTGTCCGAAGTCGTACCGACCCTGTCCCACGTCTACCCCAACGGCAAGGCCGACATCAACCACTTCCAGGCTGCCGGTGGCATGGCCTTCCTCATCCGTGAGCTGCTCGACGCCGGTTTGCTGCACGAGGACGTCAATACCGTGGCGGGCCATGGGCTGCGCCGCTATACCCAGGAACCGTTCCTCGACAATGGCAAGCTGGTCTGGCGCGAAGGGCCGCAGCAGAGCCTGGACGAGAGCATCCTGCGCCCCGTGGCGCGGCCATTCTCGGCAGAGGGCGGCCTGCGGGTGATGGAAGGCAACCTGGGCCGTGGTGTGATGAAGGTGTCCGCCGTGGCCCCCGAGCATCGGGTGGTGGAGGCGCCAGCGCGGGTCTTCCAGGACCAGCAGTCCCTGGCCGAGGCGTTCAAGGCCGGCGAGCTGGAGCGCGATTTCGTCGCGGTGGTGCGCTTCCAGGGCCCACGGTGCAACGGCATGCCCGAGCTACACAAGCTGACCCCCTTCCTCGGGGTGCTGCAGGACCGCGGCTACAAAGTCGCATTGGTGACCGATGGCCGCATGTCGGGTGCTTCGGGCAAGATCCCTGCGGCCATTCATGTCTGCCCCGAAGCCTTTGACGGTGGCCCGCTGGCACGGGTGCGCGATGGTGATATCGTGCGGGTCGATGGTGCCGAAGGTACGCTGCGGGTGATGGTGTCGGCCGAAGAGCTGGCCAGCCGCGACCTGCCGCCGCCGCCCCAAGGCAACGACTTGGGTTGCGGGCGTGAACTGTTCGGCTTCATGCGCATGGCGTTCAGCCCGGCAGAGAAGGGCGCGAGTGCCTTTACCTCGGCCCTGGAGAACCTCAAATGAAGGACCTGCTGGTTGGCGACATCGGTGGCACCAATGCCCGTTTTGCGTTGTGGCGTGACAACCAGCTGTACCGGGTCAAGGTCTTCGCGACTGCGGATTACACCAGCCCGGAGCAGGCCATCGAAGCCTACCTGAACGATCAGGGTATTTCCCGCGGTGGGCTGGCGGCGGTATGCCTGGCAGTGGCCGGGCCGGTCGATGGCGATGAATTCCGCTTTACCAACAACCACTGGCGGTTGAGCCGCAGCGCCTTCTGCAAGACCTTGCAGGTCGAGCGGCTGCTGCTGATCAACGATTTTTCGGCCATGGCGCTGGGCATGACCCGCCTGCAAGCGGGCGAGTTCCGCGAAGTCTGCCCTGGCCAGAGCGACCCCGTACGGCCTGCACTGGTGATTGGCCCAGGCACCGGACTGGGCGTCGGCAGTCTGTTGCGCCTGGGCGAGCAGCACTGGCAGGCGTTGCCGGGTGAAGGTGGGCATGTTGACCTGCCGGTGGGCAACGCCCGTGAGGCGGCCATTCACCAGCAGATTCACAGCCAGATTGGCCATGTGAGTGCCGAAACGGTGCTCAGTGGCGGAGGCCTGGTGCGCCTGTACCAGGCCATGTGCGCGCTGGACGGTGACACACCGCGACACAAGAGCCCTGCAGACATTACCGATGCCGCCCTGGGCGGCGAGCCACGGGCGCTGGCGGTGGTCGAGCAGTTCTGCCGCTTCCTTGGCCGCGTGGCAGGTAACAATGTTCTGACCCTGGGCGCGCGTGGTGGGGTTTACATTGTCGGCGGGGTGATCCCGCGGTTCGCCGAACTGTTCCTGCGTAGCGGTTTTGCTGCAAGTTTTGCCGACAAAGGCTGCATGAGTGGATATTTTACCGGGGTACCGGTGTGGCTGGTGACGGCGGAATTCTCTGGATTGCTGGGCGCCGGGGTGGCATTACAGCAGGCACTGGATCACTGATGTGTGAAGGGGCGCAAAGCGCCCCCCATAGCAGGCAGAGACCTGCGACGAACAAGAGGGCGGGACACCTTGAGCACTGCCGGAAAATCCATCCTGATGGTCGACGACGATCAGGAAATCCGTGAACTGTTGCAAACCTACCTCAGCCGCTGCGGCCTGCAGGTGCATGCCGAGGCAGACGGAAAGGGCTTTCGCCGCGCGCTGGAAACCACCCCCTGCGACCTGGTCATACTGGATGTGATGCTGCCCGACGAAGATGGCTTCAGCCTGTGCCGCTGGGTGCGCCAGCACCCGCGCCAGTCGCGTGTGCCAATCATCATGCTGACGGCCAGCTCCGACGAAGCCGACCGGGTTATCGGCCTGGAGCTGGGGGCCGATGACTACCTGGGCAAACCGTTCAGCCCGCGTGAGTTGCAGGCGCGTATCAAGGCACTGTTGCGCCGTGCGGAGTTCGGCCATGCGGCGCCTGTCAGCGCCGTACTGGCCTTCGACGACTGGCGCCTGGATACCGTTAGCCATCGGCTGTTTCACCGTGACGGTGAAGAGGTGATCCTCTCCGGTGCCGATTTCGCCCTGCTCAAGCTGTTCCTCGATCACCCCCAGCAGATTCTTGACCGCGACACCATCGGCAACGCCACCCGTGGTCGTGAACCGATGCCGCTGGACCGAATCGTCGACATGGCGGTCAGCCGCCTGCGCCAGCGCTTGCGCGACACCGACAAGCCGCCGCGGCTGATCCGCACCGTGCGTGGCAGTGGTTACCTGCTGGCTGCCCATGTCTGCGCTTGCTGAGCGGCGCTGGCGCCTGCTGCCGCGCTCGTTGCTCGGGCGCATGCTGCTGCTGACCTTGCTCGTGGTGCTGCTGGCCCAGGGCCTGTCGAGCCTGATCTGGGTTGCCCAGTTGCGCGCCAGCCAGTTGCAGGGGCTGCGTGCCAGTGCCAGCAGCCTGGCGCACTCGATGAGTGCCAGTGTCCGCTACTTTCGGTCGTTGCCGGTGGCGTACCGGCCGATGGTACTGGACCAGTTGCGCAGCATGGGCGGCACGCGGTTTTTCGTGTCGCTCAACGACAAGCCGTTGGATATGCCGGTATTGCCCATAACGCCGCGCAAGCAGGCGGTCATCGAGGTGTTCCAGCAGGTGCTGCACGAACGCCTTGGCGAGCAGATGGAAATTTCTGTCGAATTCGTCGGTCCCGATGACCTGCGCATCTTCAACAGCGGCCTGAAGCTTGATGAGCTGCCGCGCTCCTGGGCGCATTACTCATTGACGTTGGAGCCCCTCAACCCGCCGGTGTTGGTCACGCAAATCCGCCTGGGCGAGGGTGAGTGGTTGTACATTGCCTCGCTGCTGCCCGAACCCTACACCAGCCTGGAAGCCGAGCGCCTGCCACGTCAGCAGATCGGTTTCATCGTGCTGACCACGGCCTTGCTGCTGCTGTTCATCGGCCTGTTGGTGCAGTGGCAGAGCTGGCCGCTCAAACGCCTGGCGCGCGCCGCTCGGGAAATGTCACTTGGCGCGGACGTGGCGCCGGTGGCCGAGGGCGGCGGCAGCGAGGTGGTGGAAGTAGGCCGCGCCTTCAACAGCATGCGCGAGCGCATCAGCCGTTATCTCACCGAGCGCAGCCAGTTGTTCAGTGCCATTTCCCATGACCTGCGCACGCCCATCACCCGCCTGCGCCTGCGGGTGGAATTGCTGGAGGACGAGCGCCTGCAGGCCAAGTTCAGCCAGGATCTGGATGAGCTAGAATTGCTGGTCAAAGGCGCTTTGCAGTGTGTGAAGGACACCGATATCCACGAGAACATCGAGCCGGTGGACCTCAACCAGGTGCTGGAAATCCTCGCCGAGCCTTACCTCGGGGACGGCCGCATCACCGTCGAGGGCCGCGCGCTTGCGCCTTATCCGGGCAAGCCGCTGGCGCTGCGGCGTTGCATCGGCAACTTGATCGACAATGCCATCAAGTATGGCGAGCGCGCCCACTTGCGCATCATCGACAGTGCCGACGGGTTCGTCCTGCAGGTCGATGACCAAGGCCCTGGCGTGCCGCAGCAGCAGATGGAACAAGTGTTCGAGCCGCACTTCAGGCTGGCCGGGCAACAGCAGGGGTATGGGCTGGGGTTGGGGATTGCGCGCAACATCGCCCACAGCCACGGGGGCGAGGTGAGTTTGCTTAACCTGCGCGAGGGCGGGTTGCGGGTGACGTTGTGCCTGCCACGCGGCGTGGATTGAAGGCGCTAAATGTCACGCAGTGGTGACCTATTCGCAGGTCTTCGTGACGTCCCGGCCAGGACGGCTGGTTAGACTCTGCAAACCTCAGACATGGAAAGAAGCGGGCGCATGGACTACATCGATTCCCCCGAACATATCGCTTGGCTCAGGGCCGAGGGCCAGCGCTTGCTGTTGTTTGCCAGGGCCGCGAAAGTCCCTGAAGGCTTCGCCAATCTCGATGCCCAAGGCCGGTTACCACCTGCGGCCGTCGCCGAAACCATGAACACCGCGCGCATGACCCACAGCTTTGCCTTGGCCCATATTCAAGGTGTGCCGGGCTGCCTGGCCCTGGTGGAACACGGCGTGCAGGCCCTGCGCGGGCCGTTGTGCGACGCCACCCATGGCGGCTGGTTCGCGCATCCGCAAGGGCAGGGTGGCGACGACAAGGCAGCGTACCTGCATGCCTTCGTCGCGCTCGCCGCCAGCTCGGCAGTGGTTGCTGACGCTGCCGGTGCGCAGGGTTTGCTGGTCGATGCGATTCGGGTCATCGAGGAGCGTTTCTGGAGCGAGGAGGAAGGCGCGCTGCGAGAATCTTTTTCTCGCGACTGGCAGCAGTCACAAGCCTATCGCGGCGCCAATAGCAACATGCACGCCACCGAGGCCTTTCTGGCGCTGGCGGATGTGACCGGCGACAAGGTCTGGCTAGAGCGTGCCCTGCGCATTGCCGAGCGCCTCATTCACACCCATGCCGCCGCCAACGATTACCGGGTTATCGAACATTTCGATGCGCATTGGCAGCCAGTGCGGGACTACAACCAGGACAAACCGGCCGATCACTTCCGGCCATACGGTACGACGCCTGGCCATGCCTTCGAGTGGTCGCGCCTGCTGTTGCACCTGGAGGCGGCGGGGCAATTGGCTGGGTTACCGATGCCTGACTGGCTGTTGGAGGGGGCCCGGGGCCTGTTCGCCAGCGCTTGCCGGCATGCCTGGAACATCGATGGCGCGCCAGGCATCGTCTACACCCTCGACTGGGAAGATCAGCCGGTTGTGCACGAACGCCTGCACTGGGTGCACGCTGAAGCCTGCGCCAGCGCTGCCGCCCTTCTGCGACGCAGCGGCGAGCCGAGTTACCAACGCTGGTACCGCTGCTTCTGGGATTTCATCGACACCTACTTCATCGACCGGGCCGCTGGCAGTTGGCACCACGAACTGGATCCTGCCAATCAGCCTGCAGCAACGATCTGGGCGGGCAAGCCTGACCTCTATCACGCATACCAGGCGCTGCTGCTGCCAACCCTGCCATTGGCGCCGAGCCTGGCAACCGGGCTCGCGCGCAATGTAACCAAACGATGACATTCACGCATCGCTTCGTTACCTGGCGCGGCGAGCACACTGATTAGACTCCATGCAATGCAAGCGATCGACTTGCCAGGCATAACAACAAGAAAGGTACTCCGATGAATTCGACGCTCCGTCTCGCTGCCGCGATCTCCTTCGCCTCGCTTATGCCCCTCAGTGCTTTCGCCGCCGATTCCAAAGGCAGCGTCGAAGTGGTGCACTGGTGGACTTCCGGTGGTGAAAAAGCGGCGGTCGATGTGCTCAAGGCCCAGGTCGAGAAGGATGGCTTCACCTGGAAGGATGGCGCTGTTGCCGGCGGCGGTGGCGCCACCGCCATGACGGTGCTCAAGAGCCGTGCCGTGGCCGGTAACCCACCCGGTGTCGCTCAGATCAAGGGCCCGGACATTCAGGACTGGGCTGCCACTGGCCTGCTCGACCCGGATGTGCTCAAGGATGTCGCCAAGGAAGAAAAGTGGGACACGCTGCTGGACAAGAAAGTCGCCGACACTGTGAAGTACGACGGTGACTACGTGGCCGTGCCGGTGAACATCCACCGCATCAACTGGCTGTGGATCAACCCCGACGTGTTCAAGAAGGCCGGTATCGACAAGGCACCGACCACCCTCGACGAATTCTACGCCGCCGCCGAAAAGCTCAAGGCCGCAGGTTTCATCCCGCTCGCCCATGGCGGCCAGCCGTGGCAGGACAGCACCGTGTTCGAAAGCGTGGTGTTGTCGGTGATGGGGGCTGACGGCTACAAGAAAGCCCTGGTCGACCTTGATGAAGCCACGCTGACGGGGCCAGAAATGGTCAAGTCATTGACCGAGCTGAAGCGGGTCGCCACCTACATGGACCCCGACGGTAAAGGCCAGGACTGGAACCTGGAAGCGGCCAAGGTCATCAACGGCAAGGCCGGCATGCAGATCATGGGCGATTGGGCCAAGAGCGAGTGGACCTTGGCCAAAAAGACCGCGGGCAAGGATTACCAGTGCGTGGCCTTCCCTGGCACCGCTCAGGCCTTCCTCTACAACATTGACTCGCTGGTGGTGTTCAAGCAGAACGACAAGGGCACGGCCGCTGGCCAGCAGGACATCGCACGCAAGGTCCTCGGGCAGGACTTCCAGAAGGTGTTCAGCACCAACAAGGGCTCAATCCCAGTGCGCAACGACATGCTCGCCGACATGGGCAAGTACGGTTTCGACGCGTGCGCCCAGACCGCGGCAAAAGACTTCTTAGCCGATGCCAAGACCGGCGGTCTGCAACCGAGCATGGCGCACAACATGGCCACCACGCTGGCTGTGCAGGGCGCGTTCTTCGATGTGGTAACCAACTACATCAACGACCCCAAGGCCGACCCGGCCGACGCGGCGAAGAAGCTGGCGGCGGCGATCAAAGCAGCCAAGTGAGCACCTGATGGCCCCATCGTCGGCAACCCAGTGCCCTTGAGCGCTGTGGGGCAGAGGTGGTAGCCGGCTCGCCGGCGATGAGGCCTGCACTGACAACACAAGGGGCTGCCCAGGCTCCGGGTAATCACACTATGACTACAGCAACCGCCCAACTGCGGGCCTCACCCCTGGACGCGCTACAGCGCTGGCTACCGAAACTGGTGCTGGCACCGAGCATGTTCATCGTCCTGGTGGGCTTCTACGGCTACATCCTGTGGACCTTTGTCCTCTCCTTCACCACCTCGACCTTTCTGCCGACGTACAAGTGGGCAGGCCTGGCGCAATACGCGCGGCTGTTCGACAACGACCGCTGGTGGGTGGCAAGCAAGAACCTGCTGGTGTTCGGTGGCCTGTTCATCGGCATCAGCCTGGCCATCGGCGTGCTGCTGGCCGTGCTGCTTGACCAGCGTATCCGCCGTGAAGGCTTCATCCGTACCATCTACCTCTACCCGATGGCCTTGTCGATGATCGTCACCGGCACGGCCTGGAAGTGGTTGCTCAACCCCGGCATGGGGCTGGATAAACTGCTGCGTGACTGGGGTTGGGAGGGCTTTCGCCTGGATTGGCTGATCGACCCCGACCGGGTGGTGTACTGCCTGGTGATCGCTGCCGTGTGGCAGGCTTCGGGCTTCATCATGGCCATGTTCCTCGCCGGCCTGCGCGGCGTCGACCAGTCGATCATCCGCGCCGCTCAGATCGATGGCGCAAGCTTGCCGCGTATCTACTGGACCGTGGTGCTGCCAAGCCTGCGCCCGGTGTTCTTCAGCTCGCTGATGATCCTCTCGCACATTGCCATCAAGAGCTTCGACCTGGTGGCCGCGATGACCGCCGGCGGCCCGGGGTACTCGTCCGACCTTCCCGCCATGTTCATGTACTCGTTCACCTTCAGCCGCGGCCAGATGGGCATGGGCTCGGCCAGTGCCATCCTCATGCTCGGGGCGATCCTGGCGATCCTGGTGCCGTACCTGTACTCGGAACTGCGGAGCAAGCGCCATGCATGATCCTGTCGTCACAAGCCCGGGCAAATTGAGCCTGAGCCGTATCGCCATTCACGCGGTGCTGCTGATTGCCGTGCTGCTGTACCTGGTGCCGCTGGTGGTGATGCTGCTGACCAGCTTCAAGACCCCCGAAGACATCAGCAGCGGCAACCTGCTGAGCTGGCCGGCAGTGATCAGCGGTATTGGCTGGGTCAAGGCCTGGGGCACGGTCAGCGGCTACTTCTGGAACTCGATCATGATCACGGTGCCGGCGGTGCTGATCTCCACGGCAATCGGTGCGTTGAACGGCTATGTGCTGTCGATGTGGCGCTTCCGTGGCTCGCAGCTGTTCTTCGGCCTGCTGCTGTTCGGTTGCTTCCTGCCGTTCCAGACGGTGCTGCTGCCGGCCTCGTTCACCCTCGGCAAGCTGGGCCTGGCCAGCACCACCAGTGGCCTGGTGCTGGTGCATGTGGTGTACGGCCTGGCCTTTACCACGCTGTTCTTCCGTAATTTCTACGTGAGCATTCCTGATGCGCTGGTCAAGGCAGCGCGCCTGGATGGCGCCGGGTTCTTCACTATTTTCCGGCGCATCATCCTGCCGATGTCGACGCCCATCATCATGGTCTGCCTGATCTGGCAGTTCACCCAGATCTGGAACGATTTCCTGTTCGGCGTGGTGTTCTCCAGTGGCGACTCGCAACCGATCACCGTGGCCCTGAACAACCTGGTCAACACCAGCACCGGGGCCAAGGAATACAACGTCGACATGGCGGCGGCAATGATCGCCGGCCTGCCAACCCTGCTGGTCTATGTGGTGGCAGGCAAGTATTTCGTCCGCGGGCTGACTGCCGGCGCCGTCAAGGGGTAAGTCATGGCAACACTTGAACTTCGCAATGTGAACAAGACCTACGGCAGCGGCCTGCCGGATACGCTCAAGGCTATCCAGTTGTCGATCAAGGACGGCGAGTTCCTGATCCTGGTCGGCCCCTCGGGGTGCGGCAAGTCGACCTTGATGAACTGCATCGCTGGCCTTGAGAGCATCACCGGCGGCGCGATCCTCATCGATGACCAGGACGTCAGCGGCATGAGCCCGAAGGACCGTGACATTGCCATGGTGTTCCAGTCCTACGCCCTGTACCCGACCATGAGCGTGCGCCAGAACATCGAGTTCGGCCTGAAAATTCGCAAGATGCCCCAGGCTGCCATCGATGAGGAGGTGGCGCGGGTGGCCAAGCTGCTGCAGATCGAACACCTGCTGGCGCGCAAGCCGGCGCAGTTGTCCGGTGGCCAGCAACAGCGTGTGGCCATGGGCCGGGCGCTGGCACGGCGGCCGAAGATCTACCTGTTCGACGAGCCATTGTCGAACCTGGACGCCAAGCTGCGGGTCGAGATGCGCACCGAAATGAAGCTGATGCACCAGCGCCTCAAGACCACCACGGTGTACGTCACCCACGACCAGATCGAGGCCATGACCCTGGGCGACAAGGTTGCGGTGATGAAGGACGGCATCATCCAGCAGTTCGGCACCCCCCAGCAGATCTACAACGACCCCGCCAACCAGTTCGTCGCCAGCTTCATCGGCTCGCCGCCGATGAACTTCATACCGGTGCGGCTGACGAAACAGGACGGCCGCCTGCTGGCCCTGCTCGACAGTGGCCAGGCGCGTTGCGAGCTGCCGCTGGGGTTGACCGACGATGGCCTGGAGGGTCGCGAAATCGTGCTTGGCATCCGCCCGGAGCAGATCGCCCTCGGCGCGGGGGAGGGCAATGGCCTGCCAGGCATACGCGCCGAGGTGCAGGTTACCGAGCCCACCGGCCCGGACCTGCTGGTGTTCGTCACCCTCAACCAGACCAAGGTGTGCTGCCGCCTGGCGCCGGATGTGGCCTGTCGGGTGGGTGACAGCCTCAACCTGCAATTTGACCCGGCACGGGTACTGCTGTTCGACGCCGCCAGTGGCGAACGCCTGGGCTTGAACAGTTCCACCGCTTCAGTGAAGGGCAACGTGGCTCACTTCAAGAGCCGTTGAATCGTCTACACCAATCAATAAGAAAAAAGAGGACGCAAAGGGATGGAACAGCGCAATCGCATCAAGACCTTGGGCTCGCTGGCCTTGCTGGCCGTAGTTGGCAGCAGCGGCGTGCAGGCCGCCGAGGCCTTCTCCAGTGAGTCGAAATGGATGACCGGCGACTGGGGCGGCACCCGCACCGAATTGCTGGAAAAAGGCTACGACTTCACCCTCGACTACGTCGGTGAAGTCGCTGGCAACCTCAACGGTGGTTACAACAATGACAAGACCGCACGTTACAGCGACCAGTTCGCCCTGGGGGCGCACTTGGACCTGCAGAAAATCTTCGGTTGGCACGATGCCGAATTCAAGCTTGCCGTCACCGAGCGCAGCGGCCGCAACCTGTCCAACGACCGCATCAGCGACCCGCGCGCCGGCCAGTTCAGCTCGGTACAGGAGGTGTGGGGCCGGGGCCAGACCTGGCGCCTGACCCAGATGTGGGTCAAGCAGAAATACTTCGACGGTGCGCTGGATGTGAAATTCGGCCGCTTTGGTGAGGGTGAGGATTTCAACAGTTTCCCGTGCGACTTCCAGAACCTGGCGTTCTGCGGCTCACAGGTGGGCAACTGGGTGGGCGGCATCTGGTACAACTGGCCGGTGAGCCAGTGGGCACTGCGGGTCAAGTACAACATCACGCCTGAGTTCTTCGTCCAGGTCGGCGCCTTTGAACAGAACCCGTCGAACCTGGAAACCGGCAACGGCTTCAAGCTCAGTGGCAGCGGCACCAAAGGCGCGATCCTGCCGGTGGAGGCCGTCTGGTCGCCGCAGGTCAATGGCCTGCCGGGCGAATACCGCTTGGGTTATTACTACAGCACAGCCAAGGCCGATGATGTCTTCGATGATGTCAACGGCAACCCGCAGGCAGTGAGCGGTGAGGCCTTCAAGTCGCATTCGAGCAAGCATGGCTGGTGGGTGGTGGCGCAGCAGCAGGTCACGGCCCATGGCGGCGATGCCAGCCGCGGCCTCAGCCTGTTCGCCAACTTCACCGTGCATGACAAGGCCACCAACGTGGTCGACAACTACCAGCAGGTGGGCCTGGTGTACAAGGGGGCCTTCGATGCCCGGCCCAAGGATGATATCGGCTTCGGTGTAGCCCGCATTCATGTGAACGACGATGTGAAGAAGCGCGCCGAGCTGCTCAATGCACAAAGCGGTATCAACGATTACGACAACCCAGGCTTCGTGCCGCTGCAGCGTACCGAGTACAACGCCGAGCTCTATTACGGCTTCCACGTCACCAACTGGCTGACCGTGCGCCCTAACCTGCAGTACATCAAGAGCCCAGGCGGGGTGGATGAGGTCGACAACGCACTGGTCGCTGGCGTGAAGATTCAGTCGTCATTCTAAGCTCAATTGTTGTAAATTTACGCCAATCCAATTTCGGCCCCCGGCACCCACTGGCTTGCAGTGGTTGTCGGGAAGGGGTCGAGACAGCGCTACCTCAAACAAAAAGAGCTTGGAACCATGCCTGAACATCCGCTACATCGCTTCTTTTCCTCGCATAGGCCCAGGCCGACATTCGAGTGGGAGCGTTACCAGCAGCGCGATGTGCTGATTATCGACCATCCCCGCTGCCAGGCTGTATTCAGTCGCCAGGGTGCACAGTTGTTGCATTTCCAGCCGGCCGGTGAGCGGCCTTGGCTCTGGTGCGCCGAGCAGTGGCCGCAGGTGGGGGCGATTCGCGGTGGTGTACCGGTGTGCTGGCCCTGGTATGGGCGCCACCCCAGCGAGGACCTGTGGCCGGCCCATGGCTGGGCCCGGCTGCTGGACTGGAAGCTGGTGGACAGCCGCGAGGACGAGGAGGGCGTGACCCTCAGGTGGCGGCTGGAGCTGTGCGACTGGCAGGTCGACTTGCATGCCCGCCTGGGCAGCCGCATGGAGCTTAGCCTCAGCACCGAGCACCAGGACAGCGAACCTTGCCAGTTGAGCCATGCGCTGCTGGCCTATTGGCGTATCAGTGATGTCGCTGAGATAGCGCTGTCTGGGCTGGAAGATAAAGAAGGCTATGATCGCCTGAGCCGGCAAGCGTGCCGCGAAGACGGCGCCTTGAAGCTCAAGGGCGGCTGCCAGAAGGTTTACCCCGACACGCCCAAGGTGCAATTGCAGGACCCCGCCTGGCAGCGGGAACTGTGCATCGATACCGGTGACAGCGACGACACCGTGGTCTGGCACCCCGGCAACCGCCCCCTGATGGGCGTGAGCGGGCGTGAGTGCCAGGGGTTTGTTTGCGTTGAAGCGGCCAGTGGCAGCAGCGAAGGCTTGAGCCTTGCGCCTGGGCAGCGCGCCCATCTGCGCCTGCAGGCGCACCGGCTCAGCTGAGTTCGTCGTCCTCGATCGGGTAGCGGCTGGCGTTGAGGCTTTCCTTGATCTTGCGCAAGTGTGGCTGGAAGTCCACGCCGCGGCGCAAGGTCATGCCGGTGGCCAGTACATCGAGTACGGTCAGCTGGATGATCCGCGACGTCATCGGCATGTAGATGTCGGTGTCTTCCGGCAACGGGATGTGCAGGCTGAGACTGCAGGCCTGGGCCAGTGGCGAACCGGCGGCGGTCAGGCCCAGCACCGAGGCGCCGTTTTCCCGTGCCAGGCGTGCCACCTCGACCAGTTCGCGGGTGCGCCCGGTGTAGGAGATGATCACGAACAGGTCGCCAGTGTGGGCCACCGAGGCCAGCATGCGCTGCATCAGCACATCGGCATGGGCCGACACTGCGAGGTTGAAGCGGAAGAACTTGTGCTGGGCGTCCAGGGCTACCGGGGCTGATGCGCCCAGGCCGAAGAAGTGGATCTGCCGGGCCTGGATCATCATGTCCACGGCGCGGCTGACCTGCTGCGGGTCGAGCTGCTGGCAGGCACTGTCCAGCGAGGCGATGGCACTGCCGAAGATTTTCTGGGTGTAGGCCGCAGGGTCGTCGTCGGCCTCCACCGCACGGCTGACATAGGCGGCGCCGCTGGCCAGGCTCTGTGCCAGCTGCAACTTGAGTTCGGGGTAGCCGCTGACGCCGAACGAACGGCAAAAGCGGTTGACGGTCGGTTCGCTGACCTTGGCCGCCTGGGCCAAGGCGGCAATGCTGAACCGGGTCGCTTGTTGCGGGTTGAGCAGGATGACTTCGGCGACTTTGCGTTCGGCCTTGTTCAGCTCGTCGAGGCGTCCCTGAATCTGTTCCAGGAGGTTTCGCACGCGGTCCATGGGGAGTGTCCTTGGGTCGGAAAGACAGGCGGCTGAGGGAGCAGCAAGCCTTTTGCAGGGTCGTCTATCGTACTGTCGGTGCGGGTGACGCACCACTTGTCTGTAACACTTGTCGGTAATGTTGTGGTTTTTACTACATTATCCCTTGAAAACCGTATGTGAAAGCGGTATTCCTAGTTCAACTTTAGGAAAGAACCAACATCATGGCTGCGATCAGTGTCGAACCTTGCACCTTTGCCCTGTTTGGCGCCCTCGGCGACCTGGCATTGCGCAAGCTGTTTCCCGCGCTCTACCAGCTCGACCGTGCCAACCTGCTGCACGCCGACACCCGCCTGCTGGCCTTGGCCCGGGAGCCCGGCAGCGCGCAGGAGCACCTTACTACCATCGAAAACCACCTGCGCCGGCACGTTGCGGATGCAGACCTGGAGCCTGCCGCCCTGGGCCGTTTCCTCGGGCGCCTGAGCTACCAGCACCTGGACTTCCTGCAACCTGAGGGTTACCTCGCCCTCGCCGAGCAGGCGCCTGCCGAGCTGCCGTTGATTGCCTATTTCGCCACCGCGGCAGCCGTTTATGGCGCAATCTGCGAAAACCTCGACAAAGCCGGCTTGGCCGGGCGCACCCGGGTGGTGCTGGAAAAGCCCATCGGCCACGACCTGGAGTCGTCGCGCCGGGTCAACGATGCCGTGGCGCGTTTCTTCCCCGAGAGCCGGGTATATCGCATCGATCATTACCTGGGCAAGGAGACGGTACAGAACCTCATCGCCCTGCGCTTTGCCAACAGCCTGTTCGAAACCCAGTGGAACCAGAATTCCATCTCCCATGTGGAGATCACCGTGGCGGAAAAGGTCGGCATCGAAGGCCGTTGGGGCTACTTCGACAAGGCCGGCCAGCTGCGCGACATGATCCAGAACCATCTGCTGCAGTTGTTGTGCTTGATCGCCATGGACCCGCCCAGCGAGCTCTCGGCCGACAGCATTCGCGACGAGAAGGTCAAGGTGCTCAAAGCCCTGGCGCCGATCACTGGCGACGGCTTGAGCACCCGCGTGGTGCGCGGCCAGTACATCGCCGGTTACAGCGATGGCAAGCCGGTGCCAGGCTACCTGGAAGAAGACAACGCCAATGCGCAGAGCGACACCGAAACTTTCGTTGCCTTGCGTGCCGATATCCGCAACTGGCGCTGGTCAGGTGTGCCGTTCTACCTGCGCACTGGCAAGCGCATGCCGCAAAAGCTCTCGCAGATCGTCATTCACTTCAAGGAAACGCCGCACTATATCTTTGCCCCGGAACAGCGCTTGCAGGTCGGCAACAAGCTGATCATCCGCCTGCAACCGGACGAAGGCATTTCGCTGCGGGTGATGACCAAGGAGCAGGGCCTGGACAAAGGCATGCAACTGCGCAGTGGCCCGCTGCAACTGAATTTTTCCGATACTTGGCGCACCGCCAGGATTCCGGATGCCTATGAACGTTTGCTGCTTGAAGTGATGCGCGGCAACCAGAACCTGTTTGTACGCAAGGACGAGATCGAATATGCCTGGACGTGGTGCGACCAGCTGATCGCTGGCTGGCGCAAGGCCGGTGATGCCCCTAAGCCATATGCAGCAGGCTCGTGGGGGCCGATGAGCTCGATTGCACTGATTACGCGCGATGGGAGGGCGTGGTATGGGGATATCTGAATTGCAATTGCCGGGGGCCGTCAAGGTGCATCAGTTGGGTGATGCCAAGGTGCTTGCCGCGACGTTGGCCACTGATGTGGCCGCCCGCCTGAAGGCCGCCATCGCCACCAAGGGCCAGGCATGCCTGGTGCTTTCAGGTGGCCGCAGCCCGGTGCCTTTCCTCGAGAAGCTGGCCAGCGAGGTGCTGGATTGGTCCAAGGTCACCGTCAGCCTGGCCGACGAGCGCTGGGTGCCGGTGGAACACGCCGACAGCAATGCCGGCTTGGTGGCCCGTCATCTGTTCAGGGGGGCGGCCGCCCAGGCCCGTTTCATTGGCCTCTATCAGCAGGCAGAAACGGTTGAAGGGGCGGCCGACAAAGCCGATAAGGCCCTTGCTGCGCTACCGGCCATCGACGTGTTGGTGCTTGGCATGGGCGACGATGGCCATACCGCATCGCTGTTCCCCAACAGCCCCAACCTGCGTGAGGGCCTTGAACTGAACACCACGCGTCGCTGCCTGCCGCTGCTGGCGCCGAGCGTGCCCCACCAACGCCTGTCGATGACCCGTGCGTTGCTGGCCAGCGCCGCATTCATCGCCCTGTCCGTGCAAGGGCCGGGCAAACTCGCTACCCTGCGCGCCGCGCTGGCGGGCAACGACCTTACCGAAATGCCGATTCGCGCCTTTCTTCACGACCCCCTGGACATCTACTGGTGCCCATGAGCAAAGGATCCACTGTCATGACCACCCTCGAACGCCCACAGCCTCTGCTCTCGATGGCCGAGAAAGCCGACCGGATCGATGCGATCTGTGGCGCGGCGCGCATCCTGCCGGTGATCACCATCGCCCGTGAGGAAGATATCCTGCCCCTGGCCGATGCCTTGGCCGCTGGCGGCATCCGAACGCTGGAAGTGACCCTGCGCTCTGAGCATGGCCTGAAGGCCATCCAAGTGCTGCGCGAGCAGCGTCCGCAGCTGTGCGTCGGTGCCGGTACTGTGCTCGATCGCGGCATGTATGCAGCGGTCGAGGCGGCGGGTGCGCAGTTCGTGGTTACCCCGGGCATCACCCAGGACCTCCTCGAGGCTGGCGTGGACAGCGATATTCCGCTGTTGCCAGGCATCAGCACGCCCTCGGAAATCATGATGGGCTATGCCCTGGGTTACCGGCGCTTCAAGCTCTTCCCGGCTGAGATCAGCGGTGGCGTGGCGGCGATCAAGGCCTTTGGTGGCCCGTTCGGCGATATCCGCTTCTGCCCAACCGGCGGGGTTAACCCGGCCAATGTGCGCAACTACATGGCCCTGCCCAACGTCATGTGCGTGGGCGGTACCTGGATGCTCGACAGCAGCTGGATCAAGAACGGTGACTGGGCGCGGATCCAGGCGTGCAGCGCCGAGGCGATGGCCCTGCTGGACTGATACTGAATTTGTTGTGTGCTTTACGGCTTATGGGGCGCTTGGTCGGCGCCCCCTTTTTTGCCTGCAGGTTTTGTGCTGCCTGTGCTGGCCTTGTCGCGGCACAGGCATTAAAAAGCCCGCATCAAGGATGCGGGCTCTGGGCCATCAAACTACAGCTTACGCTGCTTTGGCTTCTTGCTGGCTCAGCGAGCGGTTCAGTGCACTGAACAGCGCCTTGAAGCTGGCGGTGGTGATGTTTTCATCGATGCCCACGCCATGCACAGGGCGGCCGCCGGCCACACGCAGTTCGATGTAGGCCGCCGCTTTGGCGTTGGTGCCGGCACCAATGGCGTGCTCGTTGTAGTCCATGATCTCCACGGCGATCGGCAGGCCGGCCACCAAGGCTTCCAGGGCGCCGTTGCCTTTGCCGCGCCAGTGCAGGGTGGTCTCGCCTTCACCGGCGACTTCCACTTCCACGGCGCTGTGGCCGTTTTCTTCCTGCAGACGATGGCTGACCAGCGCATACGGGCTATTGGCCTGGAGGTATTCCTTGTGCAGCAGGCTGTAGATCTGCTGGGCGGTCATTTCCAGGCCAAGGCGATCGGTTTCACCCTGCACCACCTGGCTGAATTCGATCTGCATGCGGCGCGGCAGGCTGATGCCGTATTCCTGCTCGAGCAGGTAAGTGATGCCGCCCTTGCCGGACTGGCTGTTGACCCGGATGACCGCCTCGTAGCTGCGGCCGATATCAGCTGGGTCGATCGGCAGGTAGGGCACTTCCCACAGCTCGCCTTCCTGCTGCTTGGCGAAGCCCTTGCGGATGGCGTCCTGGTGCGAGCCGGAAAACGCGGTGTGGACCAGGTCGCCGACATACGGATGACGTGGGTGGACCGGCAGCTGGTTGCACTCTTCGACCACTTTGCGCACGCCGTCGATGTCGGAGAAGTCCAGCTTGGGGTCGATACCTTGGGTGTAGAGGTTCAGCGCCAGGGTCACCAGGTCGACGTTGCCGGTACGCTCGCCGTTGCCGAACAGGCAGCCTTCGGCGCGGTCGGCACCGGCCATCAGGCCCAGCTCGGTGGCGGCGATGCCGGTACCACGGTCGTTGTGGCAGTGCAGGCTGATGATCACGCTGTCACGGCGGCTGACGTTGCGGCAGAACCATTCGATCTGGTCGGCGTAGATGTTTGGTGTGGCAACTTCGACGGTGGCGGGCAGGTTGAGGATAACCTTGTGCTCAGGGGTCGGGTTCCACACGTCGATGACCGCGTCACAGACTTCCTTGGCGAACGCCAGCTCGGTGGCGCTGAAGGTCTCGGGCGAGTACTGGAAGGTCCAGTGGGTTTCCGGCTGCTGGGCAGCGTATTTGACGAACAGCTTGGCCGCGTTCACCGCGATGTCCTTCACGCCCTGCTTGTCCTGGTTGAAGACAATGCGGCGGAACGACGGGCTGGTGGCGTTGTACAGGTGAACGATGGCTTTCTTGGCGCCGCGCAGCGATTCGAAGGTGCGGGCGATCAGGTCTTCACGGGCCTGGGTGAGCACCTGGATGGTGGTGTCGTCCGGGATGTGGCCGTCTTCGATCAGGGTGCGCACGAAGTCGAAATCAGTCTGCGAGGCGGACGGGAACGAGGCTTCGATTTCCTTCACGCCCACCTGCACCAGGGTCTTCCAGAAACGCAGCTTCTTCTCTGAGTCCA
Source organism: Pseudomonas sp. NBRC 111131 (assembly GCF_001320525.1). Classification (NCBI taxonomy): domain Bacteria; kingdom Pseudomonadati; phylum Pseudomonadota; class Gammaproteobacteria; order Pseudomonadales; family Pseudomonadaceae; genus Pseudomonas; species Pseudomonas sp. NBRC 111131. Next base: position 11,049 of record NZ_BCBH01000008.1, on the reverse strand, counting down.
TCGGCTCGATCAGCGACTGGTTGCCATCACGCAGGTCGGAACTGCACCAGATCGGTGCTTCGGTGATGGTCTTCGACGGCCAGGTGCGGTCGGGCAGGTCGATGGTCGGGAAAGCGCGGTACTTCTTCGATGGGTCTTTGAGCATGGTCATGGAAGCAATCCTTTTGTGTGCGGCCGAGATCGGGCCTGCCGAGCGTAACGAGATGAGGGGGCGAGGCGACGCGATTCAGCCTGGTAGTCGGGCGCTGACCAGGCAGAGGCTGCGATGTTGTCGGAGCAGAATGAGGGTGCTGAAGGTTTTCATGCCTTCAACCCTAACCAGTGGGGTCAGGGATGGCAAGTGCTCGCCGAAAATTGAGATAAATGCTTAAAAAAAGAGTGTTTGCGAGATTTTATGGCTGAAATTCTTTTTAGGTTTATAGCTTGTTGCGCAGTATTTTTCGATAGCGCAAGGCTGTGATGCCGAGGCTTAGGCGAGCCGGCCCCATCGCCGGCAAGCCGGCCTCCACAGGTACCGAGACGCGCTGCGCGGCGCTGTGGAAGCCGGCTTGCCGGCGAGGCGTGGTCAAGGCTGAAACGCACCAATGAAAATGGCCGGATCCACACGTGCATCATTGAGGCTGACGTTCCAGTGCATGTGCGGTCCGGTAGCCCGTCCGGTCGAGCCCACCCGGCCCACCACATCCCCGCGGCGCAACGGCTGCCCCACATTCACATCGATCTTCGACATATGGCAGAACATGCTGATGAAGCCCTGGCCATGGTCGACGAACACCGTGCGCCCGTTGAAGAAGTAGTCACCCACCAGGATCACCTTGCCATTGGCCGGGGTCTTGATCGGGGTGCCTGCCGGCACCGCGAAGTCCAGCCCGGCGTGCGGGTTGCGTTCCTCGCCATTGAAGAAGCGGCGCACGCCGAACTTGCTCGACAGCGGCCCGCTGACCGGCTTGTCGAGCACCAGGTTGCTGGGCAGGTTCGGGCTGAAGCTGCGGTAGGCCTTGATCTGTTCGGCCAGTTCACGGTCGATGCGCTTGAGGTCGGCCGGGTCGGGGTTGACCTGGCGCTTGTTCTTCAAGGTGATGTGCTGCTCGGGGTATTGCTTGGCCCCTACGCTGAACGGCAGGCGCCGCTCGCCTTGGGTGAGCACGGCCGTGCCGGGTTTTTGCGTCAGCGGGATACCGACGATGGCCAGCCAGTTGTCCTGCTCCTTCACCACCAGCACCGGCTTGCCGTCGAAGCGCGCGCTGGGCGCCGAGGCCGCTGGGCCGAGGTCGACCACGGCGACGCCGCCGGGGACCGGTTTGTTCAGGGTACGGGTGATGTAGCTGGCCTGGGCGCCGCCAGCCAGCAACAACAGAGAAAAGGCAAGCAGGGGGGCGAGCAGGCGGGGCATGTGTCAGTCCAGTAGTGAAAGGGTGACCGGAGTCAGGTGGTTGTCCTCGACCCGCACCTGCAGTTCGCCTTCGTTGAGGCGGGCAGTCAGGCGCTGGCCGTTGCGGGTCTGCTCGGCGCTGCGGATGGCCTGGCCACGCTCGTCGAGCAGGATGCTGTAGCCCCGCGCCAGGGTGGCCAGGGGGCTGACCACCTGCAATGTTTGCAGTTGCGCCTGGAAGCGCTGGCGGCGGTCCTTCAGCACGTCGCGCATGGCCCGTGGCAGACGCTCGGCAAGGCTGTCCAGGCGTTGCCCGAGCAACTTCAATGTACGCCCCGGGTGCTGCGCCGCCAGGCGCGTGTCAAGGCGTGCCAGGCGTTCGCGGCGCTGGTTGAGGTTGAGCAGGAATGCGCGGCGCAGGCGCATGTCCAGGTCATCCAGGCGCTGGGCCTGCTGGCGCAGACGCTCGCCGGGGTGGCGCAGGCGTCGGGTCAGTGACTCCAGGCGCAGACGGTCGTGGGCTATGCGGTTCTGCATGCGCAGCAGCAGGCGCCGTTGCAGACCGTCCAGGCGCTGTTGCAGGCCGCTGCTGTCAGGGGCCAGCAGCTCGGCAGCGGCTGATGGCGTGGGTGCCCGTACGTCCGCCACAAAGTCGCTGATCGATACATCGGTCTCGTGGCCAACGGCGCTGACGATGGGCGTGACGCAGGCCGCGACAGCGCGGGCCACGGCTTCTTCGTTGAAGCACCAGAGGTCTTCCAGCGAGCCGCCACCGCGGGCCAGGATCAGCGCGTCGAAGCCGCGACCATCGGCCAGTTGCAGGGCACGGACAATCTGGTTGATGGCCTCGCGGCCTTGCACGGCGGTGGGGATCAGATTCAGCTCGACCTGCGGCGCCCGGCGGCGAAACACACTGATGATGTCGCGGATCACGGCACCGGTGGGCGAGGTGATGACGCCGATGCGCTGCGGGTGGGCCGGCAGGGGCCGTTTGCGCTCGGCACTGAACAGGCCTTCAGCGCCGAGCTTTTCCTTCAGGGCCTCGAAGGCCAGGCGCAGCGCACCGTCACCGGCGGGCTCGACGGTGTCGAGGATCAGTTGGTAGTCGCCGCGCCCCTCGAACAACGACACCTTGCCGCGCACCCGCACCGCCAGGCCGTCGCGCAGGGCCTGGCGCACCCGCGTGGCATTTTGGCGGAACAGCGCGCAACGTACCTGGGCGCCGCTGTCCTTGAGGGTGAAGTACAGATGGCCGGAGGCCGGGCGGGCAAGGTTGGAAATCTCGCCTTCCACCCAGACGCTGCGGAACACGTCTTCCAGCAGCACGCGGGCGCGGCCGTTGAGTTGGCTGACGGTCAGGACCTCGCGGTCCAGGCCGAGTCGTTCGAAGGGGTCTTTGATCATGGCAGGCATCATAAAGGACATCGGCCCTGGTTGTCTGTCCCGGCCCTATCCTGAGCAAGCCTGCATCACCCTCACGAACTGCTGCACCCTCTGCCCCGCATCCCGCCGACAGGCCAGCGCCACGGTGCTTTCGCGCGTGCCCTCGAGCGCCACGAAGCTGACCGAGGCCGGCGCAATCTCGCGCATGCATTCGGGCAGCAACGCTACCCCGAACCCCGCCTGAATCAGCTGCAACTGTGTCGTCTTGCGCGACACCACCTGTGCCGCTTTTGGGAAAAAGCCCGCCTCCATGCACAGCGAGGCCGACAGGTAACTGAGCCCGCCGCGGTCCCGGTGCGGGATGGAAATGAAGCGCTCTTCCCGTAACTGCTCGAGTTTCACCTGTGCCGCGCTCACCAGTGGATGCCCGGCGGCAACCGCCAGCAACAGGGGCTCACTGAACAGTTCATGCAACACCACACCTTCATGCTGGCGCAACACTGGCAGGCGCAACAGGCCGATATCCAGCCGCCCGGCGGCGATGTCCTCCAACTGCGCCTCTGACGATTGCTGCGCGATTTCCAGCGAAACCCCTGGGTTGTGCCGCAGGTAGCTCCCCAGGCGAGCCAGTAGCGGGCCGGTCAGCGGCACGGTGCTGGAGTGGTTCAGGCGCAGACTGCCCAGCAGCCCTTCACCCACGTCGCGGGTGGTCCGCTCGGCCTGCGCCAGGTCAGCCAGCAAGCGGCGTGCCTGCTCCAGAAAGGTGTGGCCGGCCGGCGTCAGGCGTGGCAGGCGTGCCGTACGTTCGAACAGCGCCGTGCCCAGTTGCCGCTCCAGCGCCTTGATCTGCCGGCTCAATGCTGATTGGGCGATGTACAGCCGCTCGGCGGCACCGCTGAAGCTGCCGCACTCGGCTATTTCAACGAAGTAACGCAGCTGGCGGATCGAGGTCATGTCATGCCTTTTCGAGATAGGTGTGGCTAAAAAGACATATTAGTCGGCATAGCTCAGGGCTGGCTAACCTTTGGCTGTCTTCCCCGGAACTGTTGCCATGCTCGCCCAACTGTCGTTTTCTGGCCTTGACTGGCTGCCCATCCTGCTTGGTGTCGGTGTTGCGTACATCGTCTTCGGCATTGCCGGATTTGGCACCGCGCTGGTGGCCGGCCCGGTACTGATCCACTTCATGCCGCTGTCGCGGATCATTCCGCTGTTGGTATTGCTGGATTTCGTCGCGGCGTTGGGCAACCTGTTACCGTCGCGCCGCGATGTGGTGCGAGGCGAACTGTTACGCTTGCTGCCGTGCATGGCCGTGGGCTGCACCCTGGGCGTGGTGTTTCTGTTGCACCTCAAGTCCGACCTGTCGCTCTTGCTGATGGGGCTGTTCGTCACCGCCTACGCCATCTATGGCCTGGCGGTGAACGTGCGGCCGGCCCGTCTGTCCGGCCTCTGGGCCGTGCCGATGGGCATTACCGGTGGCTTGTTCGGGGCTTTGTTCGGCAGCGGGGGCTTCCTCTACGCCATCTACCTGAGCGCGCGGCTGGAGGTGAAAGAGCAAATACGCGCGACTCAGAGCGCCTTGATCAGTTGCAGTACGGTGGTGCGCCTGTCGTTGTTCCTGATCGCCGGGGTCTACGCCGATACCAGCCTGCTGTTGCTCGCCGCCAGCCTGTTGCCGGTTATGTTCGCCGGGCTGTGGGTCGGGCGCAGGCTGACCCTGAAACTCTCACGCGAGGCCTTCGTGCGCCTGGTCACCTGGCTGGTACTGGGCAGCGGCCTGGCGCTCATCGGTCGCTACCTGAGCGCGTGAGCGGTAGAATTGCGCCATTACCGCAGTTCGCAGGCCTGTTTTGTCAATGAACACCCAAAGCATCATCGTTCCCAGACTCTCCACCGTGCCGGTCCACGAGGCGCGCGCGCGGGCCATCCTGCGCTGGCTGGTGCGGGAGAAGATCGTCGAGGAACCGCTGACCACCTGTGGTCGTACCGGCAACCGCATGGGCCATGCCCTGGCCGATGGCGCGCGCAAGGTCGCCCTGCACCCGCAAAGGTTGCCGTTCGGGGAGCCGGTCAATGGTTTGGAGGTGGTGCTCAAGCGCTGCATCTATACACCCAGCGATGGCTTCCTTGAAGAAGCCGGCTGCCCGGAGTGCCGCCGCGAGGTGGGTGAGCCCTTGTTCGAAAGCCTGGAAGAGTGGATGCCAGGGGTGAGTGACAACTTCACCTGCCCGTTGTGCGGCTTCGAAGACGACATCAATGGCTTCATCTTCCTGCAGCCATGTGCCTTTTCCAACCTGGGGTTCATCTTCAACAACTGGGGCGAGGCCGGGTTTACCCAAGCCTTTCTCGACAGCTTCGCCGACTGGCTGGATCAGCCGGTGGCGGTGGTGCAGGTAAAACTGCCAGTACGCTGACCGAAGGCCCTTATTTTGCATTGAGCGGCGCGCCGTGGATGAGTATAATGGCGCGCTTCCATTTTTCCCGCCCGGGAGCCCCCGCGATGCTGCGTATCAGCCAAGAAGCCCTGACCTTCGACGATATCCTCCTTGTACCTGGCTACTCTGAGGTACTGCCCAATGAAGTCAGTCTCAAGACCCGTTTGACTCGTGGCATCGAGCTGAACATCCCACTGGTTTCCGCCGCCATGGATACCGTGACCGAAGCGCGCCTGGCTATCGCCATGGCCCAGGAAGGCGGCATCGGCATCATCCACAAGAACATGACCATCGAACAGCAGGCCGGCGAAGTCCGCAAGGTCAAGAAGTTCGAGGCTGGCGTGGTCAAGGACCCGATCACCATCGAAGCCGACGCCACTGTGCGCGACCTGTTCGACCTGACCCGCCTGAACAACATCTCCGGTGTTCCGGTGCTGGAGAACGGCGACCTGGTCGGTATCGTCACTTCCCGTGACGTGCGCTTCGAAAGCCGCCTGGATGCCAAGGTGCGCGACGTGATGACGCCTAAAGAGCGTCTGGTCACCGTGCGCGAAGGCGCCGACAAGAACGAAGTCCGCGAGCTGCTGCACAAGCACCGCCTGGAAAAAGTCCTGATCGTCGACGACAAGTTCAGCCTCAAGGGCATGATGACCGTCAAGGACATTGAAAAAGCCAAGGCCTACCCGCTGGCCAGCAAGGACGACCAGGGTCGTCTGCGTGTCGGCGCTGCGGTCGGCACCGGCAAGGACACCGGCGAGCGCGTTGCCGCCCTGGTTGCCGCCGGCGTTGACGTGGTGGTGGTCGACACCGCCCATGGCCACTCCAAGGGCGTGATCGATCGCGTGCGCTGGGTCAAGGAAACCTACCCGCAAGTGCAGGTGATCGGCGGCAACATCGCCACCGGCGCTGCGGCCAAGGCCCTGGCCGAGGCTGGCGCTGACGCAGTCAAGGTCGGTATCGGCCCAGGCTCGATCTGCACCACCCGTATCGTCGCCGGCGTCGGCGTGCCGCAAATCAGCGCCATCGCCAACGTCGCCGCAGCCCTGGAAGGCACGGGCGTGCCGCTGATCGCCGACGGCGGCATCCGCTTCTCGGGTGACCTGTCCAAGGCCATCGTTGCCGGTGCTTCGTGCGTGATGATGGGTTCGATGTTCGCCGGTACCGAAGAGGCACCGGGTGAAGTCGAGCTGTTCCAGGGCCGGTCCTACAAGGCCTACCGTGGCATGGGCTCGCTGGGTGCCATGGCGCAGGCGCAAGGGTCGTCCGACCGTTACTTCCAGGACTCCTCGGCCGGCGCCGAGAAGCTCGTTCCGGAAGGGATCGAAGGCCGCGTCCCGTACAAAGGCGCCCTGGCCGCGATCATCCACCAGCTGATGGGCGGCCTGCGTTCGTCCATGGGCTACACCGGCAGCGCGACCATCGAAGAGATGCGCACCAAGCCGGAATTCGTGCGCATCACCGGTGCCGGCATGGCCGAGTCCCACGTGCACGATGTGCAGATCACTAAAGAAGCCCCTAACTACCGCGTAGGCTGAGGCTTCCAGCTACAACAGAAGCGGGGCTGTCACGACAGCCCCGCGTCGTTTCCGATTTCCACTGACGAGATTGAGTCATGGCCCTCGACATTCACGCTCACCGCATCCTGATCCTCGATTTCGGTTCCCAGTACACCCAGCTGATCGCCCGCCGCGTGCGCGAGATCGGTGTCTACTGCGAACTGCATCCGTTCGACATGGATGATGAAGCGATCCGCGAATTCAACCCGCGCGGCATCATCCTTGCTGGCGGCCCTGAGTCGGTCCACGAAGCCAACAGCCCGCGTGCACCGCAGGCCGTGTTCGACCTGAACGTACCGCTGCTGGGCATCTGCTACGGCATGCAGACCATGGCCGAGCAGTTGGGCGGCAAGGTCGAAGGTTCCGACCTGCGCGAATTCGGCTATGCCCGTGTTGACGTGGTCGGCAAGAGCCGCCTGCTGGACGGCATCGAAGACCACGTCGATGACGACGGTGTGCTGGGCCTGGACGTGTGGATGAGCCACGGCGACAAGGTCACCCAGATGCCGGGCAACTTCAACATCCTGGCCAGCACCCCAAGCTGCCCGATCGCCGGCATGTTCGACGATTCCCGTGGCTACTACGGCGTGCAGTTCCATCCGGAAGTGACCCACACCAAGCAGGGCGGTCGCATCCTCTCGCGCTTCGTCCAGGACATCTGCGGCTGTGAAGCCCTGTGGACACCGTCCAACATCGTCGAAGACGCCATCGCCCAGGTGCGTGAGCAAGTCGGTTCGGCCAACGTCCTGCTGGGCCTGTCCGGTGGCGTTGACAGCTCCGTTGTTGCCGCGCTGCTGCACCGCGCCATCGGCGATCAGCTGACCTGCGTATTCGTCGACAACGGCCTGCTGCGCCTGCACGAGGGCGACCAGGTGATGGCCATGTTCAAGGAAAACATGGGCGTCAAGGTGATCCGTGCCGATGCCGAGAAGCAGTTCCTCGACAACCTGGAAGGCGAAGCCGACCCGGAGAAGAAGCGCAAGATCATCGGCCGCACCTTCATCGACGTGTTCGACGCCGAAGCCAGCAAGCTGGAGAATATCCAGTTCCTTGCCCAGGGCACTATCTACCCGGACGTGATCGAGTCGGCGGGCGCCAAGAGCGGCAAGGCCCACGTGATCAAGTCGCACCACAACGTCGGTGGCCTGCCAGAGGAAATGAACCTCAAGCTGGTCGAGCCGCTGCGCGAACTGTTCAAGGACGAAGTGCGCAAGATCGGCCTGGAGCTGGGCCTGCCGTACGACATGGTCTACCGCCACCCGTTCCCGGGCCCGGGCCTGGGCGTGCGTATCTTGGGTGAAGTGAAGAAAGAGTACGCCGACATCCTGCGTCGCGCCGACCATATCTTCATCGAAGAGCTGCGCAAGGCCGACTGGTACCACAAGACCAGCCAGGCCTTCGTGGTGTTCCAGCCGGTCAAGTCGGTGGGCGTTGTTGGCGACGGCCGTCGTTACGCTTGGGTTGTCGCCCTGCGTGCCGTCGAGACCGTGGACTTCATGACCGCGCGCTGGGCGCACCTGCCGTACGATCTGCTGGAGACCGTCAGCGGCCGCATCATCAACGAGATCGACGGTATCTCGCGCGTGACCTACGACGTGTCCAGCAAGCCGCCGGCCACTATCGAGTGGGAATGAGTTAAGCCACAAGGGCGCCGCAAGGCGCCCTTGTCGTATCTGGCTTGCAGGGCATGCGCGCTGTTCACGTGTGAACGTAGTGCATGCCTTGGCGGGTGAGGGCGGTGCGCAACTGCGCCAGGCCATTGAGGTGGCGTCCGCTGATCCATGGCCAGTCTGGCTTTTCGATGTAGACGTAACGCCCGTCCTGGCGCACCAGGGTATATTTCAGTTGCCCGTCGCTGCTTCGATGGACCAGTTTGATTTGGCCATCGAGGTCGTTGAAGGTGAACATGCCTCTGCTGGCCAGGCTCATTTCCAGGTTCCTGCTGCCCCGTGTGGTCTGGGCCACCGCTACCTGTACCCGCAGATCGCCCTGAAGGCGATGGATGTCAAGGTCGGCGCTGACAACCACGCGTCCCGGATCGACTTCAATGCCGCCCACTTCACCGATCTGAATGTCTTCAAAGCGCAGCCCGATCGCGCCTTGTAGTTCACTCAGGCCGGGTACGCCTTCGAAGGTGTTCGAGTGCGTACTGCCCACCAGGGCTACCCACTTGCCCGGGCCGCGTACGACCTGGTCGGCATCGATGGTCAGGTGCGCGAAGTAGTTCATCATCGTTTGCCGGGTCTGCGGCAATGGTGCGCTGTCCCAGGCCTGGCGGTAGCTGGCCATGCAATCGATGGACTGGACGCGGATCCGCTGTTTTTGGGCTGCGATCAGTACGTGCTTGAACGTGTAGCGGCCTGCGCGATCGGTGAAGTGCCCCATGTCCAAGGTGTCCGCGTAGGTCTCCAGGCTTGCTGGCATTTGCCCGGTGCGATTGAACAAGTCCAGGTCCGCTTGGTGGAAGTCCGTCAGAAAATGCTCCATGTACAACACGCTGACTTTCTGCTTTTTCAGCAGCGCCATGTTGTCGATCAGAAAGCGTTTGCTGCCCAGTTGCGAGTGCCCCTCACCAATGACAACGCCGTGGCTGCGCTCATACAGGCTGCGGATGATCTGTTTTGGGCTCGCCTCTCGAGGCAGCTCGGGAGGCTTGGGGCGCGCAGGCAGCTGTACGCTTTCGAAGAACTGCCGGGCGTCGCTGGCCAAGCTGTCGCGGCGTCTCCTGAATTCGATGTATTGCTCATTGGCTTCAGGGTTCAGGTCGACAAAGATGCCACTCAACGTTTTGTCATTGCCCCCTTCAGCGGCGCTTTTCAAGCCGCTGCGCAGGGCTTGGGGGATTTCATAAGGGCTGGCGGGCAGTTCGGTCACTGCAGCGCTCCGTGCTCCGCCCCAAAGGGACAGCAGCTTGCGCGGCAACATACCGCCGCGTAACCCGAGGCGCTCGAAGGGCTGCCATTGTCCATTGGCATCCAGGGACACAGGGACGTTGCGGTAGAAAGAAAACGGGTTTTGCGGGTCGACCACCACCCAGCTGTTCATTTGCCCGACAAAGCGTACCTGATAGGGCTGCTCGTCGATCAAGGCGTAGAAGTTGCCACCCTGGGTATAAATGCCTTCCAGAGGGCCGCTGCCAGGGGAGCCTGTCAGTACCTCGTTGGTTTCGAAGGGGGCTAGCAGGGCGCTTTGCCTGACAGGTCTGTGCGGTTCAGGGACCCAGGTTTCGATCTCGGCCGGCGTCGCAGGCTCGCTGTCCTCGGCGGCGTGCCACGTTTCATCGGGCTCGCCCGGCAGCGGCGGCTCGGGCTCGCCAATCTCGCCCAGGCGGGCGTCCGGCGCACCAGCGAGCAGGGTCGCGCTGAACAGCGTATTGATGGCAGCCAGCACCGCGCCGGCCACCCCCTGCTGGCGTTCAGCGGTGGTATGGCCATTGACCGCCTGGTCGATGCTCAGGCCGGTCTCTGCCAGGCCGGCGCCCACCACCGCCAGGGCCACGGGCCAGGACACAGCAGCCATGGGGCCCACTATCTCGCCGAAGGCCTTGAAGTAACCGATCCACAGTTGTTTGCGCAAATCGGCATTGGAGCGCAGGGCGAACTGTGCATCGTCGATCATGCGTTTACGTGCACAGTCTCGCAAATGGCTGAATGCATCACCGGGCACTGTCCGGTCGAGCTGGTTGAGGCAGGGGTGGTCGTCGCCTCCCCAGTTGAAGAACAGAAGATCGATCAGGTGGTTGAGGCCCACGCTGCTGTCCTTTTGGTCGAGCGTGTCGAGCGAGAAATGCCCCATGAAGCGCGCCCTGTTATCGGCCTGGTTGGTGTTCATCAGCACCCACCAATACAGCTCGCTGCGGTTGCGAAATATGTGCAGGGCTTCGAACTCGCCTGGGGTGTAGAGCAGTTGGTAACCATCGTCCATCTCGACCCGGAGGATGTCGGTGGCCACATGGCCGCCGATATCGAAGGTGCAAACGCGGTAGCCAGCGGCGGGCGGGACGTGCTGCTGCAGTTGCTCAAGGGTCGGCGGCCAGGTGCTGGCGCCGGTCAGGGCGGTGGCTACCCTGCGGGCGCGCCTGGCCAGTTCGCTTTGGCCATCCTCCACGCATAACTCCAGCACCTTGGCGAGGAAGTTGACCTTGGCCAGGGTGCGATAGTCGTCGGCGTGCTGGGTCCAGAAATCATCCAGGCGTTTATGGAATGCGCTGCTGAAATCGATTTCCCAGAAGTCCTGAAGCACGTCGCGAGGGGCGATGGCAATTTCGTTGTGCTCGTCGAATACTTCTTTGTCCGCACCGTCCTTG
>NZ_BCBH01000007.1:0-211889 GCF_001320525.1 Pseudomonas sp. NBRC 111131 | reverse complement strand
AAAAAAGGGCCCCGCGAAGGGGCCCTTTTCATATTGCATGGCGGTCGTTTAGACGCCCGAAGCCTTGGCAGCGGCAACGTCTTTGATCGACAGCTTGATACGGCCGCGGTTGTCCACGTCCAGTACCAGAACTTCAACTTCCTGACCTTCTTTCAGAATGTCGGTCACCTTCTCTACACGCGCATCGCTGAGCATGGAGATGTGCACCAGGCCATCCTTGCCCGGCAGGATGTTGACGAAGGCACCGAAGTCGACGATGCGCTCGACCTTGCCCACGTAGATCTTGCCGATCTCGGCCTCTGCGGTGATACCCAGGATGCGCTGGCGAGCAGCTTCCGCGGCATCTTTGGTTTCGCCGAAGATCTTGATCGAGCCATCGTCTTCGATGTCGATCGAGGCCTTGGTTTCTTCGCAGATGGCGCGAATGGTGGCGCCGCCTTTACCGATGACGTCACGGATCTTGTCGGTGTCGATCTTCATCGCGATCATGGTCGGGGCGTTGGCCGACAGCTCGGTACGCGATTGGCCGATGATCTGGTTCATCTGGCCGAGGATGTTCAGGCGCGCTTCCAGGGCTTGGCCCAGGGCGATTTCCATGATCTCTTCGGTGATGCCGTTGATCTTGATGTCCATCTGCAGCGCAGTAACGCCTTTGGCGGTACCAGCAACCTTGAAGTCCATGTCGCCCAGGTGGTCTTCGTCACCCAGGATGTCGGTCAGGACCGCGAACTTCTCGCCTTCCTTGACCAGGCCCATGGCGATACCGGCAACCGGAGCCTTCATCGGTACACCCGCGTCCATCAGGGCCAGGGAAGCACCGCAGACGGAGGCCATGGAGCTCGAGCCGTTGGACTCGGTGATTTCCGAAACCACACGGATGGTGTACGGGAACACGTCAGCAGCAGGCAGCATGGCCTGGACCGAACGGCGGGCCAGACGGCCGTGACCGATTTCACGACGGCCTGCACCGCCCATGCGACCACACTCGCCGACCGAGAACGGCGGGAAGTTGTAGTGCAGCATGAAGGGGTCTTTCTTCTCGCCTTCAAGGGTGTCCAGCAGCTGGGCGTCACGGGCAGTACCCAGGGTCGCAACGACCAGGGCCTGGGTTTCGCCACGGGTGAACAGTGCAGAACCGTGGGTTTTCGGCAGTACGCCGACTTCGATGTTCAGCGGGCGCACGGTCTTGGTGTCACGACCATCGATACGCGGCTTGCCGTTGACGATGTTCTCGCGAACGGTGCGGTATTCGATTTCACCGAAGATTTCTTTGACTTCGGACGCCGATGGCTGGCCTTCTTCACCGGAGAACTTGGCGATCGCCTGATCACGCAGCTCGCCCAGGCGCGCATAGCGGTCAGCCTTGACAGTGATGGTGTAGGCCTGAGAAACGCCCTCACCGAATTCGGCGCGGATGGCGTTGAACAGTTCGGTGTTGGCAACGGCTGGTTTCCAGTCCCAGGTCGGCTTGGCAGCTTCAGCGGCCAGCTCTTTGACAGCCTGGATAACGGCCTGGAATTCGTCGTGGGCGAACAGAACGGCGCCCAGCATCTGGTCTTCGGTCAGCTCTTGGGCTTCCGACTCAACCATCAGTACAGCAGATTCGGTACCGGCGACGACCATGTCCAGGCTGGAGGCAGCCAGTTGCTCGTAGGTCGGGTTCAGCAGGTAGCCGGTGCTTTCGTGGAAGGCAACGCGAGCCGCGCCGATCGGGCCTTCGAACGGAATGCCGGAGATGGCCAGGGCAGCCGAGGTACCGATCATCGCAGCGATGTCCGGGTCGGTCTTCTTGCTGGTGGACACCACGGTGCAGACGACCTGGACTTCGTTCATGAAGCCTTCAGGGAACAGCGGGCGGATCGGACGGTCGATCAGGCGCGAGGTCAGCGTCTCTTTCTCGGAAGGACGGCCTTCACGCTTGAAGAAGCCACCCGGGATCTTGCCGGCGGCGTAGGTCTTTTCCTGGTAGTGGACCGACAGCGGGAAGAAGCCCTTGCCTGGGTCGGCCTGCTTGGCTCCGACCACGGTCACCAGCACGGTGACGTCGTTGTCGACGGTAACCAGCACGGCGCCGGTTGCCTGGCGGGCAATACGGCCCGTCTCGAGAGTAACGGTCGACTGACCGAACTGGAATTTCTTGATTACCGGGTTCACGGTTTCCTACCTTTTTCAGTGGCTCTGGGGGAACTGGTTTCTTGCGAATTCTTGGGCAGAACGGGGAATCGGCCCCATTGACCGTCCAGATACAACACGAGGCTGGGAGCCTGGCGCCGAGCGGATAATCCGCTCAACATTGCCAGGCTGCCAACCTCGAAGATACGCGTGGCGTGTTCGACGCAAACGCTGCCAGGCAGCGTTCCCGAAGCATGCAACACGCCATGCACACCACTGACCAGGCCGCTATTAGCGACGCAGGCCCAGGCGACCGATCAGGGCGCTGTAACGAGTGGTGTCTTTGCCCTTCAGGTAGTCCAGCAGCTTGCGACGCTGGTTAACCATACGGATCAGGCCACGACGCGAGTGGTGGTCTTTACCGTTGGCCTTGAAGTGGCCTTGCAGCTTGTTGATGTTCGCGGTCAGCAGAGCGACCTGAACTTCCGGGCTACCAGTGTCGCCAGCGGCTTGCTGGAAGTCGGTAACGATTTGAGCTTTTTCTTCAACGCTGAGGGCCATGAGGCTTCTCCTGATAACGGAACCCGCGAACGGGTCCAATAGGCCAGGGACAAATCCCTGTATTAATAAAAAAGGTGTGACCGTGCCTACTGACAGCCACCCTTGTGTCCGCGGGCCGCAGCCGAAGCCTTGACCCGTGGTTTCGATCATTCCGACCGAATCAGTCGACGCGGCGCAATGCGCCCGTCTTCGCTCACTTCACCGATACCGATGAAGCGACCATTGTGATCCTGTACCCGGACCATGCCAAATTGCGGCGCGTCCGGCGCACGTACTGCCTGACCATGCAGCCAGTAGAAAGCGCTGTGTTCGGACAGGCCAACCAGCGGCCAGTCCTGCAGACCACTGTCGGCAGGCATGAGGAAGCGGTCGAGCGCTTCGTTGCCACCTTCGGCGTGTGCCTGTTCGAGTTCCTCGAGGGTCACGGTCTGGGCCAGCTCGAAGGGCCCCGCGTGGGTCCTGCGCAGCTCGGCAACATAGGCGCCGCAGCCAAGGGCCTCACCGATATCCTCCACCAGGGTGCGGATATAGGTGCCTTTGCTGCATCCTACGCTCAGCCGTGCACGGGTGCCTTCGCACTCGAGCAACTCCAAGCGGCCAATAGTAACAGAACGCGCCTCGCGCTCCACTACCTCTCCTGCACGTGCCAGTTTGTAAAGCGGCTGACCGTCACGCTTGAGGGCCGAGTACATGGGCGGTATCTGGCTGATCGGGCCGCGAAAACGAGGCAGCAGTGCCTCGATATCGGCACGACCAACGGTCACCTCCCGCGTTTGCAGGACTTCGCCTTCAGCGTCGGCAGTGTTGGTAGTCTGCCCCAGCTGCATGACCGTTTCGTAGCCCTTGTCGGAATCGAGCAGGTACTGCGAAAACTTGGTCGCCTCGCCAAAGCACAACGGCAGCACGCCAGTGGCCAAGGGGTCGAGGCTGCCGGTGTGGCCGGCCTTCTCGGCATTGAGCAACCAGCGCACTTTCTGCAATGCAGCGTTGGAGGTGAACCCCAACGGCTTGTCGAGCAGGATGATGCCGCTGACATTGCGGCGGATACGTTTGACCTGGGCCACCGCTTACTCCTTGGTGTCCAGCTCGTCGGCGTCCTTGTGCAGGCGGTCTTCGGCCACCGCACGCTCGATCAGCGCCGACAGGTGTACACCACGGCTGACGCTTTCATCGAAGTGGAAGTGCAGTTGCGGCACGCTGCGCAGCTGCATCGAGCGGCCCAGGTGCAGGCGCAGGAAACTGGCGGCGCTGTTCAGCGCCTTGAGCGACTGCTGCACCGCGTCCGGGGTTTCTTCACCCATGACGGTGATGAAAACCTTGGCATGCCCCAGGTCGCGGCTGACGTCCACGGCGGTGATGGTCACCAGACCGACGCGTGGATCCTTGACTTCACGGCGGATCAGTTCAGCCAGCTCGCGCTGCATCTGATCACCGATACGTTGGGTACGGCTGTATTCTTTGGCCATTTTTGCTACCTGTAACGTAAAGCGGCAAACGCCCGGTCAGGCTGAAGCCTGACCGGGCGCTACCTACAGAGGCGCTGCCACCGCCCTGGGACGGGGGCTGGCGCCATGCTCGCCCATTAAAGGGTACGAGCAACCTGGACTTTCTCGAAGACTTCGATCTTGTCGCCGACCTTGACGTCGTTGTAGCTCTTGACGCCAATACCGCACTCCATGCCCGAACGCACTTCGGCAGCGTCGTCCTTGAAGCGACGCAGCGACTCCAGCTCGCCTTCGAAGATCACAACGTCTTCGCGCAGTACGCGGATCGGACGGTTGCGGTACACGGTACCCTCGATGACCATACAGCCAGCGATGGCGCCGAACTTCGGCGAACGGAACACGTCACGTACTTCGGCGACGCCCAGGATGTTCTCGCGAACATCGCTGCCCAGCATGCCGGTCAGGGCCTTCTTGACGTCTTCGATGATGTCGTAGATCACGTTGTAGTAACGCATATCCAGACCTTCCTGCTCGACGATCTTGCGCGCACCGGCATCGGCACGCACGTTGAAGCCGAACAGCACCGCGTTGGACGCCAGCGCCAGGTTGGCATCGCTCTCGGTGATACCACCGACGCCGCCACCGATCACACGAACCTGAACTTCGTCGTTGCCCAAGCCGCCGAGCGAACCCTGCAGTGCTTCCAGGGAACCACGCACGTCGGTCTTGAGGACGATGTTGAGGGTCTTCTTCTCTTCCTGACCCATGGTCTCGAAGATGTTTTCCAGCTTGCCGGCGTGAGCACGGGCCAGCTTGACCTCGCGGTACTTGCCCTGACGGAACAGTGCAACTTCGCGGGCTTTCTTCTCGTCAGCAACCACGGACAGCTCGTCACCGGCTTCCGGCGTGCCGTCCAGGCCAAGGATCTCGACCGGGATCGACGGGCCAGCTTCCTTCACAGGCTTGCCGTTCTCGTCGAGCATGGCGCGAACACGGCCGTAGTTGGAGCCGCACAGGACCATGTCGCCCTGACGCAGGGTACCGTCCTGAACCAGGATGGTGGCTACCGGGCCGCGGCCCTTGTCGAGGCGCGATTCGACCACGACACCACGACCTGGAGCGGTCGGGGTAGCGGTCAGCTCGAGGATCTCGGCTTGCAGCAACACGGCTTCGAGCAGTTCGTCGACACCGGTACCCATCTTCGCCGAAACCTTGACGAACGGCGTGTCACCACCCCAGTCCTCGGAGGTCACACCTTCGACAGCCAGTTCGTTACGGATGCGATCGAGGTCGGCACCCGGCTTGTCGATCTTGTTCACTGCAACAACCAGTGGAACACCGGCTGCCTTGGCATGCTGGACGGCTTCGCGGGTCTGCGGCATCACACCGTCGTCCGCTGCCACCACCAGGATGACGATGTCGGTAGCCTTGGCACCACGGGCACGCATTGCGGTGAACGCGGCGTGGCCTGGGGTATCGAGGAAGGTGACCATGCCGCGGTCGGTTTCCACGTGGTAGGCACCGATGTGCTGGGTAATACCACCGGCTTCGCCAGCAGCAACCTTGGCACGACGGATGTAGTCGAGCAGCGAGGTCTTACCGTGGTCAACGTGGCCCATTACGGTAACGACCGGGGCACGCGATTCGGTTTGGCCTTCGAACTTCAACGACTCGGCCAGGGAGTCTTCCAGGGCAGTGTCGCTGACCAAGGTCACCTTGTGGCCCAGTTCTTCTGCGATCAGCTGAGCGGTTTCCTGGTCGAGCACCTGGTTGATGGTGACCGGGGTACCCAGCTTGAACATGAACTTGACGACTTCGGCGGCCTTGACCGACATCTGCTGTGCAAGCTCCGAGACGGTGATGGTCTCGCCGATGGTCACGTCACGGATGACAGGACCGGTCGGGTTCTGGAAGCCATGCTGGTTGCGCTTCTTCAGCTTGCCCTTGCCACCACGACCACGGCGAGCGCCATCGCTCTCTTCGTCGGTGGTGCGCGGAGCGGCACGCGGCGTCGGAGCCTTTTCCTTCTCCTTGACCTTGACCTTGATCGACACACGCGGCGCCTCGCCACGACGACGGTCGTCATCGCGAGTGCGGCTTTCGTTGCGGCGAGTCTCGTCCTTCTTGCGCTCGGCAGCACGGGCAGCGGCGTCTTCGGACGCCGGAGCGTCGGCGACTACCGGTGCCGGGGCAGCGGCAGGTGCCGGCTCTGCCTTGGCAGCCGTTGCAGGCGCAGCAGTGGCCGTTTCGGCAGCCTGGCGACGGGCCTGCTCTTCGTTACGCTGGCGAACCTCGGCCTCGACCTTCTCGCGAGCGGCGTTTTCAGCCGCGCGGCGCTCTTCCTGCTCGCGCTTCTGCTCGGCCTGGATC
Organism: Pseudomonas sp. NBRC 111131; assembly: GCF_001320525.1. Classification (NCBI taxonomy): domain Bacteria; kingdom Pseudomonadati; phylum Pseudomonadota; class Gammaproteobacteria; order Pseudomonadales; family Pseudomonadaceae; genus Pseudomonas; species Pseudomonas sp. NBRC 111131. Next base: position 205,401 of record NZ_BCBH01000007.1, on the reverse strand, counting down.
TCTTCCGGGCTGCGCTGCACGAATACTTTCTTCTTGCGTACTTCTACGCTGATGCTCTTGCTACCGGCGACACGCAGGGTGCTGGTGGTCTTGCGCTGCAAGGTAATCTTGCGCGGCTCTTCCGCCTTGCTCTTGTGGCTGCTCTTCAAATGGGTCAGCAGAGTCTGCTTCTCATTGTCGGTCACTACCTGACCGGCGTCGGTGTGCGGCAGACCTGCCTCACGCATCTGCTGCAGCAGGCGCTCTACCGGTGCCTCGACCTCTTGGGCCAGTTCTTTCACCGTGACTTGCGTCATGCACTTCTCTCCTCAGGCCGCGCCTAATTACTCGAACCAGTGGGCTCGGGCGGCCATGATCAACTTGCCGGCACGCTCTTCGTCGATGCCGTCGATGTCGAGCAGGTCGTCAATCGACTGCTCGGCCAGGTCTTCGCGGTTAACCACGCCGCGCACCGCCAGTTCCGCCGCCAGGTCCTTGTCCATGCCCTCAAGGGAGAGCAGGTCTTCGGCCGGATGGGCGTCTGCCAGTTTTTCTTCGGTAGCGATGGCCTTGGTCAACAAACGGTCCTTGGCTCGAGCGCGGAGCTCATTGACGATATCCTCGTCAAAGCCATCGATGTTGAGCATTTCTTCCAACGGTACGTAGGCAATTTCTTCGAGGCTGGTAAAGCCTTCGTCGACCAGCACTTGGGCCAGCTCCTCGTCGACTTCCAGTTCCTCGATGAAGTTGCGCAGGATGTCACCGGTTTCAGCCTGCTGCTTGGCCTGGATATCCTTTTCGGTCATCACGTTCAGGGTCCAGCCGGTCAACTGACTGGCCAGGCGAACGTTCTGACCACCACGGCCAATGGCCTGGGCCAGGTTGTCCTCGGCAACGGCGATGTCCATGGCATGGGCATCTTCATCAACGATGATCGCCGCGACTTCAGCCGGCGACATGGCGTTGATGACAAATTGCGCCGGGTTCTCGTCCCACAGGACGATATCCACACGCTCACCACCCAGCTCGCCGGATACGGCCTGGACACGCGAACCGCGCATGCCGATACAGGCACCTTGCGGGTCGATGCGCTTGTCCTTGGAGCGGACGGCGATCTTGGCACGCGAACCCGGATCACGGGACGCGGCCATGACTTCGATAAGGCCTTCGGCGATTTCCGGCACCTCGATACGGAACAGCTCGATCAGCATCTGCGGCGCAGTGCGCGACAGGATCAGCTGAGGGCCGCGGTTCTCGGTGCGGATTTCCTTGAGCAGCGCACGCAAGCGCACGCCAACCCGGAAGGTCTCACGCGGAATGATGTCTTCACGGGCCAGCAGCGCTTCCGCGTTGTTGCCCAGGTCGACGATGACGTTGTCGCGGGTGACCTTTTTCACAGTCCCCGAGATGATCTCGCCCACGCGTTCGCGGTAGGCATCCACCACCTGGGCGCGCTCGGCCTCGCGGACCTTCTGCACGATGACCTGCTTGGCGGTCTGGGCGGCAATACGACCGAATTCGATGGACTCGATCTTCTCTTCGATCACGTCACCTACCTTGGCATCAGGGTGGGTCTCGTGAATCTTGGCCAGCCAGGTCTCGATGGCCGGATCGTCCAGATCGGCCTCATCGACCACGGTCCAGCGACGGAAGGTCTCATAGCTACCGGTGTGGCGGTTGATTTCCACACGCAGGTCGACTTCGTCCTCAAAACGTTTTTTGGTTGCAGTAGCCAGGGCCACTTCCAGCGCTTCGAAAATGACGCCGGGCGGTACACCTTTTTCGTTGGATACCGATTCAACAACCAGCAGTACTTCTTTGCTCATCGTACGCCTCGCCTTGCGCAAGCCATTGGGCCCGGATAGTCCGCCGGGCCCGGCACGTCTCAGTCAAAACTGGGAATAATATTGGCCTTGTCGATCGAGTCGATCGGCAACAGGAACTCGTGACTGTCCACCTGGACCACCACATCCTGCTCCTCCACACCGCGGAGAAGGCCCTGGAAGTTACGACGCCCCTCAAAGGGTGTACGCAGCTTGATCTTCACTTGTTCGCCGGCATGCGAGGCAAACTGTTCCAGTGTGAACAGCGGGCGATCCATGCCAGGAGAGGACACCTCAAGGGTATATTCACTGCTGATCGGATCTTCCACATCGAGGATGGCGCTGGCTTGGCGGCTGACCGATTCGCAGTCGTCCACCAGAATGCCGCCTTCCTTGTCGATGTAGATGCGCAATACCGAATGCTTACCCTGGGAAACGTACTCGATCCCCCAGCATTGATAGCCCAGACCCTCGACAACCGGGGCCAACAAGGCCTGCAACTGTTCTAGCTTGCTCGACACCTGAACCCCCTCGTGCATGCTGTGCAAATAAAAAATGGGCGAAGCGCCCATCCCTGAAAGCGCCGTAGGACAACGACGCCGTAAACTGTTCGGCTAGCAAAAAGCCCCTGAAAAGGGGCTCCGCTGAAGCTGGTTGCGGGGGCTGGATTTGAACCAACGACCTTCGGGTTATGAGCCCGACGAGCTACCAAGCTGCTCCACCCCGCGACAAAGCTGGGGCGAAAGTATAAGACCGAACCCGTTGCTGGGTCAATCCAACCTCCACCTGCAAGAAAGCCCGCTAAAGCGGGCTCTCAAGCTTTAATTGGTACCGAGAAGGGGACTCGAACCCCTACACCCTATGGGCACAACCACCTCAAGGTTGCGTGTCTACCAATTCCACCACCTCGGCAATACTACATCTTGAAACCCGTTACTTCTGCTCTTCGGCTGGAGGAGGTACATCACCTTTAGGGGTGGTTTCGCTCTTCTGCTCCTGGAGCACCGGTACATCATCATTTACTGCCGGCTTTGGCTCTTTAACTTCCAACACCGCCGGATCCGGAAGACCCGCCTGGCTCAGCTGGTGAGCTTGTTGCTTGGCGAAGTATCCTAACCCAAGTGCTGTCAAAAAGAAAGTGGCAGCAAGTATAGCAGTAAATTTACTTAGGAAGGTAGCAGAACCTTGGCTTCCGAACACAGTATTTGAAGCACCTGCGCCGAAAGATGCACCTGCTTCCGCACCTTTACCCTGTTGCAACAGAACCAGCACTACTAGCGACAGCGCTGCCAACAGATGAAAAACAACGATGACTGTTTCCAGCATTTGTTCAGTTTCCTGCGGCGCGACAAATTGCACCGAATTCGTCTGCGTTCAGGGATGCTCCACCAATGAGCCCCCCATCAATATCCGGCATGCCGAACAGTTCGGCCGCATTGGCCGCCTTCACGCTACCGCCGTAGAGAAGCTGCACGTTTTCTGCAACTTCGGCGTCCATCGCTGCCAACTGCTTGCGGATGGCAGCATGCACATCCTGAGCTTGTTGCGGCGAGGCCGTCAAACCTGTACCGATGGCCCAGACAGGCTCATAGGCAACTACTGCATTGGCAAAAGCGGTAATACCGAACGCGTCGATAACACTGCTTAGTTGACGCCCAACAACTTCAAGCGTCTTGCCTGCCTCACGCTCTTCAAGAGTTTCCCCTATGCAGAGCACCGGCGTCAAACCACTTTTCTGAGCAGCTGCAAACTTGCGATTCAGCACTTCTTCACTTTCGCCGATAATCTGGCGACGCTCGGAATGGCCAATCAATACCAACTTGCAACCTGCTTCAGCCAACTGACTCGGTGCAACTTCACCGGTCAGCGCACCCTGTTCGGGTTGTACTGCAGAATTCTGTGCTCCAACGATGATTCCCTTGCCCTTCAGGCCATCAATGACTTCATTGATGAACAAGGCCGGTGGGAATACCGCGACTTCGATACCTTCGGGAATGAGCATTGTGCCCAAGCCCTGAGTCAGCTCAGCGACGCTGGCGCGGGTACCGTGCATCTTCCAGTTACCAGCTACCATGGGGCGACGCATGCTTTACCTCGTCGGTCAAAGTGGGCGCAGATCTTACCCAACCCGATCTGCGCTGGCAAGCCTCTTTCAGACACAAACTTCTTTGACCAGCTTGGCCAAGGCTTCGGCGTGGGTGCGCACCTGGTGCTCGTCGTCACCTTCGACCATCACCCGGACCAACGGCTCGGTACCGGATTTGCGCAACAGCACACGCCCGCGCCCTGCCATGTCCTCGGTCACCTTGGCGCTGGCCTCCTTGACCGCAGGGTGCTCCAGAGGGTCGACCTTGCTTGCACCGAAGCGCACGTTGATCAACACCTGGGGGCACTTGCGCAGGGCCTGGCGGGCCTGTGCCAGCGTCTCGCCGCGGCGCTTGAGTGCCATCAGCACCTGCAGTGCGGCAATGATCGCATCACCGGTAGTGGTATGGTTGCAGCACACCACGTGGCCAGAGTTCTCGCCACCGACCAGCCACTCGCGCTCAAGCAGCTCTGCCATCACGTAACGGTCGCCGACCTTGGCCCGCACGAACGGGATATCCAGGTCCTTGAGCGCCAGCTCCAGGCCCAGGTTGCTCATCAAGGTACCGACCACACCGCCCTGCAGCTTGCCTCGCTCGTGCATGTCGCGGGCGATGATGAACAGCAATTCGTCACCGTCGACGATGGCACCGGTATGGTCCACCATCAGCACACGGTCGCCATCACCGTCGAAAGCGATGCCCAGATCGGCATGGCCAACCAGTACTGCGGCCTGCAGCGACTCAATATGGGTCGAACCGCAGTTTTCGTTGATATTCAGCCCGTCGGGCTGTGCATGCAGCACGGTCACGTCGACACCCAACTCACGGAACACGCTCGGCGCGACCTTGTACGTAGCACCGTGGGCACAGTCGATCACCAGCTTGAGGCCCTCAAAGCTGGTGCTGCTGGGCACGCTGCTCTTGCAGAACTCGATGTAGCGGCCTGCAGCGTCGTTGATACGCGACACCTTGCCCAGCTTGCTCGAGTCGACCACCGTCATGGGCTGATCAAGCAACTCTTCGATCATCAGCTCGACTTCGTCCGGCAGCTTGGTGCCCTGGCCCGAGAAAAACTTGATACCGTTGTCATCGTGCGGATTGTGCGAGGCACTGATGACGATACCCGCCTCGGCATGGAACGTGCGGGTAAGGTAAGCGATGGCGGGCGTGGGCATCGGGCCAAGCAACATGACGTCGGCACCTGCTGCGGACAGCCCGGCCTCCAGTGCAGACTCGAACATGTAACCGGAGATGCGCGTGTCTTTGCCCACCAGCACGCGGCAATTGCCTTGCTTGCGGAAGGCCATGCCCGCCGCCCAGCCCAGCTTGAGCATGAAGTCAGGAGTGATCGGGTATTCGCCGACACGGCCACGGATGCCGTCGGTACCAAAATATTTTCTGCTCATAGAAACTCCAGTGTTCTTATTCGGCGCCTTGCACCGCAGCAATCATGCGCACGACATCGACAGTCTCGGCCACATCGTGGACGCGCAGAATGCTGGCGCCCTTGGTCATGGCCAACGCCGCCAGCGCCAGGCTGCCGTACAGTCGCTCGCCGACCGGGCGATCCAGCGCCAGGCCGATCATGCTCTTGCGTGAAACGCCCACCAACAACGGACGCCCGAGGCGATAGAGCGCTTCCATGTGTTTGAACAGGCTGAGGTTGTGCGCCAGTGTCTTGGCGAACCCGAAACCCGGGTCAAGAATGACCCGCTCGGCACCGATGCCCACCGCTGCGCAAGCAGCCATTCGCTGCTCAAGATAGCGCGTTACATCGGCGGTCACATCCTCGTAATGCGGGTTGTCCTGCATGTTCCCCGGCTCGCCACGCATGTGCATCAGGCACACCGGCAACCCCGTATCCGCTGCAGCATCCAGGGCGCCATCGCGCTCCAGTGCACGGACATCGTTGATCAGGCCGGCACCCAGGCGCGCGGCCTCGCGAATGACGGCTGGGGTAGAGGTATCGACAGAGATGACGACGTCGAGACGGCTGTTGATGGCCTCGACCATCGGGGCCACCCGCTCGAGCTCTTCGGTGACGGATACAGCGCGCGCACCCGGGCGCGTCGATTCGCCACCGATGTCGATCAGTGTGGCACCGGCCGCGACCATCGCCTCGGCATGGCGCAACGCTTCGTCACGCTGGGTGAAGCGCCCGCCGTCGGAGAACGAATCAGGGGTGATATTGAGGATACCCATGACATGGGTACGGGACAAATCAAGAACCCGGTTGCCGCAAGGCAACCGGGTCGGGTACAGCTTCGAGCTCATAGATGCCCTTAGTGTTGAGCCGCGGGGCCGCCAATCGGCGATTCCGGACGATCATTCTGGGCAGCCGGAGTGCCCGAGGTCTTGTCGTCGTCCCAGTCACGGGGTTCGCGCGGGGTACGACCAGACATGATGTCGTCGATCTGGTCAGCGTCGATGGTCTCGTACTTCATCAGCGCTTCGGCCATGGCGTCCAGCTTGTCGCGGTTGTCGGTCAGCAGCTGCTTGGCAGTGGCATAGCACTGGTCGATGATGCTGCGTACTTCGGAGTCGATCAGCTTGGCAGTCTCGCCCGAAACACTGGCGTGCTGGCTGCCGGCGCTACGGCCGAGGAACACCTCGCCCTCTTCTTCGGCATACATCAGTGGGCCGAGTTTTTCGGACAGGCCCCACTTGGTCACCATGTTCCGTGCAATCTGGCTGGCGCGCATGATGTCGTTGGACGCACCGGTGGTAACGCCATCGAAGCCCAGGGTCATTTCCTCGGCGATACGGCCGCCATACAGCGAGCAGATCTGGCTGATCAGGGCGCGCTTGGACAGGCTGTAACGGTCTTCCTCTGGCAAGAACATAGTGACGCCCAGGGCGCGACCACGAGGAATGATGGACACCTTGTAGACCGGATCGTGCTCCGGCACCAGGCGACCAACGATGGCGTGGCCTGCCTCGTGATAGGCAGTGTTCTGTTTTTCTTTCTCGGACATGACCATGGTCTTGCGCTCGGCGCCCATCATGATCTTGTCTTTGGCCAGCTCGAACTCTTTCATTTCGACCAGGCGCTTGTTGGAGCGCGCAGCGAACAGCGAAGCCTCGTTGACCAGGTTGGCCAGGTCGGCACCAGAGAAGCCAGGGGTGCCACGAGCAATGACCGCCGGGTTGACGTTATCGCCGATCGGCACCTTGCGCATGTGCACTTTGAGGATCTGCTCACGGCCGCGGATATCCGGCAAGCCAACCACGACCTGACGGTCGAAGCGGCCCGGGCGCAGCAGTGCTGGGTCGAGGACGTCCGGACGGTTGGTCGCTGCAATGACGATGATGCCATCGTTCATTTCAAAACCATCCATCTCCACCAGCAACTGGTTGAGGGTCTGCTCGCGCTCGTCGTGACCACCGCCCATGCCGGCGCCACGGTGGCGACCAACGGCGTCGATTTCGTCGATGAAGATAATGCACGGTGCGTGCTTCTTGGCCTGCTCGAACATGTCACGCACGCGGCTCGCGCCCACGCCGACGAACATTTCGACGAAGTCAGAGCCGGAAATGGTGAAGAACGGCACCTTGGCTTCGCCGGCAATGGCCTTGGCCAGCAGGGTCTTACCGGTACCTGGCGGGCCGACCATCAACACACCACGTGGAATGCGGCCACCCAGGCGCTGGAACTTGCCCGGGTCACGCAGGAACTCGACCAGCTCGCCGACCTCTTCCTTGGCCTCGTCGCAGCCAGCGACGTCAGCCAGGGTAGTCTTGACCTGGTCTTCGGACAGCAGGCGCGCCTTGCTCTTGCCGAAGCTCATCGGGCCGCCCTTGCCCCCCGCACCACCTTGCATCTGGCGCATGAAGAACATGAATACGGCAATGATCACCAGAATCGGGAAGCTCGCGACCAACAGCTGGGTCCAGATGCTCTGCTGCTCAGGCTGCTTGCCTTCGACCACGACGTGGTTGTCGACCAGGTCGCCGATCAGGCCATTGTCGGTAATGGCCGGGCGCACGGTCTTGAAGTTGTCACCGTCGGCGCGCTTGCCGGTAATGATGTAGCCGTCGACGGTCACACGCTCGACCTTGCCATCCTTGACCTGCTGGATGAAGTCGGAGTAGTTGAGGGTCTGCGGCTCGTTAGGGCTGGAGAAGTTGTTCATCACTGTCACCAGGACAGCTGCGATGATCAACCACAGGATCAGATTCTTTGCCATGTCGTTCAATTCGCTACCCTCTGAGGCCGGCGCACGACGCAGCCGTGCCTCGCATGATATTCATCGCCCTAACTTACTACATTACCTACGCATCCGCAGGCACCGTCTGTAACCCTTTGTGAAACCTAGACTACACGAAGTTCGGACGATCCAGACGGGCTGGCCGATTGGAATTAACTATCAGCCACCCCGCAACACGCCTCATGCCCCTTTGAATCCCTTGGCCAGCAGATACTGTTCACGGGAACGATCCCGCGAAGACGATGGCTTGCGCATCTGTACCTTGTCGAACTTGCTACGCACGTCCTTGAGGTACACATCGAAACCCTCGCCCTGGAAAATCTTGATCAGGAAGTCCCCGCCGGGCTTGAGCACGCGGGTCGCCAGATCCAGAGCCAGCTCGCAGAGGAACATGGCACGCGGCATGTCCACCGCAGGCGTACCACTCATATTGGGGGCCATGTCGGAAATCACAAGGTCTACGTGCGAATCACCGACCGCCTGGAGGATCTGCTGCAGCACTTCGTCCTGGGTGAAGTCGCCTTGAATGAAGGTAACATCAGGGATCGAGTCCATTTCCAGGATGTCGGAAGCGATCAGTCGACCTTGGCCACCAATCAGACGACTGGTCACCTGCGACCAGCCCCCAGGCGCTGCGCCCAGGTCGATCACGCTCATGCCAGGGCGAATCAGGCGGTCCTTTTCCTGAATCTCCAGCAGTTTGTAGCTCGCGCGTGAGCGGTAGCCATCCTTCTGCGCCTGCTTCACAAAAGGATCGTTGAAATGCTCTCGCAGCCAGTTTGCGCTGCTTTTGGAACGTTGTACCACGGGGCACCTCGATGATATGCGTCGTGATTGACTGGGCGGAGCCGGTGGCCCTCGGGTAAAATGCCGGTCAATTTTACAGAATCAGACGGAAAGGGTCAGATTATGCCGCTCAATAACGAGCAGAAGAAGCAATACAAGTCCATTGGTCATGACCTGAAGCCGGTCCTGATCGTTGCTGGCAACGGTTTGAATGAAGGCGTCATCGCCGAACTGGAACGCGCGCTGGCCGACCATGAACTGATCAAGGTCGAGATTCGTTCGGAAGACCGCGAGGAACGTGCCGAAACCATCGCCGAGCTGTGCAAGGCCGGCCGTGCCGAACTGGTGCAGACCATTGGCAAGAAAGCCCTGATCTACCGCAAGAACCCACAGCCGAACAAGCAGCTGTCCAACATCCACCGTTACAAGTAACGGTAGCTCCGATCAGTGGCGCGGTGAACGCGCCCTGACCGGGACCGGCTGGGCCACCAGCACGATGCCGGAAAAGCCCAGCACCAGGAAGCAGAACATCTGCCAGCGCTCGCCCACGGAAATACCGTAGCGCAAGGTGTAATACCCTACGCAGGCACCAAAGCCGAGCAACAGCATCTGGCCACGGAACTGCCGCCACCAGGCCGCCAGGCCGTCCACCCTCGCCAGCACTGCCAGCTGGGTCAACAAGCCAAGCAACGCCACGCCGATCAACCAGCGGTCGATCTGCCCTGCGATGTCCTGCACCAGCAGCGGCGCCAGGCCACTGACCTTGAGCGCAGGCACCAGCCCCACGTGAAACACCCACAAGCCACCGACCCAGAAAACCTGGGCCAGTTGCCAGAGGATGCCCTCGAGGGATGGCGCCCGCAGGCGCCGATCAGATGTGCTTGACTTCGACAATCTCGTACTCGACCGTGCCGCTCGGCGTCTTGACGACGACAGTATCACCTTCTTCCTTGCCGATGATGGCGCGGGCGATTGGTGCGCTGCTCGAAAGCTTGCCCTGCTTCACGTCGGCTTCGTCCTCGCCGACGATCTGGTAGGTCACCTCGTCATCGGTTTCGGTGTTGGCCAGCACCACGGTGGTGCCGAAGATCACCTTGCCGGTGTGAGGGATAGTGGTCACATCGATCACTACCGAGTTTTGCAGACGGCCTTCGATATCGCGGATACGCGCTTCGACCATGCCCTGCTCTTCACGGGCGGCATGGTATTCGGCGTTTTCCTTGAGGTCGCCCAGCTCGCGTGCTTCACCGATCGCCTGGCTCAGGCGCGGGCGCTCGGTCTTGCTCAGGAACAGGTGCTCCTCTTCCAGGGCGCGAGCGCCCTGGACGGTCATCGGGTACTTGGTAATGCTCATGCTTTGAGTCCTGCATGCAAATCCTGCAAGCGACGAACGGTCTTTTCAGGGCCGAATTTCAGCGCTTCGCAGATGGCTTCACCAGCCGCAATGGTGGTTGTGCAGTAAATCTTGTGCTGCAGCGCATTGCGACGAATCGAGTAGGAATCGGCGATCGACTGGCGGCCTTCGGTGGTGTTGATGATCAGCGACACTTCGTCGTTCTTGATCATGTCGACCACGTGTGGGCGACCCTCGGTCACTTTGTTCACGCGGCGCACTTTCAGGCCAGCCGCTTCGATAACCTTGGCGGTACCTGCAGTAGCAACCACTTCGAAGCCCAGGGCGATCAGGTCACGGGCAACGCCAGCCACCTGTGGCTTGTCGTCGTCACGCACGCTGATGAATGCGGTACCGCCGGTTGGCAGCACTTCGCTGGCACCCATCTGGGCCTTGGCGAACGCTTCACCGAAGCTGTCGCCGACACCCATGACTTCACCGGTCGATTTCATCTCAGGGCCGAGGATCGGGTCAACCCCTGGGAACTTGGCGAACGGGAAGACGGCTTCCTTGACGCTGTAGAAGTTCGGGATGATTTCTTCGGTGAAGCCCAGTTCTTTCAGGGTTTTGCCAGCCATGACGCGCGCCGCGATCATCGCCAGCGAAGTGCCGATGCACTTGGAGACGAACGGCACGGTACGCGAGGCGCGCGGGTTGACTTCGATCACGTAGATCTTGTCGCCCTGCAAGGCCAGCTGCACGTTCATCAAGCCGACAACGCCCAGTTCCAGGGCCATCTTGCGCACCTGCTCGCGGACTTCGTCCTGCACTTGCTTGCTCAGCGAGTACGGCGGCAGCGAGCACGCCGAGTCACCGGAGTGAACGCCGGCCTGCTCGATGTGCTGCATGATGGCGCCGATCACCACGTCGGTGCCGTCGCAGACCGCATCCACGTCCATCTCGATGGCGCAGTTGAGGAAGTGGTCGAGCAGCACCGGGCTGTCGTTGGACACCTGTACCGCTTCACGCAGGTAGCGCTTGAGCTCGTCCAGTTCGTAGACGATCTCCATGGCGCGGCCGCCCAGTACGTACGATGGGCGCACGACCAGTGGGTAACCGATACCGCCAGCGGCACGGATGGCCTCGTCTTCGCTGCGCACGGTAGCGTTTGGCGGCTGCAGCAGGTTCAGGCGCTGAACCATCTGCTGGAAGCGCTCGCGGTCTTCGGCGCGGTCAATGGCGTCCGGGCTGGTACCGATGATCGGTACGCCGGCTTCTTCCAGGGCGCGTGCCAGTTTCAGCGGAGTCTGGCCGCCGTAGTGAACGATCACGCCCTTGGGCTTCTCGACGCGGCAGACTTCCAGCACGTCTTCCAGGGTCAGCGGCTCGAAGTACAGACGGTCGGAGGTGTCGTAGTCGGTGGAAACGGTTTCCGGGTTGCAGTTGACCATGATGGTCTCGTAACCGTCTTCACGCAGCGCCAGTGCCGCGTGTACGCAGCAGTAGTCGAACTCGATGCCTTGGCCGATACGGTTAGGGCCACCACCGAGGATCATGATCTTGTCGCGGGTCGACGGGTTGGCCTCGCACTCTTCCTCGTAGGTGGAGTACAGGTAGGCGGTGTCAGTGGCGAACTCGGCGGCGCAGGTGTCGACGCGCTTGTAGACCGGGAACACTTCCAGCTTGTGGCGGTGACGACGCAGGTTCTTGTCGGTGATGCCGAGCAGCTTGGCAAGGCGCTGGTCCGAGAAGCCTTTGCGCTTGAGGCGCAGCATCAGGTCCTTGTCGATGGCCGACAGGGCCAGGGTCTTGACCTTCTCTTCTTCCTTGATCAGGTCTTCCATCTGAACCAGGAACCACATGTCGATGCCGGTCAGGGCGAAGATTTCTTCGCACGTCATGCCCGAACGCATGGCATCAGCCACGTACCAGATGCGCTCGGCGCCCGGAACGGTCAGTTCGCGCTTGAGGATGCTGCTGGCTTCTGGGCTGGCCAGGTCGACTTTCGGGTCCAGGCCACAGGCACCGACTTCCAGGCCACGCAGGGCCTTTTGCAGGGATTCCTGGAAGGTACGGCCGATGGCCATGACTTCACCCACAGACTTCATCTGGGTGGTCAGACGGGCGTCGGCTTTCGGGAATTTCTCGAAGGCGAAGCGTGGCAGCTTGGTGACGACGTAGTCGATCGACGGCTCGAAGGACGCCGGGGTGCGACCGCCGGTGATGTCGTTCTGCAACTCGTCCAGGGTGTAGCCGACGGCCAGCTTGGCGGCGATCTTGGCGATCGGGAAGCCGGTGGCCTTCGAAGCCAGGGCCGAGGAACGCGAAACGCGCGGGTTCATCTCGATCACGACCATGCGGCCAGTGTTCGGGCAGATACCGAACTGCACGTTGGAACCGCCGGTTTCGACACCGATTTCACGCAGCACCGCCAGCGAGGCGTTGCGCATGATCTGGTATTCCTTGTCGGTCAGGGTCTGTGCCGGCGCCACGGTGATCGAGTCACCGGTGTGCACGCCCATCGGGTCGAAGTTCTCGATGGAGCAGACGATGATGCAGTTGTCCTTCTTGTCGCGGACCACCTCCATCTCGTATTCCTTCCAGCCGATCAGCGATTCGTCGATCAGCAGCTCCTTGGTCGGCGACAGGTCCAGACCACGGGCGCAGATTTCTTCGAATTCTTCACGGTTGTAGGCGATACCACCACCGGTGCCGCCCATGGTGAAGGACGGACGGATGATGCACGGGAAGCCCAGACGCTCGAGGACGGCGTTGGCTTCTTCCATGCTGTGGGCGATACCGGAGCGCGGGCACTCCAGGCCGATGTCCTTCATCGCCTTGTCGAAGCGCGAACGGTCTTCGGCTTTGTCGATGGTGTCGGCGTTGGCACCGATCATCTCTACGCCGAACTTTTCCAGAACGCCGTGGCGCTCCAGGTCCAGGGCGCAGTTCAGTGCGGTCTGGCCGCCCATGGTCGGCAACAGCGCGTCAGGGCGCTCTTTTTCGATGATCTTGGCCACCGATTGCCATTTGATCGGCTCGATGTAGGTGGCGTCGGCCATGGCCGGGTCGGTCATGATGGTGGCAGGGTTGGAGTTCACCAGGATGACGCGGAACCCTTCCTCGCGCAGGGCTTTGCAAGCCTGGGCGCCGGAGTAGTCGAATTCGCAGGCCTGGCCGATCACGATCGGGCCAGCGCCGAGAATCAGGATGCTTTTGATGTCTGTACGTTTTGGCATGGTTGTCACTCAAATCCGCGGGTCAGTCGGCAAGCCGTCTTGAACAATCTGGGTCAGGCGCTTCCGGGCGCGGCGCAAGCCGGCCCGGGGCCTTGATGCAGGATGCTCAGCGGCGCTTGGCCATGGCATCGGTGAAACGATCGAACAGGGGCGCGACGTCGGTCGGGCCTGGGCTCGCTTCAGGGTGGCCCTGGAAGCTGAACGCGCTCTTGTCGGTACGCTCGATACCCTGCAGGGTACCGTCGAACAGCGACTTGTGGATGGCGCGGACATTGCCCGGCAAGGTGGCTTCGTCCACGGCGAAACCGTGGTTCTGGCTGGTGATCATGACCACGCCGGTGTCCAGGTCCTGGACCGGGTGGTTGGCACCGTGGTGGCCGTGGCCCATTTTCAAGGTCTTGGCGCCGGAAGCCAGGGCCAGCAGTTGGTGGCCCAGGCAGATGCCGAATACCGGGATCTCGGTTTCAAGGATTTCCTTGATTGCCTGGATCGCGTAGTCGCATGGCTCGGGGTCACCTGGGCCGTTGGAGAGGAACACGCCATCGGGGTTGAGGGCGAGCACTTCGCTGGCCGGGGTCTGGGCAGGCACCACGGTCACGCGGCAACCGCGGGCGACCAGCATGCGCAGGATGTTCAGCTTGACGCCGTAGTCGAAGGCGACCACGTGGTACGGCAGTTCGGATGCGTCCAGGGTCGGGTGGCTGTCGGTTTTCAGCTCCCACACGCTGGAGCGCCACTCGTAGCGCTCCTTGGTGGAAACGACCTTGGCCAGGTCCATGCCCTTCAGGCCCGGGAAGGCACGGGCAGCGGCGATGGCGGCTTCTTCGCTGATGTTGTCACCGGCAAGGATGCAACCGTTCTGAGCGCCCTTTTCACGCAGGATACGGGTCAGACGACGGGTGTCGATACCCGCGATGGCAACGACATTGTTCGCCTTGAGGTAGTCGGGCAGCGACTGGGTGTTACGCCAGTTGCTGGCCAGCAGCGGCAGGTCACGGATGACCAGGCCAGCCGACCAGACACGGTTCGACTCGGCGTCTTCCGGGGTAGTGCCGGTGTTGCCAATGTGCGGGTAGGTCAGGGTAACGATTTGCTGCGCGTAGGAAGGGTCTGTAAGGATTTCCTGGTAGCCGGTCATAGCGGTGTTGAACACCACCTCACCAACGGTCTGACCGTCGGCACCGATGGCTTCACCGCGAAAAATACTGCCGTCGGCAAGGGCGAGTATGGCTGGCTTTGTCAAGAAGACCTCCCGTAAATCAAGCATGAAAGGGCGATCGCAGGTTGCAAAAAAGCGGAGTGACGTATGGACACGTCACCCCGCTTTTATGTGCTGAATTCAATTCGCTGCGCGCTTTTAGTGGACACACTAAAGCTGTAGCTTACAGAAAAGTGCGTTTTGGGTCTACCGTATATGTGCCTCTAAAACACATGATTGCGACAGACAGGGATCGGCGGGGCATTCTTCGCGGGGCAAGCCCGCTCCCACAGAGGATTGTGGAGTCCTTGTGGGAGCGGGCTTGCCCCGCGAAGAAATCAACACTGCTTGAACGGCTTAGCGCAGCTCCAGCACATCCTGCATGTCGTACAAGCCAGCCTCACGCCCATCCAGCCACAGCGCCGCACGCACCGCACCCTTGGCGAAGGTCATGCGGCTGGAGGCCTTGTGGGTGATTTCCAGGCGCTCGCCTTCAGCGGCGAACAACACGGTGTGGTCACCCACTACATCGCCGGCACGCACAGTAGCGAAGCCGATGGTCTTGCGATCGCGCGCGCCGGTCTGCCCTTCACGGCCATACACCGCCACTTCCTGCAGGTCACGCCCCAGCGCATTGGCGACCACTTCGCCCATCCGCAGCGCAGTCCCCGAGGGTGCATCGACCTTGTGCCGGTGGTGCGCCTCGATGATCTCGATGTCGACATCATCACCCAGCACCCGCGCCGCCATGTCCAGCAACTTGAGGCTGAGGTTGACGCCTACGCTGAAGTTGGCGGCGAACACAATAGGAATGTCCTTGCCTGCCTCGACCAGCAACTGCTTCTCTTCAGCGGTGAAACCGGTGGTACCGATGATCATCGCCTTGCCGTGCTTGCGGCAGAACGCCAAATTCTTCAGGGTCACCGAAGGGTGCGTGAAGTCGATCAGCACGTCGAATTCGTCAGCCACCTTAGCCAGGTCATCGGACAGCAACACGCCGATCCGCCCGAGGGCCGCCAACTCACCGGCATCAGCCCCGACGAGCGAACTGTCAGGACGATCGATCGCCGCCGTGAGCCCGGCACCCGGGGTTTGCTGCACCGCTTCAACGAGGGTCTTGCCCATCCGCCCTGCCGCGCCCATCACTGCAATACGTCGCATAGCCATGTCCTTTTCAGAGATCGCCGAAGAAGCGCTTCACGCCTTCGAACCAGCCACTGGCCTTGGGCGAATGGGAGCTGTCGCCTTCGAGCGAATCCCGCAGTTCCTCGAGCAGCTCGCGCTGGCGGCGGCTGAGGTTGACCGGGGTTTCCACTGCCACGCGGCACAGCAGGTCACCGGCCGCACCACCACGCACTGGCGCCACACCCTTGCCACGCAGGCGGAACTGCTTGCCGGTCTGGGTACCTTCGGGGATCTTCAGCTTGACGCGACCGTCAAGGGTCGGCACTTCCAGCTCGCCACCCAAGGCAGCGTCGGTGTAGCTGATCGGCACTTCGCAGTACAGGTGCTTGCCATCACGCTGGAAGATCGCATGCTCACGCACGTTGATGACCACATACAGGTCACCGGTAGGGCCGCCGTGGGTCCCCGCCTCGCCCTCGCCGGACAGGCGAATGCGGTCGCCGGTATCGACACCTGCCGGCACCTTGACCGACAACGTCTTGTATTCCTCGACACGGCCTTCGCCATGGCACGAGGTGCATGGGTCGGTAATGATCTTGCCCTGGCCATGGCAGCGCGGGCAGGTTTGCTGCACCGAGAAGAAGCCTTGCTGCATGCGCACCTGGCCGATACCGCCACAGGTCGGGCAAGTGGCCGGGGTGGAACCTTTCTTGGCACCGGAGCCATCGCACGGCTTGCAGTTGACCAGGGTGGGAACGCGGATACTGACCGTGGTGCCACGCACCGCTTCTTCCAGGTTCAGCTCCAGGGTATAGCGCAGGTCGCTGCCACGCTGGGCACCGCCACGCGAACCGCCACGACCACCACCGAAGAAATCGCTGAACACATCACCGAAAATATCGGAGAAGTTGGCGCCACCGAAGCCGGCACCACCGCCACCCATGCTAGGGTCGACGCCGGCATGGCCGTACTGGTCATACGCCGCGCGCTTGCTGGCATCGGACAGCACTTCATAGGCCTCGTTGGCCTCTTTGAACTGCTCTTCCGACTCCTTGTCGCCCGGGTTGCGGTCGGGGTGGAACTTCATCGCCAGGCGGCGATAGGCCTTTTTGAGATCACCTTCACTGGCGCCGCGCTCGACACCCAGGACCTCATAATAATCACGCTTTGCCATAGGTCATTTGCACTCTTGGGGGCGTTCGGCATACCTCTGCGCTATGCGCTGTGCCGCAGCACCCGCCACCGCCCGAAGGCTTTGACAGATGCTGTAAAAATTCTCGTATTCCAGACACACCAACGCGGGAGCAAGCCCCCGCGCGGCGACATCCTACCAGCTCACCCGCAAACGCCGGTGAGCTGGCCGACAACATGCAACGATTACTTCTTGTCGTCGCCTTTCACTTCTTCGAACTCGGCGTCAACCACGTCATCGTGCTTGGCTTCCGGCTCGGCTTGTTGCTGGGCGCCGCCTTCAGGCTGCTGAGCCTGGTCGGCGTACATCTTCTGCGCGACCGGTGCCGAGACCTTGGACAGCTCTTCGACCTTGGCTTCGATGGCAGCCTTGTCGTCGCCTTTGACAGCGGCTTCCAGGGCAACCACGGCAGCCTCGATGGCAGCCTTCTCTTCGGCAGTGACCTTGTCACCGGCGTCAGCGACCATCTTGCGCGTCGAGTGCACCAGCGCATCACCCTGGTTACGGGCGGCGGCCAGCTCTTCGAACTTGCGGTCTTCCTCGGCGTTTGCCTCGGCGTCACGCACCATGCGCTCGATTTCTTCGTCCGACAGGCCGGAGTTGGCCTTGATCACGATCGACTGCGACTTGCCAGTGGCCTTGTCTTTGGCGCTGACGTGCAGGATGCCGTTGGCGTCGATGTCGAATGTCACTTCGATTTGCGGAACGCCACGCGGTGCTGGCGGAATGTCAGCCAGGTCGAACTTGCCCAGCGACTTGTTCTGCGCAGCCTGCTTACGCTCACCCTGCAGCACGTGAATGGTCACGGCGCCCTGGTTGTCGTCGGCAGTCGAGAACACCTGCGACTTCTTGGTCGGGATGGTGGTGTTCTTCTCGATCAGCGAGGTCATCACGCCGCCCATGGTTTCGATACCCAGGGTCAGCGGGCTAACGTCCAGCAGCAGTACGTCTTTGACGTCACCGGCCAGAACCGCGCCCTGAATGGCTGCACCCATGGCGACAGCTTCGTCCGGGTTGACGTCTTTGCGTGCTTCTTTACCGAAGAAGTCGGCAACGGACTTCTGCACCAGCGGCATACGGGTCTGGCCACCGACCAGGATCACGTCGTCGATCTTGCTCACGTCAATGCCAGCGTCTTTCAGCGCGATGCGGCAAGGCTCGATGGTACGGTTGACCAGGTCTTCTACCAGCGACTCCAGCTTGGCGCGGGAAATCTTCACGTTCAGGTGCTTCGGACCGGTCGCATCTGCAGTGATGTACGGCAGGTTGACGTCGGTCGACTGAGCGGACGACAGCTCGATCTTGGCCTTTTCCGCAGCTTCTTTCAGGCGCTGCAGAGCCAGAGGGTCGTTCTTCAGGTCCATGCCGGACTCTTTCTTGAACTCCTCGACGAGGTAGTCGATCAGGCGCATGTCGAAGTCTTCACCACCCAGGAAGGTGTCGCCGTTGGTGGCCAGCACTTCGAACTGGTGCTCACCGTCGACTTCGGCGATTTCGATGACCGATACGTCGAAGGTACCACCACCCAGGTCATAAACGATGACGGTGTGGTCGCCCTTGGCCTTGTCCATGCCATACGCCAATGCAGCGGCAGTCGGCTCGTTGATGATACGTTTTACGTCCAGGCCAGCGATGCGGCCGGCGTCTTTGGTCGCCTGGCGCTGGCTGTCGTTGAAGTAGGCCGGAACAGTGATGACCGCTTCGGTAACAGGCTCACCGAGGTAGTCTTCGGCGGTCTTCTTCATTTTCTTCAGGACTTCGGCGCTGATCTGCGGCGGAGCCATTTCCTTGCCAGCAGCCTCGACCCAGGCGTCACCGTTGCCCGCCTTGACGATTTTGTACGGCACCAGCTTGATGTCTTTCTGCACGACGTCTTCTTCGAAGCGGCGGCCAATCAGGCGCTTCACTGCGAACAGGGTGTTGTGCGGGTTGGTGACAGCCTGGCGCTTGGCCGACTGACCCACCAGGATTTCGCCATCGTTGGCGTAGGCCACGATCGAAGGGGTGGTACGCGCACCTTCGGCGTTTTCGATGACTTTGACGTTACCGTTTTCCAGAATGGAGACGCACGAGTTGGTGGTCCCCAGGTCGATACCGATGATTTTACCCATGTTAACTCTCCCGAAACTTGAATTTGGTAGCAGCGACTACGTTGGCCAACTGCAGTAATACTTGAAGGCTTGACACCTAGATGGGGATGCCCCGACGGATTTCAAGCCTTTTCATCGATCGAAGGTTGCGGGGCGCTCGGCGCCTTGCTGACCACTACCATGGCAGGGCGCAGCAGGCGGCCGTTGAGCAGGTAACCCTTCTGGAACACGTTCAGCACGCTGTTGGGCTCTGCTTCAGCGCTCTCCTGCATGGCCATCGCCTGATGGTGCTCGGCATTGAATGGTTGGCCGTGCGGATCGATGGCTTCGAGGTTGTAACGCTTGAGGGTGTCCTGGAACATCTTCAGGGTCAGTTCAACACCTTCGCGGATCTTCTTGACGTGCTCATCTTCAGCACTGGAGTGCGCCAGGGCGAGTTCCAGGCTGTCGATCACCGGCAGCAGATCGCCTGCGAACTTCTCCAGGGCAAACTTGTGTGCCTTCTCGACGTCCTGCTCGGCGCGACGGCGCACGTTCTGCAGGTCGGCAACGGCACGCAGGGACTGATCCTTGGCGGCGGCCAGCTGCTCCTCGAGCTCCTGAACACGGGCGCCGATTTCTACTGCACCAGTCTCTTCAGCGTTAAGGTCTTTCTCATTCAGCTGTTCGTCAGCCATGGGGTCTCTCCTTCGCAATTTCTGTAGTACGAGCAAAGCTCGCCGTGTCTGCCGGCTATATGGGGCCGGAAAAACCAGCTTCAAGGGGCAATGCGCTTTTCAGGGCCTATCGGGAATCTCTCGGCGGGCATTGGCAGACCTGAAAAAAGTACTGTATAAATAACCAGACCTGACCTTCGGGAGCCGCCCCCATGCTGGTGCACCTGTCCATTCAAAACTACGCCATCGTCGAACACCTCGACCTCGAACTTGCCCGTGGCATGTCCGTCATCACGGGCGAAACCGGTGCCGGCAAGTCGATCATGCTCGACGCCCTTGGCCTGGCCCTGGGGGATCGCGCCGACAGCGGCGTGGTGCGCCCCGGTGCAGACAAGGCAGACATCCTGGCCACCTTCGACCTGGTGGACATTTCCGAAGCACATACCTGGCTCACCGAACGCGACCTGAACAACGACGGGCCCTGCATTCTGCGCCGGGTTATCACCGCAGAGGGCCGCAGCCGCGGCTACATCAACGGCACCCCCTGCCCGCTGAGCGATCTGAAGGCCCTGGGCGAACTGCTGATCGACATCCACAGCCAGCATGAGCACCAATCGCTGCTCAAGACCGACACCCACCGCCGCCTGCTCGACGAGTACGCCGGCGCCATCGACCTTGCCCGCCAAGTACAACTGGCGGCCAAGCGCTGGAACCAGACCCGCCTGGAGCTCGAGCGGCTGTCCAACTCCGGTGACGAGCAGCGCGCCCGCCATCAGTTGCTCAGCTACCAGCTCGAAGAACTCGATAACCTCGGCCTGGGTGAAAACGAGCTGGAGCAGTTGGAGCAGGAACACAAGAACCTGACCAATGCCGAAGCCCTGTTCGGCATCTGCCGCCAGGTCATCGACCAATGCAGTGAAAGCGATTCGGGCAATGTGCTCGGCGCCCTGACCGCCAGCCTCAACCGCCTGGGTGCGGCGAACAACACCCCGAAGGCGCTGGGTGAGGCCGCCAACCTGATCGCCAGCGCGCAGATCCAGATCGAAGAAGCCGTTGGCGAGCTCAATCG
The DNA here is from genome assembly GCF_001320525.1 of Pseudomonas sp. NBRC 111131. Lineage (NCBI taxonomy): Bacteria > Pseudomonadati > Pseudomonadota > Gammaproteobacteria > Pseudomonadales > Pseudomonadaceae > Pseudomonas > Pseudomonas sp. NBRC 111131. Next base: position 184,616 of record NZ_BCBH01000007.1, on the reverse strand, counting down.
CTTCCTCGACAACTTCGACGCAGACCCCATGCGCCTACAGGCACTGGAAGAGCGCCTGGACACTATCTATACCCTGGCGCGCAAACACCGCGTGCACCCCACTGAACTGCCGCACCTGCAACAGCAGTTGATGGAAGAGATCGAAGGCCTGAATGCCAGCGACGAGTCGATTGAACGCCTCGGCGAAGAACTGGCCGCCTTTGCCCAGCATTACAAAGAGAGGGCCATCGAGCTGAGTGCCTTGCGCCAGCAGGCTGCGCAGCAGCTGGCGATTGCGGTTGAGCAGGAAATCCAGCGCCTGGGCATGCCCGGTGGCCGCTTCTGTATCGAGCTCACGCCCAACGAAGGCAGCGACCTGTCGCCACACGGCCTGGAGCAGATCGAATTGCTGGTCAGCGCCAACCCGGGGCAGCCGCTCAAAGGCCTGGCCAAGGTAGCCTCCGGGGGTGAATTGTCACGTATCAGCTTGGCGATTCAGGTCATCACTGCACAAACCTCGCGCATACCAACACTGGTATTCGACGAGGTGGACGTGGGTATCGGCGGGCCTACCGCCGAGATCGTCGGCCAGTTGCTGCGCCGGCTGGGTGAACGGGGCCAGGTGCTGACCGTCACCCACCTGCCACAAGTCGCAGCGCAAGGGCATCACCATCTGTTCGTACACAAGGTGCGCAACAGCGACACCACCCACACCGCCGTGGCCAACCTGGGCAAACGCGAGCGGGTCGAGGAAGTGGCGCGGATGCTGGGCGGGATCGACCTGACCAAGGAATCGTTGGCGCACGCGCGCAAGATGGTCGTCAGCGGCAAGGCGTGAGCCTCAGTCGCCCTCTTCGCAGGCAAGGGAGTCGACCTGAGTTGATAGCGTAGAAAGCACAAAGGCGACCCTAGGGTCGCCTTTGCAGTTCATAACGATCGAAATCGTTACTTTTTCTTACGCACATAGAGGACCAGGTTGTGGTCCACCAGTTCGTAGCCATGCTCGGCCACGATCTCCTTTTGACGCCGCTCGATTTCGGCATCCATGAATTCGATCACTTCGCTGGTTTCCACGTTGACCATATGGTCGTGGTGACCGCCGTCCGCGAGCTCGAAAACCGCGTGACCGCCATCGAAGTTGTGGCGCACCACCAGACCAGCCGCTTCGAACTGGGTCAGTACGCGATAAACGGTTGCCAGACCGACGTCCTCGCCAGCCTCCATCAGCGCCTTGTAGACATCCTCGGCGCTCATGTGACGTTGCTCGGTCGAATCGAGCATCTGAAGGATCTTGACTCGAGGCAGTGTCACCTTGAGACCGGCTTTGCGCAATTCGCTATTTTCAACCATGGTCAGCTTTCTCGCCGATGCTGCTTCGCAGCTTCTCTTAATACGGGTATGATCGGGGTTTACGTTGTCCAGCCAAGATAGTGGAAGTCGCCCACCGATGCAAAACAACACCAAGCACTTGCTAACCAGCCTCACCTTCGTGGGACTGCTCGCACTCGCCGGTTGCTCGTTTCCCGGGGTTTACAAAATCGACATCCAGCAGGGCAATGTCGTCACGCAAGACATGATAGACCAATTACGCCCCGGAATGACCCGTCGGCAAGTAAGGTTTATCATGGGCAACCCGCTGCTCCAGGATACGTTCAACACCAATCGTTGGGATTACCTGTACAGCTTGCAGCCTGGTGGCGGTCAACGCCAGCAGGAACGCATGAGCATCTTCTTCAACGACAGCGACCAACTGGTGAGCCTGTCGGGCGACTTCATGCCAGGCGTGAGCCGCGACCAGGAAATCCTCGGCGGCAGCAGCAATACCACGGTCAGCCCGGCCACCGAGCCAGGCCAGCCAGCGCCGCAGCCGGAAGAGAAACCGGCCAAGGCCGGTTCGGTGGAAGAGTCCATCCAGCGCGAGATCGACACCATCGAGACTACGCCGGTGCCGACCCCTGCCCCCCTGGAAACGTCGCCGCAGTAATTGCAGGCGACATGAAAAGCCCGGGCCAAGGCCCGGGCTTTTTTGTGGGCAACCGCTTGCCAGCAATCAGCTATAGAGCTGCTTGGCGCGCTGGCAAAACGCATCCACCAAGGTATTGGCGGCCTGGTTGAACAGCGGGCCCAACGTAGCGCGCACAATGGGCCCAGCGTAATCGAAGGACAGGTCCAGGCTGATCTTGCAGGCCTTTTCGCCCAGCGGCTTGAACACCCACACGCCATGCAGTTGGGTGAACGGCCCTTCTTCCAGGTTCATCTCGATGGACTGCCCCGGCACCAGCACATTGCGCGTGACAAACTGCTGGCTCATGCCGCCCTTGGCCACTTCCAGCTTCGCCCGCATGTGCGTATCACTGGCCTCGATCACCGTCGATGCAGAGCACCAGGGCAAAAATTGCGGGTAGTTGGCCACGTCGTTGACCAGATCGTAGAGCGCCTGGGCAGGGTACGGCAGCAGGGCGGAGCGTTGAATATGGGTAGTCATCCAGGCGTCACTTCCAAGGCTGGGTGGCGGCGCTTCGCAGCGTGCCGAAAACAGGTTCTGTGCGTATGACAGGGCCTGTATTGTCCGGTATTCATTGCGGTGGCTCAAGCACACCGAAATCCCGTAGCCGACGACGCGATGACTTGCCTATAATGCCGCCCCTATGGCTAAGCAAAAGAAACATCCGACCGGGACCATCGCGCAAAACAAGAAAGCGCGACACGATTACTTCATCGAACACAAGTTCGAGGCCGGGCTGGTCCTGTCCGGTTGGGAAGTAAAAAGCCTGCGGGCCGGCAAGGCGCACCTGACCGACAGCTACGTGCTGCTCAAGGATGGCGAAGCCTGGCTGTTCGGCAGCCACATCACCCCGCTGACCACTGCCAGCACCCACGTCATCGCCGACCCTACCCGCACCCGCAAGCTGCTGCTGAACAAGCGCGAGCTCGAGCGCGTGGAAGCCGCTGTGGCGCAGAAGGGCTACACCTGCGTAGCCTTGGCGCTGTACTGGAGCAAGCACCTGATCAAGTGCGAAATCGCGCTCGGCAAGGGTAAAAAGGAATACGACAAGCGCGATACCGTGCGCGAACGCGATTCCAACCGCGAGCTGCAGCGTGCGGTGCGCAATAAGGGCAAGGAAGACTAAGACTTCTTTTTGCCTGTGCAGGCCCTTCGCGGGGCAAGCCCGCTCCTACAGGATTGGCGTGCGGCCTTAATCCTGTAGGAGCGGGCTTGCCCCGCGAAGGGGCCGCAGCACACTAGCGCCCGCTGCGCCGCTCCGCCCGCGCTACCCGCTGCGCCTCGTCCTGCGCCTCTTCCAGCACTTCCTGCACATACAGAATGTGCCGGCTGGACACCTCGCGCGCCTCGTCCGCCCTGCCCTCGACAATTGCCAGGTACAGCTCGCGGTGCTGGCTGATCAGCATGTCCCGCGTTTCGCTACGCTGCTGGTACATGCCGCCAATGTTGGTCACCACGTTGCGCTTGAGCAGGTCGAACAACCCGCGAATGGTGTGCAGCAGCACGGCATTGTGGCTGGCTTCGGCAATCGCCAGGTGAAAACGCGCATCCGCCGCCCCCTCCTCTGCACGGGTAACCTCGTCGGCCCGCGCATAGCAATCCTGCAAGGTATCGAACGCTGCTTTCAGGCGTAGACGATCAGGCTCGGTGGCCCGCTGGGCCGCGTAATACGCACATGAGGCCTCCAGCGTATGGCGAAACTCCAGCAGGTCGCGCTGCGCCTCGGCACTGTGCTCTAGCAACTGCAACAACGGGTCGCTGAACGTCGACCCCAGCGACTGGGCCACGTAGTTGCCGCCGCCCTGGCGACTGACCAGCAGCCCCTTGGCCACCAGCTTCTGGATCGCCTCGCGCAGTGAGGGGCGCGACACACCGAACTGTTCGGCGAGGACACGTTCGGCCGGCAGCCGCTGCCCGGAGGTCAGCGTGCCTTCCAGAATCATCCCTTCCAACCGATCGACGATGTCGTCGGACAGGCGCCGTTGGCGGACCTGATCAAAAACCATCACTTGCTCTCCACAAACCCCCGGCACATTTCGGGGGGTGCCTATTCTCGCCGATCCACGCAGCGCCAGCACCCATCAGGTGGGGTTTTTCCCTGGCAAACAGCGGGCCATTCATCGGTGCCCGACCAAAGTTTTGCGCGGGACAAATTGACACACCCACGACAGCGCTTTTAACCTAGCGACCAGCCATTGTAAATTGGTCTTACCAATTATCCAATGCCAGTGCCTGACCAACAACAATTAGGGGCCACCCCATATGCAAACCTGGCAACAACTCTATAGCCCGCTTGGTAGTCTTGGCCTGTCCGCACTGGCGGCGGTCATCCCTATCGTGTTCTTCTTCCTCGCCCTCGCCGTGTTCCGCCTCAAGGGCCACGTCGCCGGTAGCATCACCCTTGCCCTGTCGATTCTGGTGGCGATCTTCGCCTTCCAGATGCCTGTCGACATGGCCCTCGCTGCCGCGGGTTATGGCTTCCTCTACGGCCTCTGGCCGATTGCCTGGATCATCGTTGCCGCGGTGTTCCTGTACAAACTCACGGTCAAGAGCGGCCAGTTCGAAGTCATCCGCAGCTCGGTACTGTCGATCACCGACGACCAACGCCTGCAGGTGCTGCTGATCGGTTTCTGCTTCGGGGCCTTCCTCGAAGGTGCCGCCGGCTTCGGCGCCCCAGTGGCCATCACTGCCGCGCTGCTGGTGGGCCTGGGCTTCAACCCCCTGTATGCCGCTGGCCTGTGCCTGATCGCCAACACCGCGCCGGTGGCCTTCGGCGCCCTGGGCATCCCGATCATCGTTGCCGGCCAGGTGACAGGCATCGACGCCTTCCACATCGGCGCCATGACCGGCCGCCAGCTGCCGCTGCTGTCGCTGTTCGTGCCGTTCTGGTTGGTATTCATGATGGACGGCCTGCGCGGCGTGAAGGAAACCTGGCCTGCAGCCCTGGTCGCCGGCTTGAGCTTTGCCGTGACCCAGTACTTCACCTCCAACTTCATCGGCCCGGAACTGCCCGACATCACCTCGGCCCTGGCCAGCCTGATCGCCCTGACCCTGTTCCTGAAAGTCTGGCAGCCCAAGCGCTCGTTCGCCGAAGCCAAAGGCAGCGTTGGCGCAGCCGTGGTCAGCAGCGGCGGCAGCCAGCCGAGCCCCTACAGCTTTGGCGAAATCTTCAAAGCCTGGTCGCCGTTCCTGATCCTCACCGTGCTGGTCACCATCTGGACGCTGAAGCCATTCAAGGCCGCGTTCGCCCCAGGCGGTGCGATGTACAACTTCGTGTTCAACTTTGCCATCCCGCACCTCGACCAGCTGGTGGTCAAGACCGCGCCCATCGTCACAGCACCGACCGCCATGCCAGCGGTGTTCAAGCTCGACCCGATCTCTGCGACCGGCACTGCGATCTTCCTGTCTGCGCTGATCTCCATGGCAGTGCTGAAGATCAACGTCAAAACTGGTCTGACCACTTTCAAGGAAACCTTCTGGGAGCTGCGCTGGCCCATCCTGTCGATCGGCATGGTGTTGGCGTTCGCCTTCGTCACCAACTACTCGGGCATGTCGTCGACCATGGCCCTGGTCCTGGCCGGCACCGGTGCCGCGTTCCCGTTCTTCTCGCCGTTCCTCGGCTGGCTGGGTGTGTTCCTGACCGGCTCGGACACGTCGTCCAACGCCCTGTTCAGTTCGCTGCAAGCCACCACTGCGCACCAGATTGGCGTCAACGACACCCTGCTGGTAGCCGCCAACACCAGCGGCGGCGTGACCGGCAAGATGATCTCGCCGCAGTCGATCGCCGTGGCCTGCGCCGCTACCGGCCTGGTGGGCAAGGAATCCGACCTGTTCCGCTTCACCGTCAAGCACAGCCTGTTCTTCGCCACCATCGTCGGCCTGATTACCCTGATCCAGGCCTATTGGCTGACCGGCATGCTGGTTCATCACTAAAGTGAAAGGGGCCGGGCGCCAGCGCGCGCCCGGTATTTCCTTCAACCAACGCTGCGAGAATCCATGATCATTTCCGCCTCCACCGACTATCGCGCCGCGGCCCAACGCAAGCTGCCCCCCTTCCTCTTCCACTACGCCGACGGCGGGGCCTACGCCGAGCACACGCTGCGCCACAACGTTTCGGACCTGGCCAGCATCGCCCTGCGCCAGCGCGTGTTGAAGAACATGTCCGAGCTGAGCCTGGAAACCCGGCTGTTCGACGAAACCCTGAGCATGCCTGTGGCCCTGGCCCCGGTCGGCCTCACCGGCATGTACGCCCGCCGTGGCGAAGTGCAGGCGGCACGTGCCGCAGCGGCCCACGGCATCCCGTTCACCATGTCCACCGTGTCGGTGTGCCCCATCGAAGAAGTCGCCCCGGCCATCGACCGGCCCATGTGGTTCCAGCTGTACGTGCTCAAGGACCGCGGCTTCATGCGCAATGCCCTGGAGCGGGCCAAGGCCGCCGGGGTGAAAACCCTGGTGTTCACCGTCGACATGCCGGTACCCGGTGCCCGCTACCGTGACGCCCACTCCGGCATGAGCGGCGCCAACGGCCCGATGCGCCGCGTGTTGCAAGCCATGACTCACCCCGAATGGGCCTGGGACGTCGGCGTGATGGGCCGCCCGCATGACCTGGGCAATATCTCCAAATACCGTGGCAACCCCACCGGCCTTGCCGACTACATCGGCTGGCTGGGCGCCAACTTCGACCCGTCGATTTCGTGGAAAGACCTGGAGTGGATCCGCGAATTCTGGGACGGCCCGATGATCATCAAGGGCATCCTCGACGCCGACGACGCCCGTGACGCCGTCAAGTTTGGCGCCGACGGCATCGTCGTCTCCAACCACGGCGGCCGCCAGCTCGACGGCGTGCTGTCCAGCGCCCGCGCCTTGCCAGCCATTGCCGACGCCGTGAAGGGCGACCTGAAGATCCTCGCCGACTCCGGCATCCGCAGTGGCCTGGACGTGGTGCGCATGATCGCGCTGGGCGCCGACACCGTGCTGATCGGCCGTGCCTTCCTCTGGGCCCTGGCAGTGCATGGCCAGGCCGGGGTGAAAAACCTGCTCGAACTGTTCGAAAAAGAAATGCGCGTGGCCATGGTGCTGACCGGCGCCAAGTCGATCAGCGAAATCAGCCGCGACTCGCTGGTCCGCGAACTGGGCGCCTGAGCGCCTGTCAGAACACCGCCTGAATGACCGGGGCACACGGCGCGCAGACGCCATGGCCCCGCGAGGAGATTGCATGAGCCTGCCCGCCGCGTTCCTGCGTGATGCCGAGCGCCTGATACCCGCCGAACGCCGTTTCGACGACGCAACGTCTACCCTGGCCTTTGGCACCGACGCCAGCTTCTATCGGCTGATCCCCAAGCTGGTGGTGCGCGTGGAGTCTGAGGACGAAGTGGTCGGGCTGCTGCACCTGGCCCAACGCGACCGCGTGCCGGTCACCTTCCGCGCTGCCGGCACCAGCCTGTCTGGCCAGGCCATCAGCGATTCGGTGCTGATCGTGCTTGGCGACAACTGGGGCGGCAAGGAAATCCGTGGCCAAGGCGAGCAGATCCGCCTGCAACCTGGCGTCATCGGTGCCCAGGCCAACGCCTGGCTGGCGCCTTTCGGGCGCAAGATCGGCCCCGACCCGGCCTCGATCAACGCCTGCAAGATCGGCGGCATCGTCGCCAACAACGCCAGCGGCATGTGCTGCGGCACCGCGCAGAACACCTACCACACCCTGGCCGGCCTGCGCCTGGTGCTGGCTGACGGCACCCGCCTGGACAGCGAAGACCCGGCCAGCGTCGCCGCCTTCCAGGCCAGCCACGCCAGCCTGCTGGAAGCGCTGGCCAGGCTTGGCCGCGAAACCCGCGCCAACACCGAACTGGCCGACCGCATCCGGCATAAATACCGCCTGAAAAACACCACAGGCCTGTCGCTCAACGCCCTGGTGGACTACGACAAGCCGCTGGATATCCTGCAGCACCTGCTGGTCGGCTCCGAAGGCACCCTGGGCTTCATCAGCGCCGTCACCTACGACACCGTCCCCGACCACCCGCACAAGGCCAGCGCACTGCTGGTATTCCCCAGCGTAGAAAGCTGCTGCCGCGCCGTGACCGTGCTCAAGCGCCAGCCCGTTTCCGCCGTGGAACTGCTCGACCGCCGCAGCCTGCGCTCGGTGCAGAACATGCCGGGCATGCCGGTGTGGGTAAAAGGCCTGTCGGACAATGCCTGCGCCCTGCTGATCGAGTCCCGCGCCGCCAGCCAGAGCCTGCTGCATGAACAACTGCACCAGGTGATGGCCTCCATCGCCGACTACCCGTTGGAGCAGCAGGTCGATTTCAGCGAAGACCCGGCGGTGTACAACCAGCTGTGGAAAATCCGCAAGGACACCTTCCCCGCCGTCGGCGCCGTGCGCCAGACGGGTACCACCGTGATCATCGAAGACGTGACCTTCCCTGTCGAACAGCTGGCCGAAGGCGTCAACCGCCTGATCCAGCTGTTCGACAAGCACCATTACGACGAAGCGATCATTTTCGGCCATGCGCTGGAAGGCAACCTGCACTTCGTCTTCACCCAAGGCTTCAACAGTGCCGAAGAAGTCGCGCGCTACCAGGCCTTCATGGACGATGTGGCACAGCTGGTGGCGGTGGAGTTCGGCGGCTCGCTCAAGGCCGAACACGGCACCGGGCGCAACATGGCGCCGTTCGTGGAGCTGGAATGGGGCAGTGATGCCTACCAGCTGATGTGGAAGCTCAAGCGCCTGCTCGACCCCAACGGCATTCTCAACCCCGATGTGGTGCTGAGCACCGACCCGGACATCCACCTGAAAAACCTCAAGCCACTGCCCGCCGCCGACGAGATTGTCGACAAGTGCATCGAGTGTGGCTTCTGCGAACCGGTATGCCCTTCCAAAGGCCTGACCCTCAGCCCCCGCCAGCGCATCGTGATGTGGCGTGACATTCAGGCGAAAAAACGCGCCGGCATCGACACCCGCGCACTGCTGCAAACCTACCAGTACCAAGGCATCGACACCTGCGCCGCGACTGGCCTGTGCGCCCAGCGCTGCCCGGTGGGCATCAACACCGGCGAGCTGGTGAAGAAACTGCGCAGCCAGGCCGCCGAATACGAAAAGACCGCCGACTGGCTGGCCGAGCATTTCCACACTGCGCTGGGTGGTGCCCGCCTGACGCTGACTGCCGCCAACACCGCCCGCAAGCTGCTGGGCGCCCCGCGCCTGGGCCGACTGAGCGCGTCGTTGAGTAAAGCCAGCAAAGGCCGCCTGCCGCAATGGACCCCTGCCATGCCGCAGCCGCTGCGCAGTATCGACTTCGGCGCGGCGAGCAACGATGCCCGCCCCCGGGTGGTGTACCTGGCGGCCTGCGTGTCACGGGTGATGGGCCCAGCCTACGCCGACCGCGAGCAAAGCTCCCTGCTCGACAAGACCCGCGCGCTGCTGGAAAAGGCCGGTTACCAGGTGGTGTTCCCCGACAACGCCGACAGCCTCTGCTGCGGCCAGCCGTTCGCCTCCAAAGGCTACCCCGAGCAGGCCGAGCACAAGCGCCAGGAGCTGATCGCAGCGCTGTTGCATGCCAGCCGCGGCGGCCTCGATCCCATCTACTGCGACACCAGCCCATGCACCCTGCGCCTGGTACAGGACCTTGGCGAGACCCGCCTGGACCTATACGACCCGGTGCGTTTCATCCGCACCCACCTGATGGACAAACTGGAGTTCACCCCACAGGACGAACCGGTGGCCGTGCATGTGACGTGCAGCACCCAGCACTTGGGCGAGAGCCAGGCCCTGATTGACCTGGCCCGCCGCTGCAGCAAGCAAGTGGTGATACCAGAAGGCATTCACTGCTGCGGTTTTGCCGGTGACAAGGGCTTCACCACACCGGAGCTCAACGCCCACTCGCTGCGTAGCCTGAAGGATGCGGTGCAGTATTGCAGCGAAGGCATCTCCACCAGTCGTACCTGCGAGATCGGGCTATCCACCCACAGCGGCATCGACTATCACGGCCTCGTCTACCTGGTAGACCGCGTCACCCGCCCGCGCACCATCTAACGCCTGGCGTGGTCCATTGTGGGAGCGGGCTTGCCCCGCGAATCGAGGGCAAAGCCCTCGCCCACGCCCTCCAGCCGTAAGACATTTCCTAACCTGCAACCAAATGCTTCTGAATAGGATGCTTTGGGAATTATCCTACGACCGCCGCTGCCGTTTCACTGTTGTTGCTCACAACCATCAGGGCTAATTTCCCTAGGTCGTCATCTTTGACGATTTGGGTGTGAGAGCCCGCAAATTTCGGCAGTACTGCTATGGCAGCCGCAACGCGGGCAGGCTTCGGCCTGGCCGGTTTGTGCCGATCTTTGCCGGTCTCTCACCCCGCGTTCGGCTGCCACCCTATTCTGTGAGAGGAAGACGAAGGGCAGCTCTAATCTAGCCATGATCGGATCTGTACCATGAAGAAACTCGTACCCGACCCACCCCGCCTGCGTGTCATCGCCACCCCCTACTTCTCCATCCACAGCGACATGCCCACACCCGATGCACTCGCTCACGCCAGCGAACTGCTGCGCGGCGTCGCCGAAACCATCGACGAACACTGCCGCACCCACGCCGGCGAACCCGGCCTGAACATGCTCAGCAACGCCGCCCACGCCTGCGAAACCTCACGCGCGCTGATCGAGCACGCCTTGACCGACCTCTACGACGCGCAAAGGCAGAGGTGACCCCATGCATGACGAACTGAAAAAGCTCACCACCGCAGGAAAGGAATCGTTCGACCTCTTCCGCCTGCAACCCGGCGTCCCCTTCGAGCAAGCCTTCAGTCAACTGTCCGTCCTTCTCGGCTGCATCCGCCACCTCACCACCGAAGCCGAAATGGAAAACGACCGCCAGGCCGGCAGCGCGGCGCGCATCCTCAGCGAGATGGCCAAGGCACTCATCGACGACATGGAACGCGGCCTGACCAAACCTCACTAAACGCTCCCCCGCCCCACAGGCCCCCCGCCATCCATCCTGTGGGAGCGGGCTTGCCCCGCGAATCGAGGGCAAACCCCTCGCCCGCAACATCCCGCCACACACAGTCATGTCCCCTAGCCAGCACGCCGATTGAACCCTCGCCAAAACGCAGCGGTCCACCCTTACAGGCCCACCTTCCAGAGGCCTTGCAAAGGAGACACCCATGAAAGGTACCGCGCTTTCGGCCCTCTTCGCGGCCGCTACCCTCCTGGCTTCCCCAGTGTTTGCCGATGATGACCTCTGCGCCGCAAATCTGCAGAAGATCGAGGACAGCATGACCACCGCCGGCGCCACTTCCGAAGGCCTGGACAACGGGATCAAAGAGCACATCAAAGAAGCCAAGGCCGCCCAGGACTCGGGCGATACCAAGAAATGCATCGCTATCACCAGCAAAGTCATCGAACGCCTGGAGAAAACCGACAAGGGCAGCGGCTCGGCCGGCGGCAGCGGTGCTTGAGCCTAGAGCGGGCGGCAAGAACCGGCTGTCGACGCCGCCCGCGTAAAGGCGTATACTCAGCCCACGTGCCGAAAGGTACGTCAGCTAGAGCTGAGTGTGGGGCCGATTAGGATTCGACGCCGGTAGCGAAACTCTAGGTGCATGCCGAGTTGGTAACAGAACTCGTAAATCCACTGTTGCAACTTTCTATAGTTGCCAATGACGAAAACTACGAGGGTTACGCTCTCGCTGCGTAAGCAGCTGAGCCCGCTCTCCTGGTAGCTTCGGCTCCAGCAATCATCAGGGGATGCCTGTAAACCCGAAATGATTGTCATACAGAACAGGATCGTCGTGTAGCACGTTGGGGGCAAAGCGACTAAAACTTACCCAACTCGTCCAAAGCACCCTGCCCGTCGGGCGGCTGCGGATTAACTCAGTAGACACGGCTAAGCATGTAGTACCGACAGCGGAGTACTGGCGGACGGGGGTTCAAATCCCCCCGGCTCCACCAAATAATCCTTATAAATCAGGCACTTAGCGAATCTCGCAAGTGCCTTTTTTGTGCCTAAATGGGTTGTTTTGGCTCGGTAATGCCAGCTTTATGACAGCCTTCCTAACCCATTCCACATCTGCGGCTATGCCCCCATCGCATCAACCGTCGTTCCGTTTTCCGACGATTTTTTGGTTTGAAATCGCGCCACAGGGGGCTGCCAGGGGTATTAAATCTGTGTCGGCTTATACACAGAGACCCACACATGCCGACACATGCCCCCAAGAAGTACCTGATCAGTCACGCCTCGCTACAGCACTTCTTTGACAAGAGCCGCTCCGGCCTCGAAAAGCTGCGCGAAACCGATCCCAGCTTCCCTCGCCCCATCAAATTTGGCTCGAGCAAACAGGCTGGCGTTTACTTCGTCGTCGCTGAGGTAGAGGCCTGGCTGGAGATCAAGATCAGCGAACGTGATGGAGTCCCAAGCGAGAAGCCCAATGACCTCACATGAGCAAATACCGTCATTCTTGGCAGAGATGCCCGAGCCGGCATGTGCCTCATACCTGAACCCAGGAATTGTGCCAAAACCGCTCCCGATCGGGTTGGCCAGGGTCATGCCCTGGCGTGACGAACTACTGCCTGCCGCTCTTCAAGAGTACGTGCGGGATGTCGCTGAGCGCACCCAGTGCCCGCCTGATTTTGTTGGCGTCGCGCTTGTAGTGGCTGTCAGCGCCGTAGTTGGGCGCAAATTCACTATCCACCCAAAACAACACGATGACTGGATGGTCGTTCCCAACCAGTGGGGCGTCGTCATTGGTCGTCCATCCGCCATGAAATCACCTGCACTCAAACACGCACTACGTCCATTGCATGCCCTGGAGTCCAGGGAACGAAAACAGCACGGTCAGGCGGAAGCCGAACACAAGGCAAGCAGCGAGCTGCTCGAAATGGAGCGCAACGCAGCCAAGGTCAAGGCAAAAAAACTTCTCAGTAGCGGCGACAAGAACGCTGCTTTGGCGGAACTGAACATACTTTCCAGCGACATGCAAGCTCCAGTCCTGCGCCGGTACATCGTCAACGACTCCACTGTCGAGAAACTCGGCGAACTGCTCAACCAAAACCCCAACGGCCTACTGCTTGTGCGTGACGAGCTGGGAGGCTGGCTGGCGACGATCCAGAGCGAGGACGGTTCTGTTGCGCGAGCGTTCTACCTGGAATGTTTCGATGGCAACGGCTCATTCACCTACGACCGAATTGGGCGCGGCACCATTTTCATCGAGTCATGCTGTTTATCCTTGATCGGCGGCATTCAACCGTCACGAATCGCATCGCTGGTGCGCGCCGCGATCAGCGGTGAACTGGATGACGGCCTGATTCAGCGCCTGCAACTCGCCGTTTATCCCGACGATGTCCGCGAATGGCGTCTGGTGGACCGCTGGCCGAACAAAGCCGCCACTGAGCACGTGGGTTGGGTTGTCGAGCAACTCGACCAAATACCCGATCAGCCTCGTTCTGCACTCAGGTTCAGCCCAGAAGCTCAGGAAATATTTAACGCCTGGTATACACGTCACATGCAACAAAGCCGGAGCGACGAACTCCACCCGGCATTGCAATCCCATTATCTAAAAATGCCGCAAACAATTGCGGGATTGGCCCTACTGTTCGAACTGGTCGAAGGTGGACAAAGGGCTGTGGGCGCAGAGCCCACTACCCGCGCCATCAACTGGGCGGCCTACCTCATGAGCCATGCCCAGCGACTGTACGGCACAGCGATCAACGCCCCATTACTCGGTGCCAGGCTCATCCTGGAGCGTCAGCAGAAATTACCCGAGCCATTTACGGCACGAGAGGTGCGCCAGAAGGACTGGACGGGATTGGGCTCGCAAGATGCCGTGAATAATGCGCTGACAGTTCTGGTTGAGCACGACCTCATCATTGGCTACGAGGTGGCTGGAGAAAAAGGAGGTCGCCCTTCGACGCGCTATGTCTGGAGAAAAACGTAGCCTCGCTCCAATCGACTTACTCAGATAGTCGAAAAAGTGACCTGCAAAACCTACGAAACCCTGTTCTGTAGGTTTTGTAGGCAGCCCGCCCCTGGTAGGGGATAAGATCTACTAAGCCAACAGTGGTATTCGGGCGAATTTCGCTAGACCGGCGACCAGCATTGCGCCTTACACCTCGGCAAAGTAATCACTATCGAGCTGCTTCACCTCGTACACCTGCTTGATGCTCACCCCCAAATTGTTTTCCACCATCAGGCGCGCTAGCTCAACGCCGTCGATCAGCACCACTTTGATATCTAGCCCCAGCGCCGCTTCGCGAGCGCCGACGGAGAAGTCCGAGGTGGTGATAAACACGCCTTTGCGCGCCCGCTGGCGGGTCAAGGCACCGATGAACTTGTCGATCTCCGGGCGGTGTACTGTGTTGCTCCAGCGCTTGGCCTGCAGGTAGATCACGTCGAGGCCGAGCTTGTCCTCCTTGATGATGCCGTCGATACCGTCGTCGTTGGTGGCCTGGGTCGCCTTGCCGGCCTCCTTACGTGAACCGCCATAGCCCATGGCAATCATCAGATCGACCACCAGTTGTTCGAAGAAACTTGGCGTAGCTGCTCGCACCATAGCCAGCAGCTCATCGGCAAGCGATTGCAGCAGTGCCTGATGTGCATCTGCAAGTTGCTCATCCGGCGTCGTTTCGGCGGCATCGAGCGCTACCATGGCAGGCGTATCGGCAGCCGGTGGCTTAGCGGTGTGGAAATCGGCAAATTCGGGGAACTGCTTCAACCAGCTCACGGTGATGCGTTGCGGACCGCTGATCAGCGCGTCCCGACCGCGTGCGGTGATCTGCACCAAGCCCTTGGCCGGAATGCACAGCAGGCCAGCCTTATTCAGGTAGGTGCGCGCCCAGCCCACACGGTTGTTGATCACCGTTTGATTACCCGAAGGTAATCGTTCTTTGCGCTCGTCCTCGGTCAGTTGGAACTGATCGGCAACGCGCTTGCGCAGCTCGTTCAGTGCCAGTGGCACGCCATCCTGCACAGTCGCCAGTACCGGGCGCATCACGCTTTGGAAATCCGGAATTGCCATCTCTTTTTCCCTGTTCGAGGCAGTCAGATACCGCGCAGGCCGCTCTCATCGAAGCCGGCGGCCGACTTCAGCATCTTCAAAATTACCAATGCAAACGCCCGGCTCTTGGTCTCGTTGTCCAACACTTCCAGCGACAGCTTCTCGTGGTCGGTCATGGCGTCCAGTACGGTGTCGAGCACGCGTTTGGGGAACAGGCCGTGCATCACCTGTTCGACCGAGTGGTTGTTGACCTGAGCCATGACATCTTCCTGGCGGCTGATGCGGTTGGCGATGCCAGTGAGGAACAGCAGCTGATCCTCATCGCTCACTTCGGCACCGAAGATATCGTTCAGCGCCTCGATAATTTCCGATAGCCGCTTTTTCTCCGGGTCATGGGGTTTGCCACTGCCCAGTCCTGTGGCTGGATCGAGGCCGTAGTCGCCTTCCTCTTCACTCAGTCGCAGTTGGTGCTCGGCGCGCTTGGTCAGGCGGTAGTGGGTCAGTTGCAGTTCGCCCACGTCCACATCTTCCTGATCGAGGCGATCCACCCGCAGCAGCGGGTGCAGGTGCTTGGCATACACGCACAGCTGCTCCAGCTCGCGATCCTCGTAGGGGATGATCTGCGAGAGGAACTCGTACAGGCGCACAAAGCTCTGCAGGTTCTTCTTGAATAGGTCGAGCTGATCCACCTGCTCGCCGGCTTCCTTCACTGCCGCCTCGGCCTTTTTCAGGCCTGCGCCGTCACCGTTCTTCTCGGCAGTACGCTTGAAGTCCAACGCGTGCTGGCGTGATTCCTGGGCCAGCTTGTAGCGCTTGGCGAAACGCTCCCTGGCCGGAGCGCAGTAGTAGCTGAGCTTGCTGGCAGCGGCCTTGGGATCGAAGAAGGCGATGGCGAACGCCGCCACTTCTTTCCAGTGGTAGATGCCCTCGGCGTCCAGCTTCTTCTGCAAATCATAGATCAGCTGCGGGTCGGTCACGTCGGTCAGCTCGGCCTTGGTGTAGTACGGCAGGAAGGCGTCGAGAATGTCCTGGGCGTCGTTGAAGAAGTCGAGGATGAAGGTCGGCTTGCTGTCGCCAAAGGTGCGATTCAGGCGCGACAGGGTTTGCACGCAGTCCACGCCCTGCAGCTTCTTGTCCACGTACATGGCGCACAGCTTGGGCTGATCGAAGCCGGTCTGGTACTTGTTGGCGGCGATCATCACGTTGAAGTCCTGGGTGTCGAAGGCTTCCGCCAGGTCACGCCCATTCAGGCCGGGGTTGAGCATGCTGCTGCTTTCCGTCACCTCTTCGGGAATCACCCCGTCCGGCATCACGCTGCCCGAGAAGGCCACCAACGGGTGCACGTCGTTGTAGCCCATCCGCTTCACATAGGCCTGTACCGCCAGCTGGTAGCGCACCGCCTCCTGCCGGCTGCTGGTGACCACCATCGCCTTGGCCTGGCCGCCCAGCAGGTAGCGGATATTGGCGCGGAAGTGCTCGACGATCACCTCCACCTTCTGGCTGATGTTGTACGGATGCAGGCGCACCCAGCGCGCCAGCTTCATGCGCGCCTTTTTCGAGTCCACTTCCTCATCGTCGCCGTCCGGGTGGGCGATCTTCCAGGCGGTGCTGTAGGTGGTGTAGTTCTGCAGCACATCGAGGATGAAACCTTCTTCGATGGCCTGGCGCATGGAGTACAGGTGGAACGCCTCGGGCTTGTTGTCGGCGCTCGCCGGCAGCGCCGGGTTGGCCGGGCGACCGAACAGCTCCAGGGTCTTGGCCTTGGGCGTGGCGGTAAAGGCGTAGTAGCTGATGCGCTCGTTGGGCGCGCGGGCGGCCACAGCGGCATCCAGCAGCTCTTCGGCGCTGATCTCTTCTGCATCCGGGGCATCGCTGCCGAGGATCTGCTTGAGCTTGCTGGCCGATGAGCCGGTCTGCGAGGAATGTGCCTCGTCGGCGATCACCGCATAGCGCCCGCGGGCCAGCTTGGGGAACTTGTCCATGGCATCGAACAGCGCCGGGAAGGTCTGGATGGTGACGATGATGATGCGTGTCTGCTCGGCCAGCGCCTCGGCCAGTTGCTCGGACTTGGTCTGGCTGCCGATATCGCGGGTGATGCACTTGACCACGCCCTGGGCGTGCTCGAACTGGTAGATGGTGTCCTGCAGCTGCTTGTCCAGCACGGTGCGGTCGGTAATCACGATCACCGAGTTGAACAGGCGCTGGCCCTCGGCATCGTAGAGCGAGGCCAGTTGATGCGCCGTCCAGGCAATCGAGTTGGACTTGCCCGAGCCGGCGCTGTGCTGGATCAGGTAACGCTTGCCCGGCCCTTCGGCGCGGGTGGTGTCGATCAGCCTGTTGACCACTTCCCACTGGTGGTAGCGCGGGAAGATCAGGGTTTCTTTGGTGGCGCGCTTGCCATCGGCATCTTCCTTCACGCTCTTCTGCAGGAGCAGGAAGCGGCCCAGCACCTTGAGCCAGGCATCGGGCTGGAACAGGCGCTGCCACAGATAGCCGGTGGCGTACTGGCTGTCATCCGGCACAGGCGGGTTGCCGGCGCCACCGTCGAGGCTACCGAGGTTGAACGGCAGGAAGAAGGTTTCCTTGCCGGCCAGCTGGGTGGTCATCGCCACCTCATCTTGGCTCACGGCAAAGTGCACCAGCGCGCCGCGTTTGAAGGTTAGCAGCGGCTCCGGCTTGCGCGTCAGCGGGTCTTTCACCGGGCGGTCGTAGCGGTACTGACGCTTGGCGTTTTCCACGCTCTGCTTGAACTCGCTTTTCAGCTCCAGCGTGGCGACGGGGATGCCGTTAACGAACAGCACCAGATCCAGACGCGGGTTGTACTCTCCTTCACGGTAATGTGGCGAGTAGGACACCTCCGGCACCACGCGCAGGCGGTTGCACTGGTAGCGCTTGAGGGTGTCCGGGTTCATGCCATGGTCGGGCTTGAAGCTGCACGCCTCGACCTTCACCCCAGGCAGCTTGAAGCCATGGCGCAGCACATCCAAAGTGCCGTCCTGCTCCAGCTCACGCACCAGCTTTTGCACCAGCACGCTTTCCGGGTTGTTCGGGTTGGCCTTGGCGAACTTGTCCCAACGCTCGGGCCAGGCGGCCTTGAAGTAACCGAGAAAGTCCTCGGTATAAAGCGCCGTGCGCCGGTCATAGCCGCTGGCCGGGCCGGTGAGCCAGCACTGGGCGACCATGGCGGTGATGATGTCCTGCTGGAACTGGGCTTCCTTGCTGTCCGCCATTTATACGGCCTCTGCTACTTCAAATTTTGGGGCTTGAGTGCTGATCGGGGGCTGCCAGCCGCGCACATCAATCTTGCCGGTGACGGCGGCGGAGATTAGGGCGGAGCGGCGTTCAGTAAGAAAACCCACTAGGGACTCAGACTCGCGCTCTAACGCCTTCACATCTTCAAACACTCTTGAAAGCTCAGAAGTTATTGCCTTTTGCTCGTCCAAACTTGGAAGAGGAATGTAAAAACTAAGCATATCACTGAGGCTCAAACTTGCCTGATTAGCGGTACCGTGTGCATTCAAATCCAAATGATCCCTATAAGCCGTAGTTAGCAATGCAAAAAATAAATACTCGCTTGTAACTTTAGAGTCAGCCGGTTCGAAGATCACAGTGTTTTGGTTAAGCAGCGCACCGTCTAAATGCTCAGGCACGCAGCCAATCTGCCCTACAGCGCTATTCTTCACATCCGGCGTGCTTCCTACGGTACTTAAAACCAAATTGCCTTTCTTAAGAATCGCGTTAGGTGTCTTTTTCAAAAACTCAAACCCGATAAAAGTGCTTGGCTCGTTTATCGAGTGGTTCTTTATATCGCTGGCCTTTACAACAGCAGCTCCTTCATCGGAGAAGTCTGCCGCGGAAAAAGCAAATCCCTTTCTCGTACGAACATTTTGACCTAGACGAATTACATTCCAATGCGCCGGCACCTCGCCCAGCCACTCCACGCAAGAGTCTTTCATCGGGACTGTCGGGTCGAGGCCTTTGGTGACGGCGTGAGAGATCACGGCCTGGCGCTTTTCTTTGAGCAGTTCGACCAGGCGCTGCTGCTCTTCGATCAGCGCGTCAATGCGGGCGGTTTCGTGGTCGAGGAAACGGGCGATTTGGGTTTGTTCTGCCAAGGTAGGAAAGCAGAATCGCTCTTGCAGGTAGGACTCGGAGTCAAGGTTCTGGATGCCGGTGGTCTGCTTAATCGCCGGGAAATTAACTTTCCCCTGATAAAGGCTATCGAACGCGTAGCAAAGAAAACCACTATCAAACGACGGCAACGATCGCATCCGTGCAACAAAATTCGAAGTGATAGCCTGGAATTCATGCTCGAACAGAACAACACATCCGACCAATGTCTTCTCGCCACCACCAGACTTTTCGATCAACAAATCACCAGACTGAAGAAGACGTGAAGCACGCTCCTTCTGCGTAACGCTGCGGTACGTGAGCTTGTCGAGCCCAACGCGGCGGGTGGCGCGATCAAAGTCCGCCACACGAATCACTGCTAGGTCATTTTCCCCATCTGGCTCATCACCCCAAAGGCCGTTGGTACAGCCATCAACCGAGCGCTTCAGGGAAAGGATTGCCCAATGCTCGGGGACCTCGCCCAGCCACTCAACTCCGGAATCATTGTATGCCGGATACGTCGGAAAACTCATGCCGAAAGCCCCTCGATCATCTGCTTGATGCGGTCGGTGCAGGCTTTCAGGTCGCGGTCGATGGCTTCCAGCGGGCGGGGTGGCTGAAACACATAGAAGTGGCGATTGAAGGGTATCTCGAAGCCGACCACACCGACTTCGCCGTCCTGCTCGTCACGCTTGCTTTCGTCGATCCAGGCATCCGGCATATGGGGTTTCACTTCGCGCTCGAAGTAGTCGTATACCGATTCGCCAAGTGGCACGTTCTCGTTGTCGCGCAGGCCTGCATCGGCTTCCGGCTGGCCTTTGACCAGGCAGATGTCCGCCTCGGGGTCGCGTTCGCTCAAGGCATTGAGGATGGCCTTCAGCTCCGGTGCGCTGGGGGATACGTCATGGGCGTTGAGCGCCTTCTTCAGCAGATTGCTGAACTGCTCGCGGTTGCGATGCAGGACGCTGGCATCCAGGGTTTGTAGGGCGCTGATCAGCCGCTGGCGCGCCGGAGCCTTCAGCTTCTCGATGGCTTTCTCTTCCAGCACCTTGGCGTTGCGCTCGGCGCTGGTCTGGAAGTTCAGGCGCAGCGGACGCTCGACGGTTATGCGCCGGTAGCCAAAGGCTTCGATGGGGAAGATTTTGCTCTGCGCGGTTTCCTCGAAGCGGCCGTACAGGCGTACCAGCTCATCAATCTGTTCCTCGGTGAGGTACTGGCGCTTGCTGCCCAGCGACTTGCGCATCTTGGCAAAGTGCTGGCTGCCGTCGATCAACTGCACCTTGCCCTGGCGTGCGGTGGCCTTGTGATTGCTCAGCACCCATACATAGGTGGCGATGCCGGTGTTGTAGAACATGTCAGTGGGCAGGGCGATGATAGCTTCGACTAGATCGGTCTGCAGTAGGTAGCGGCGAATCTCCGACTCGCCCGAACCAGCACCACCGGTAAACAATGGCGAGCCGTTGAGGATGATGCCGATGCGCGAGCCGCCTTCACGCGGATCTCGCATCTTGCTGACTAGGTGCAGCAGGAACAGCAGCGAGCCATCGGAAACGCGCGGAAGGCCTGGGCCGAAGCGACCGTTGAAGCCTTTTTCCTTGTGCTCGTCGGTGATCTGCTTTTGTACCTTCTTCCACTCTACGCCGAACGGCGGGTTGCTAAGCATGAAGTCGAAGCGGTGCTCAGGACCGGCCAGTTGGTCGTTGGACAAGGTATTGCCCAGCTTGATGCTGGTAACGTCTTGCCCCTTGATCAGCATATCCGCCTTGCAGATGGCGTAGGACTCGGGGTTGAGCTCCTGACCATGCAGCGACACGGTGACCTGCTGGCTGATGGACTGGATGTACTCGTCGCCCTCGGAGAGGAAGCCGCCGGTGCCGGCAGTAGGATCGTAGATGGTGACGATGCTGTTGGGCTTGAGCTTGTCGTCCTGCCCAGTGATCACCAGCGAGGTGGTCAGGTGCACGATATCGCGCGGGGTGAAGTGCTCCCCGGCGGTTTCGTTGGAGCTTTCCGCGAACTTGCGGATCAACTCTTCGAAGATGATGCCCATGCCGAAGTTGCTGATGCGCTCGGGGCTCAGGTCGGTGGTGGCAAAGCGCTGCACCACCTGATACAGCAGGTTGGCGGCGGCGAGCTGCTGCACGAAGTCCTCGAAGTGGAAGTGCTCGAAGATCTCGCGGGCGTCCTTGCTGAAGGACTGCACATAGCTCATCAGGTCGGCGGCGGTCTGGGTGTCGGACAGGGTGCCGAGAGTCAGCTTGGAGGCATTGAAGAACTGCTGCCCGGCCGCGCGCAGCAACAGACGCTCGCGTACCAGATCAGGCCGGCCTTCCTGCGCACAGGACTCACTGATCACCGCTTCCTTGGTCGGTTCCAGCACGCACTCCATGCGCCGCAGCAGGGTGAACGGCAGGATGATGCGGCCGTACTGCGACTGCTTGAAGTCACCGCGCAGCAGGTCGGCAATCGACCAGAGAAAGGCGGCCGTCTGGGAATGGTTTTCCGTGTTCACGCTACTGTTCCTTGGCGTACAGGCAAAAACCGCAAGCTTAACCTGTTGAGGGGCTGGATGTACCGAGCCATGAGCGACTTGTGCAGCGCATAGACTGTGGGAATTGGATCTGCCGGCCGTTCCATGTCGCGCTGGAATCGCTTCGTCGTCATCCGTTGCCCATTGACCGCTCTGACTCTGCACTAAGAAAAACGCACCGTCATCTGCCGACTGTTTCTCGTCGCAGCCGGAGCCTTGCACTTACGCCCTTGATGCCAGATCGTCATCTGACGCTGATTTTGCCGCTACCACTGAGTCACCCCGCAAATAGGTCACTCCCTCAGGCGTGGCGTCATACTGGACGTCACCCCTTCACAACGCCAACCACCTGAAAAAAGCCCGTGAAAACGATGAAGCCCATTATTCATGCGGCTTGCAGCCACCCCCCCTTCACGACACCTCTTAACGACACCCCTTCACAACGCCAACCACCTGAAAAAAGCCTTGAGAACGCTGAAACCCAGTATTCATAAGGCCTGCAGCCACAACACCCCTTCACGACACCTCTTAACGACACCCCTTCACAACGCCAACCACCTGAAAAAAAGCCCGTGAAAACGCTGAAGCCCAGTATTCATGAGGCTTGCAGCCACAACACCACTTCACGACACCCCTTCCAGCGAATCGGCAAGCTTCTCTATGGGAGGTTACATGCGAGACTCCCATAAGTAAGGGATGGGAGGTGAGCCGTGTTTTTTACAATGCGTCGCGAAGCGGATGTCAGTCCACCTAAAAGCGCCTGATCAGAGATTTGGGTTTTCCAAGAGCGGGGGGAGACTGAGCCCACCTACCTCAAGGCGCACTACCATGAATTTGCTAGCCACCATTGCCAACATGATGGGCTCAATCGTCCAGCCGACAAAACCGCTGTACACCACAGTGGTATATCCCTCCCAGGGGAAAGCAGTCGTGCTGCATGACGGTCTCAACATCCGCAGTGAGCGCATGTGGTACCAGTATCCCGACTCGCTGACCGCTGAAGAAGAGACGTCGACCTACCCGCTCAATCTTCATATCGACAATAACGCGGCCTGGGTCGAGCCCGTCAGGCAGACTTAGGATGACAATTGCAGCCTGCAGAGCAGCTTCATGGATTTGATGGACAACACTTGGGTCAACCCGGCCAACGGGCTGCCGATGATGGATGGCTGCGTCGAAGCCATGGGCAATGCTTACGGCATGGACTCGATGAGCGACAGTTGTTCGGTCACGGTAGCGCGTTCGCAGACTGAATCAGCGCCCGCCAGTTGCCGGCGCTAGAACGTTGAACCAGCATGCAAAATTGGTATGCGTTTCCGTACAGTGAACGAGTCTCTTAGACTCTGATGCCCATCAGCACGGGAGAAGAACATGGACCGGTTTGAGCTACTGATCTATTCGGTGTTCGGCGTGCTCTGCGCCTTGGGGGTAACAGCCGCGATTGGTTACAGGATCGCCGCTTACTTGGACAAGAAGCACGACAACAGCAAACACAGCGGAACAGGCCCGAGCTCGACTGCCGATTAACTGGATCAGTGAGCGATCAAGTCACGTTAAAGCACGTGCCCAGTCTAGGAGGATGACAAAGTGAGCAAAGTTGAATGCCAGTGCTGTAGGAGGATGATGGTTCCGAAGGTGATCACCACCGCGCCGCTCTATGTGGGTGGAGTTCCCTTAGGCGGTGGTGATCCCGAGTCATCTGTATGCCCCTTCTGCCTATCGCCGAAATGGATGCTCACCGAGCGCCAGGCTCTGGCCGCAGGCAAGGCCAATGCAGAGTTCTACGGCATTATGGTTCTTTCCCTAGTAAACATCGTTGCCTTCGTCCGTCTAGGAGGCCTTGGGGGCGGGATAGTGCTAGCCGTATCCGTCGCAACTTTCCTGCTACGCAGCAAGATTATCAGCGCACTGCGACAACATTTGAGACGTTAACCCCGCCCGCCCCATTCAAATCACATTGCTGCTGATCATCTGGTCGCGAACTTTAAGCACCGTCGTGGTACTGCAGCCTGCATGGCGAGCAGTCGCGCGAATACCCAGGCCAGCGCCCAGCAGTTCACCGATGCGCTGATGCAGGTTCTTGTCAGCCGGCCGTCCCTTGTAAGCACCGGAAGCCTTGGCCCGATGAATTCCCTGGGCCTGACGCTCACGACGCTGCTCGTAATCCTTGCGCGCAATAGCCGCCATCATCTCGATCATCATGCCGTTGATCGCGGCCTGCATTCGGTCAGTGAATTCGTCACCAGCGGTATTTCGCATGCTCTGATGGCTGGTCGGAAGATCTAGGGCGACAATACGCAACCCTTTGGAATCAATCGCAGCTTTGAGTGCCTGCCAATCAGCAACCGGCAATCGGGAAAGCCGGTCGATGCTTTCCAGCAGCAATACGTCTCCCTTGTGGGCGTCTGCGATAAGTCTCAACAGCTCCGCTCGGTCAGTTCTGGCACCACTGGCGTTCTCAACATATTGCGCAGCGATGGCCCTGCCATGGTCGGCAGCGAACTGCTGCAGAGCTTCACGGGCACGACTGGCGTCTTGCTCGGCAGTGGATGCACGAAGATAAGCGCGTACAAACATCAGATTCCCTTTCGCGTATCAGTTTGAGTGGTGTTTTTCGGGCGTATCAGTTAGATCGTTACTTAAAAATTCGAGCGGCGTGGAAAATTTTCTCTCGGACGTATCAGCTAAGGCATACCCAAAAATCACCGCAGGATACGAAAACCCACGGCGATACAACCCAGCAGAACTATTTCCCTACGAAGTAGAGCGCCCTGCCCTGATTGAAGATTGCCGCTGGGATCGAATCTTTTCTCAGCCGCTGACCAGGGTGGTAGATGTAGATCCACTCAGGCAGATATTGCGATACAAGCAGCATGGCTTCCGACGCAGTCATGTCGTTCTTGTAGGCATCAAGCGTGAACTGGTTGTGACGTATGAAGATCGGCCCGTAGCTGAGTGGCGATCTCAGAAAGCTCGGCGATTTAGCAACCTCTTCACTGTATGGAATCGGAAGCTCCGCATAACTATCTGCCAGGGATGCATAGCCGAAGTGATGACCATCAGGATATTTACCGGTCTGCATTGGCAGCTTCGATAAGCCATTGGCAAAAACTCTCTTGCGAGCATCTTCGACCTTATGCAATGCAAGAGCAGACGCCGCCTCCGGCGAGCTTGCCTGGTCAGCAGGAACCCACGCTACAACCTGAGTTGCACGCACCGGATCGCTCGAGCCACCCAACAGCATCAAGCCCAAGCCAATCCCCGCTGCTGCGCCACCACTCAAGCTTGTAGGTGGCGAAGCGAAGCTAACCGCGCTTAATCCAGCATCCCCGAGCACTGTTCCAGAGCCGCTGGCCGGGCTCGCCCTATCAACTACCCCTGCCAGCTCGATTGGAACGTCACGCTGCCCTGAAATCCCCATGGCGGTCAGAACATGCATAGCATCCGACCATTTTTCCCTCGGTACATCTTTCGGCTCAGGAAGCTGCACAGTGCTAGCCCCCCGGGTGCCAGTACACCCAGCCAGAAGAGCTACTGTCGCGGCCAGCAAGCCGATTCGGATCGTTGTTGATTTGTTACCCATGGCGCCACTCCCTGTTTTGATTGTCACAGCTTATGAAGGCCCTCTGGAAACCCAACTGCATCTGTACGCGATTTGTATCGGCTTGGGTTTTCCATGACCTGGCGTAGGGTGCTATGCAACTCAAGGCACCGGAGATCCACCATGGAATTTCGTCACCTCGGTAACGGGCAGACTTTCCCACCCATAGCGCCGAATGGCCGGATTTACGCCGTACCTGTTACACAGGAAAACCAAGTAGAAATTTTCTGCCTGACATCTGATGGAATTGTTGGATGCGGTGTTACCGCTAACTGGGCTGATATCACGGGCGCCTACTACGACGATGAGTCTTGGGAAATCATCCTTCGCAATTACATCGGCAGGGGAATGCGCTTCCGGCGGGGAGTGCCCTGCGGAATCGTCGAAGACGGCTACGAAACTCTCAAAACCAATCTCCAAGGGTTCGCAATTCCAGTTTGCGTAATGAACCGCATCGCATTTGAGCAGAAAAAGCTGCATCCGATCTGACTATGGCCTTTGGCCTTTCAGAGCAGCCAGCAATCTGATTGCGTCATGCGGCTTGTGCATGCCCCTGGTAGGGGGATTTCCAGACTTCTAATTTCCGTCGATTTTGTTGCCTGAAAGCGAAACACAAGCTTGGGAGCCGTCCGTAGGCTGTATCCGAGTAGTCAAAGGGATTCGGATATGAGCAACAGTACCGTTAGACGCTGCTTACGCGAGCAAGCCGAGAACGACAAATCGATACGTGGCCTCTGCGCACTCGCTACCCCTGAATAACCAGGACTGACGACACATGCGCTACGTAACCGTCAGGAAATTTGCTGCCGAGTCTGGCTACAGCGAGGACGCAATCCGCTCCAAGATCCGCGATGGCATATGGCGGCTTGGTGAGATTTGGTTGAAAGCGCCGGACGGCCGGACGCTTATCGATATGGAAGGATATGAGACATGGGTAGAGGCGGGAGTGGGGTCAGGGCAGTCTCAGACTCGAGCATCGAGATCACGTTCATGTACCGGGGTGTTAGGTGCCGCGAGCGCGTCTCACTCAAGCCCACCGCCACTAACCTGAAAAAGGCCCAGCTGCACAAGGCGGCGATCGAGCATGCCATCGCCCAGGGGACGTTCGACTATTCCGTCACGTTCCCGGGCTCCCCCAGGGCTGCCAAGTTCGCCCCGGAAACCAGCCAGGAAACGGTTGGTGGCTACTTAACCAGGTGGCTGGATGCAAAGAAGAAGCACATCTCCAGCAGCACTTTCGAAGGCTATCGAAAAATCGTGGAGTTGCGGCTTTTACCTGCCCTGGGCCACCACCTTGTCCCAGCGCTCAAGCGGAAGACGATCAAAGACTGGCTGGACAAGCTACAGGTCGGCAACAAGACCCTTAGCAATATTCAGAGTTGCCTGCGATCAGCTCTCAACGACGCGGTCGACGAGGAGCTGCTCGACACCAACCCACTGGCCGGCTGGACATACGCCCGGAAGGAAGCGCCGCCGAAGGATGACGACGTGGACCCATTCACACCCGAAGAGCAGCAGGCGATTCTTGCGGCCCTCAGCGGCCAGGCCAAGAACATGGTGCAGTTTGCGCTGTGGACAGGTCTCCGGACAAGCGAGCTTGTCGCCCTAGATTGGGGAGATGTGGACTGGGTGCGGGGGCAAGTGATGATCAGCCGGGCAATGACCCAGGCGGCAGGTGGTGAGGCGGAGGTGACCAAGACGACGGCCGGTAGAAGGTCAGTGAAGCTGCTACGCCCAGCCCTTGAAGCATTGAAAGCGCAGAAAGAGCATACCTTCCTGGCCGATGAGGAGGTCTTTCAGAACCCGCGCACGCTGGAGCGGTGGGCCGGAGATCAGCCGATCAGGAAGACGATGTGGCACCCGGCAATTAAGAGAGCCGGTGTAAGGTACCGTCGCCCGTACCAGACCAGGCACACTTATGCATCCATGATGCTGTCGGCGGGCGAGCACCCAATGTGGGTGGCTAAGCAAATGGGGCACAGCGATTGGACTATGATAGCAAGGGTATATGGCAGATGGATGCCCGCTGCGGATGAGACTGCAGGAAATCGAGCTGAAGCCGTCTTCGAGCAAGTAGGCAATCAAAAATCGCTTACTGATCAAATAGATACCGCAGAACAAAAACTAATGCTTTGACGCCCTCATGCGGCCGATAGAAAATGCGCGCCAAGTCACAATGCCACCATCGGATACCGCTTTATGCCAACAAATGGATTTGATTTTCTCGAGCCCCTGCCTGATAGCTGCCCGCCTGCGAACGTGACGGTGCCAAGCGAACCTACGCTATGGAGACTCCTGAGGGCGCCAAACCACACGGCGAGCGATTTCGACTCACAGCGTAAACGCTTATCTACCCATAAGTACCCGGACGAATGCTCAGCCAGGTCAGTTTCGCTAATGACCTCGCTGGCCGCATGTCGAGCAGCCGTGAAAAGCCCTCGAATGGTTAAGATGAAGTTTACTCATGCTGTGGAGGTTCCGTTTAGTAAGGACTATGGCGTCTGGCACAAAGACCAACCTACGCATGTGAATTGGTGGCCATACAAATCAGTTGACCCGACAGCGATCGCGGGGAAAGTCGAGGCTCTCAATGGCTAAGCTAACAGTTGAAAAAATTCTGCTTAGCTACGATGTCCCCTTGATCGCGCTCGCCAGAGCGAACAACGGAGATAAATATTTAGGCGTTAACTACGACGACGGCGAAACCGCATTCAAATTTTATTTCTCCAGAATAAAAACTGAACACCTAAAGCAGCTGTATGCTGAAAAAATTGATGTGCACTATGTCGTGACCAAGCTACATAAAGGAAAGTATCAGCTTGGAGAAGTTTGGGGTACTGTCGGAGAAGAATTCAAAACAAAAAGCGTGGAAGAGCTACCAGCCGATGCTCTACCAGAGCCGGGAATGTTTATTCCGGGCCATGCTGAAGAAAGCTTAAACAGCGATTTCAAAGTAGTAGATATAGACGGTCGTTGGGAAATCAGCGACTTGAGACGCTTTTCCGACTTGGTACAGGATTGCTATTCCTTCGGCTTTGCTCTTCTCGGCGCAACTGGCCAAGCGGCCACCAAAAAAATAAATGCCCTTTTTCACAAGCATCCGTGGAGAGGTGGCTTTAGCTCTGTAAACTTCTTCAAAGAACTGTATAGAAACATCCCAAACCAAGATAGGGCTGCAATACGTAAAATCGATTACGCGTCACCAGGGGAAATAAGATTTTACATGAACGGGGATGTCGCAGACTCTATCCGCGAACTAGTGAACGAGATCAATGACAAAGATAGCCCGGCTCGCGAGGCTTACAAAAAGGCATATGGTCACCTTCAGAACCTAGGCTGGCTTAGCAAGTCAGATACAGATATCGAGCTATCGGACCAAGATATCATTGATCTTGTTGAATTACTGGACGATACGTGTGAGGCGTTCGGATTAGACGACTGCGCTGCGCATATTCTGGAGCTGGCGAGCATGGACCCACTGTCAGCCATAAAAATTGTTCTGGCATACTACAGACGACTTCAAGGTTTAGCGGACTACGTGGCTACAGGAAAGGCCCAAGATATTTTCCACGATGCATAAAAATGACAGCTTAATGCCAGCTTCCCGGCTGTAGGCAAGCAAAATCAAGGGTCAGACGCGGGTTCAAATCCCCCCGGCTCTACGACCGCACGTGCGCGCTTCCATTTTCATCGAGTCATGCTGTTTATCCAGAATTGGCATCCGCTGCGCCGATTGTCCCAAGCGGTCTTTCTATTGTGTGTAACAGCCATGCAATGGGTTTCAGCGACGAACCCTGCCCTAATACACTTTTTCCAGTCTACAGGCACCTGTTTGATGACCCGACTCCCCCTCATATTCCTGATGACTGCTGTCATTACCAGCGTGAACGCCGCCGAAGATGTCCCTTTGGAGCGGTCTATCAAGGACTGGATTATCGGCTGTGATAACACCCGCGCCTGCACGGCTATCGGGGCCGTTCCGGTCCGCGACGATGTCGGCATCTCGACCTTTAGCCTGCGTGTAACGCGTGAAGCCGGCCCGCAGGGCGACTTGCGGGTGGGCGTGTTCAGCTACAACGCCGCCCGTGGTCAGCCAACACTCGATGGCAAACCGCTGAAAAATCGGTTCGAGCCTGGCGAACTCAAAGAAGGTGATGTGCCTGAGGTTTTTGCTCTGACCGGAACGAAGGCCAACGCCTTGATCGCAGAATTGCGCAACGGGCGGGAGTTGATTTTGCCCATTGAGGGCGGCACCTCCGTTGCCTCGCTAAACGGGATGAGTGCCGCTCTTTTGCTGATCGACTCGGTTCAGGGGCGGGTTGGTAAACAGGACGCACTGATCTCAAAGGGGCAAGAGCCAGGCAATAGCGTGCCGCAAGCACCTGCTGCGCCGTCAGTACCGACTTGGCAGGCACCCGTTGCGCTGACCCCGGACAGGGCAAAAGAGGTTGCGGATGCGGTGGTGGCTGCCACGCGCAAGGAGTGGCAAGAGGACCTGAGTGACGGCGCTGCGCCAGAAGCAAAAGCCTTTGCCTTGAGTGCCGATCAAGCGTTGGTAATCATCGAAACCAGCTGTGGGGCCTACAACTGTTTCTACAATATTTACCAAACGCCCTTGGACCACCCTGAGCAGGCTCGTACAGCGCTGGTGGCCGAAGTGCCAAATCTGCCGGAAAGAGTGCCCCACGGCGTTGTCGATTTTGATCCGGCGACGGGTGAGCTGAGCAGTGAGGCAATAGCGATGGGCATGGGTGGTTGTGGCACTGCGCTGCGCTGGCGCTACGACGGTAACGGTTTCGCG
Organism: Pseudomonas sp. NBRC 111131; assembly: GCF_001320525.1. Classification (NCBI taxonomy): domain Bacteria; kingdom Pseudomonadati; phylum Pseudomonadota; class Gammaproteobacteria; order Pseudomonadales; family Pseudomonadaceae; genus Pseudomonas; species Pseudomonas sp. NBRC 111131. The sequence continues at coordinate 154,619 of NZ_BCBH01000007.1, read as the reverse complement.
CTGACGCATGCGGCTGAAATGAACACTTGCATGGGGCTGGAGCAGGTTTATTGGCCGGTGCTGTGGCGTACCGAGGCCAGCCGCTAAAACGGTCGAATACACCTATACCTGTGGCGAGCAAGCAAGCCCCCTCGCCACAGACAGGCGTAGGCCCCTACCCATTCAGGAAGCTTTCAACGCCTGCAACTCAACTTCGACACGCGCCGCATTGCAGTAGGTGTCCAGCATCTCCAGCACTTGGTCGCCCGTAAGGACAGTACCGTTCAGTTGCAGGCCGAACAGCGTCAAGCAAATCTGTGGCTCCCGGGAGCGCTTGATCTTGACGTGAGGCATCAATGGGCCCGCGGCGTTTTTGCAGACGGGCAAGGGGGCACCCTCGCGCAATGTCAGCGTGATCCATATCTTGATGCGACCCTCTTTGATATGGATGTCGCTGATATCCACCAGATCGATTTCTGTATCAAGGTTGCGAAACCACAGGCGGGTATGGGTCAGGCGCATCAGGATTTCTTCGCCGGCCCGACGGTGCAGCCACACGCCGCCAAGTAAGACCAGCGCCACGATTGCAAAAATCCCTCCCATAAACGCGTTTTTGCCATCCCAAACACTCCCGCCGGCCATCACGAAAGCGAACAGTGACAAGAGCAACAGGGTGCGACGCACCTTGCATGGGTAGGCAAGTTCGGTAACTGCGGGCACCGCGCTCAGCCATTCCTCGCGTTCCTGAATGGCAGCCTGCAGTTGATCGCCGCTGTGTTGGTTGAACTCCTCGGTGAGGGATTGCGCCAGGCTGGCCAGTGGATCATCAGGATGGTTCATACCGGTACTCCATTCTCGGTGGCATCGACAGCAGACTACGGATTATGAGTGAGTTGACTGAACCACTGGCGGTCGTGCGCGGTGGGCGCCCGTGTTGCCTGCGCCAGCAACTGGTCGTCAAGAACCACGCCCAGTTGCTGCAGGCGCACGGCAGTGGGGGGATGGGTATCGAACGGATGAGCGATGGCGTGACCCATCACCGCCTCGTTCAAGATCAGCGGAGCCTGGCGAAGGTGTTCCGCTAACGCCTGAATCAAGTTGGGGTGGATACGCTGGCCAAGCAGTTTGTTGACTTCGGCGTCAAGGGCGATGACGCGCAGCAACGCTTGGCAAAAGAGCCGCTCACCGGCAATTTGCGCACCTACCCGGTCCGCCACCAGTTCCTGCGCACGGCTCCAGTGATGCACGGCAATTTGGAAGTGGTGCAAAAAGCGCCAGGTCATCCAGATCGCTGGACGTTCGATCCAGGACGGCATTTCATCCACCGCACTGATGTTCAGGAAATGCATGTACATCAGGCTGAACCGTGCCCCGGCTTCACTGCCGCGCTCGGTATCGCGGCTGCTGAAGTGGCCAAGCTCATGGCCGATAATCGAGGCTGTTTCCTCTTGGCTCATGGTCGACAGGAAAGTGAGCGGCAAGTACATCGTACGGCCCGTCAACAGTTGCCCCGAGGGTTGCAGGGCCACCTGGACGCTGGTGACGAAAAACGATTGGTCGACCCCAATCACGAGGTGGTCAGGCACAGGCGCACTGGTGGCGGCGGCTAGCTGCTCGATCCATTCCCATAGGGCCGGAGCACTGGCCCGGCTGATTGAGCGCCCCAGAAAGCCTGATTCCGGTGTCTCCATATCCTGCCATTGCCGACGCAGGCGCCCGATCAACAGCACGCCCAGGTACAGCGTCACCAGCAAGGGTACAACGACCAGCAGTATCATCATGCCGCTGTTATGGCGATTGCTCCAACCCCAGCTGACTTCATACAGCAGGGTCATCGCCAACGCCCCCACGATCAACCCGGTGTAGATCACCAGCCACTGTCCCAGTGCGCGCCAGCTCAGGACCAGGCGATCATAAAGAAAGTCCCGCGAGCGCAGCGCGCGCCAGGCATCCAGGCGCAGTTTCAACCAGGTAGCTGCGCCCGCCAACACGGCCGCGACCGCCAGCCAGTAACCGAGAAACGCCAAAACTTGGCGCGTGTGCACCCAACCCTGGTCGGCATCGGCCCGAGCGACCTCACGTTGCAGGTAACCGCGCAGGCTGTCGTTCGAGATTACCGGCGTTGTGCGCCATTGTTGCGGCAGTTGCTGCCTCAATTCATCGCTCGGGCTGGCTAGCCACTGACGCATCACGTGCGCTTCTTCCAGTGTGCTGTCGGCACGCCAGCTCTGAATGCTGCTCCAGCCCATCAGTACCAGCGGCAGCAGCAACATCGCCAGGCCCCATGACCATTGTCGTAACAGGCTCATGGTTCAGTTCGCCTGGCGATAGTCAGTGAGAAACGCTTGCGCATTGCCCTGACTGGCCAGGGCCTCACCCGAATACGCAGCGACCTTGCCTGCTACGTCCGGGCAATCTTGAGCGAGGGTATTGCCCGTCATGACGGCCAGTACCCTGCCTAGCACGGCAGCCCATTTGCGATAAAGCAGCATACTCAGGGTTCCTTGAATTTCACGGCCAGCCATTGAAATTCACACTCAGCGATATGCCAACCTTGTAGACCGTTACGCACAACTATAAGGCTGCGGTTCACAACGACAGGTGGCCGGGTACAATGCGTCGGACATGCAAGGACGTGATCAACCCCTTCTCGATGAAACGCCAGAATCCTTATCTTGATACGCACTTTTGTTTCGATCACCCAGGCGCTCTAGACCAGGCCGGCGTATTCGACGACAGCGCTCGTCAGATTGTTGGCTCTGCCGTCGGTCACTACCGCGCGCGCACAGTGCGGGCAGACCTGCAGTATTTCGACTGTGACTTGCAGTTCCCCGAGCCGCTGACGATCCACAAGATATTGCCCGACAGTTTGTGCATCGTGCAGGTGCTCGGCGGGCAGTGGCAGCATCGGGTCGACGGTGTGCTCAATGAATACACCACTGGTGCAGCCCATGCGTTAGGCCTGAGTGAAAGCATGGAAACCATTGATCAACTACCCGCTGGGAGCCACGCGCGCATGGCGGGGCTGCGCATCGCAGGCGATTATTTGCGCGAGCTGTCCGAGGAAGATTCATCGCTCCAGCCCTTACTCAGGCTACTTAACGACGGCATTCAGTTTTCGGCGCTTCGCGGCTGTCCTGCGCTGGGGCGTTTGCTGGAGCGCATTTATTACTCTCCGTACCACGGGGCCCTGGAGCGTCTCAATCAGGAAAGCCTGAGTCTGGCAGCACTGGTGGAGTTGGCGACGCATCTTGCTCCCCATTCGGCCAAGCCAGTGCCTGCCGTGCGCGGCTACTCAGACTTGGCCCATGAAGCGCGTTTTCAACTGGATGCAAACCTCATTGACCCTCCCGGTACTCAAGCGCTGGCCCGGAGCCTGGGGGTTGGGGAAACCACGCTGCGCAGGGCTTTCAGTCACATCTACGGCCAGTCGATGCTGGATTATGTGCGCCAGCAACGCATGGAACTTGCTCGCGACCTGCTTCGCCAGCGCAAGTGGCAGGTGGCGCAAATTGCCTACCGTCTGGGCTATGCCAACCCCGCTAACTTCAACCATGCATACAAGGCCTACTTTGGTCACCCGCCAGGTGCCGAACGCTAAAAAGCAAAACGCCCGATGCATTGCATCGGGCGCTCTGAGGCCTAACGGCCTAGCTGAAAAGGTGTAAACCCCTGTCAGGACTAGACGCTGGAATTAGGCCCATGTGGCCCTGCTCCTGATACTGTGATCAGAATGCCTCAGCCCCTCAACTGGGCACAAACCCACTCTTCCCCTCGATAGCAACCGACAACGCCAGCTCCTTCTGCGCCTCCAGCGCCCGCAAGCTCTCTGCATAACTCTTCTGCAACGTTGCAAACACATCCACACCCAACGCGGTACGCAGCGGCGGCTCCGCCTGCTGGGCAAGCGCGAAGATGGCCGCGGCCATTTTCACCGGGTCGCCGGCGGTATTCTCTGCGCCCATTTCCTCGATATACCGCCGCACAGCGCCCACTGCCGAATCGCGATAGACCTCCGACTCCTGGGTCCACTGGATGTTGGCCTGGAAGTTGGTCTTGATCGACCCAGGCTCAATGATGAGGGTCTTGATGCCGAACCCTTCAACCTCTTGAGCAACCGCTTCGGCAAAACCTTCCAGGCCAAACTTTGCGGCGTGATACATGGACCCGCTGGCGAAGCCAACACGCCCGCCCACACTGGTCACGTACAGGATGCGGCCGCTCTTGCGGGCACGTAACGCCGGCAGAAAGGCGCGGGTGACATAGATGGGTGCCACAAGGTTCAGGTTCAGCTGCTGCTGGATCTCGGCGTCACTGAACTCTTCCATCGCGCCAATCACAGCCCCGCCAGCGTTATTGACCACGAAATCGACGTCGGTGTGGCGTGCAGCCACAACCTGGATGGCGGGCACGTCGGTCAGGTCCAATTGCTCAAGAATCAGGTGCTGGCCGTACTGGTCACGCAGTTGCGAAAGGGCCTGCGGGCGGCGCACCGCTGCAACCACCGTGTGGCCAGCCGCCAGGGCGGCCTTGGTCAGCTCCAGCCCTAGACCGCCAGACGCACCGGTGATGAACCATTTTTTGTGAAGACTCGACATGGGCTACCCCTGAGGTCAGTAAGAAAGTGAACAGCAGGTAGCCAGTCTAGAAGCTCCCTCAGGGGTGGAGTAGTCCTCTATAATTTGAAGGCCTTTTGAATTTTTTTCACACCACTGGAAGCGCCATGCCCAATTTCAATGAATTGGCTGCCTTTGCCGCGGTGGTCCGCGAAGGCAGTTTTACGCGTGCAGCAGCGCAGCTAGGGGTCACTCCGTCAGCCTTGAGCCATGGTGTGCGCCATCTTGAAAAGCGCCTGGGCCTTACCCTGCTGCACCGCTCGACCCGAAGCGTGGCCCCCACCGAGGCAGGCCAGCGCCTCTACACGACGGTGGCACCCCGGCTGGACGACATCACCCAGGAACTGTCGGCCTTGATCGAGCAGTCTGACGAGGTTGCCGGCACCGTGCGCATCAACGCGCCGGACTACGCCGTGCAAACGCTTATCTGGGCGCGGCTGTCACCTTTGCTGTCGGCCCACCCACGCCTGCGTCTGGAAGTGTGCAGCGAAGACCGCTTCACAGACATCGTGGCAGCGCGGTACGACCTTGGTGTTCGGCTAGGTGGCGATGTTGCACAAGACATGATCGCCGCACGCATCGGCCCCGATATGGTGATGGCCGTTGCGGGCAGCCCTGCTTATCTGGCGCTGCAGGGGGTGCCCGCCACGCCGCGCGAATTGGCCGCTCATTCTTGCCTAGGGCTTAAACTGCCGACCCATGACAACCTCTTGGCGTGGGAATTTAAAGCCGCGACAGGCAAGACCATGCAGGTGCTTCCGGCCGGCAGGTTAGTGAGCAACGAGCCCAAAACCCTGATTCGGGCGGCCTGCGACGGGCATGGGCTTGTCTGGTTGCCAACCAGCTTGATGGAGGAAGAACTCTCCCACGGTCAGTTGCAGGTTGTTCTGGATGAACATGCGATTTCGTATGAAGGCTATCACCTCTACTATGCGGCACGTCGCGTCTCGCCATCGATGAAAGTGGTGATCGATGCGTTGCGTAACCCGTGACACCCAATGTTCTGGATGCGGGGCACAACGTTATGCGCGCGCGACGTGCCCAGCTGGGGTGCCATGAACCGGAAGCGGCCGCCCCAGCAATACGCCCACCACTGCAGCAAACACCAACGCGACAATCCCTGCCGTCAGCAACACCGCCTCGAAGCCCCCTGCGAATGCTTGCTGCGCCAAGGGTGCAACCGCCTCGCGCAAGCCTGGCTCAAGCAGCGACAAGGCAGCCTGCAAATCACCCGCAGCAACGCGGGTGGCCATCGCACTGACCTTGCCCAACTGCTCAGGGGCCAGTGCGGCCATGGCATCACGCAGTAGCTGCGCGCTGCGCGCTGCAAGTACCCCACCCAGCAGGCCGATGGCGATCACGATCGCGCCAAAGCGCGTAGTGGTACTCAACCCCGACGCCATGCCGGTGCGCTCACGTGGCACGCACGCCATGATGTTCTTCTGGGTATCGCCGTTGAGCAGCCCCGCACCAGCGCCCAGCACCAGGCTCGCCAGGGCGAAGGCCAGGTAACCGCCATAGCCCACCGCCCAGGCGCACAGCAGATTGCCCAACCCGACAAGCACCAGGCCCAGGGCAAATACCTGCGCCGGGCTCCACTGGCTGGCCAGGCGCATGCCCAGGCGCGGCGTCAACAACATCGCCACGGCAAACGGCAACATCCCTGCCCCTGCCGCGAGCGCGGACAACTGCAGGCCGTTCTGCAGGTACAGCGGCAGCAAGGTCATCATCACCTGGGCACAGGCGGCATAGGCAAACATGCCGAGCAAGGCGCCGATGAAGCGCCCACTGCGCATCAACTGCAGGTCGATCATCGGCCGTGGCTGGCTGCGCTCGATCATGATGAACAGGCCGAACAGGAAGGCGCTGACCAGCAGGCGACCAAGGGTATCGACACTGGTCCAGCCGACCTGGTTGGCATCGATCATGGCCCAGATCAGGCAGCCGAGGCTGCCGCCGAAGGTGAGGCTGCCCATGGGGTCGAGCCGGGCTGCATTGCTGTCGCGCGACTCCTCGACACTGCGCATCACCATCAGCGCCAGCACCGCCACCAGCGGCAGGTTGATGTAGAAGATCCAGCGCCAGCCAAGCGTGCTGGCAATCATGCCCCCCGCCAGCGGCGCGAAGGTGATGGTCGCGCCCATGCAGGCCCCCCAGAAGGCCCAGGCACGCATACGCTCCTGGGGTTCGTGGAAACGGTGGCCGATGGCGGCCAAGGCCGAGGTCAGCAGCATGGCGGCCCCCACCCCCTTGGCCGCCCTGGCCAGGTCGAGGAACAGCAAGCTGGGCGCCGCGCCGCAAGCCAGGGAGGCAATGCCGAACACGACCAGGCCCAGCAACAGCATACGCCGCCGGCCAAAGCGGTCGGCCAGGCTGCCAGCGGGTAACAGGCAGGCAGCGAAGGCCAGCAGGTAGGCGCTCACGACCCATTCGATGTCGGCGAAGGCGCCGGACAGGTCGCGGGCGATGCTGGGCAGGCTGACGGCGACAATGTTGGTGTCGAGGATGATCAGGGCGCAGACCAGGGAGGCGGTCAGCAGGGTGAAGCGCGCAGAGGGCATGGCAAGGCTCCGGAAAGCTGGGCTGGTTGCCGGGCAGCGCGGCGATGGCCGGCAGGGCAGCTCCGACAATCACCCAGGCAACCTTTGCCGCCACGGCCCCAGCCTTGTAGTGTTGCCTTTACGATAACGCCGCTGAACACAAGGCTTGTTAGCCCCAGCGGCCTGCGTCATTAGCTTGCAGGTAACACACCATGGAAATCCGCCATTTCCGCTACTTTCTCTGCGTCGCCCGGCACGGCCACTTCACCCGTGCCGCCGAGCAGTTGGGCATCGCCCCGCCGACCCTCAGCCGGCAGATCCAGGACATGGAGCGTGAACTGGGCGTGCGCCTGTTCGAGCGTAATCAGCGGGAGGTCAATCTCACGGCTGCTGGCCAGGCGTTGCTGGTCGAAGCCGAACAAGCGGTGCGCCAGTTCGATGCCGCGCAACTGGGCGCGCAACGTGCCGGCCGTGGCGAAAGCGGCAGCATCGAGCTGGGTTACGTGGCCTCGGCGGCTTACTCGGGCATGCTGCAGCGGCAGGTGATCAGCTTCAGCGACGCCCACCCCGGCGTGCGCCTGAACATCCGCGAACTGCCCATGGTCGAGCTGCCGGGCATGGTCCGCGATGGCCTGCTCGACCTCGCCTACGTACGCTCGCCCATGGATATACCCGAAGAACTCGAAGCCATCGCCCTGCACCAGGAAGGCTTCGTGCTCGCCTTGCCCGCCAGCTCGCGGATCAACGAGTTGCCGCAGATCCCGGCAGCACGCCTGGCCAAGGAAACCTTCATCCTCCCCGAGCAGATCTCGGGCACGCTGGAGGCTGCAGCGCAGGGTGGTTTCGTTCCGCGACTTGGCCCGCAACCCGGTAGCCTTGTGGCAGTGATTACCTTGGTGTCGCTGGGGCAAGGCATTGCAGTGGTGCCAGCGTCGGTGGTGCAGCGCATCAGCCTGCCGCAGGTGAATTACCGGCGGATCAGCGACTGTGACGCCAGCTCCTGGTTGAGCCTGATTTACCGGCGTTTCGAAAAAGCCCCGGCAGTGTCCAGGTACATCGAAATGGTGGGCGATTAGCCTCGGCTCCTGCACAAGCAAAAGGCCCCCATCCAAGGGGGCCTTCGCTTTTGCTACCCGGTGCTGCCAATCACCCCATCGACCGCACCCCAGCCACCTGCGCATGCCCCCGCGAAGTGACGATGCCGAGGAACGAAATCACGATCGCCAGGCCCAGGGTCGAGCTCACTTCCGCCCGATGCTCAGGCGTGTACATCATCACCGCCAGCGCGCCAGCGATGAAGACGATCACCGCCCAGGTCAGCCAAGGGAACAGCCACATGCGGAATTTCAGCTCGGCGTTTTCACGCTCCAGGCGGCGGCGCATGCGCAATTGGGAGATGGCGATGACCATGTACACCAGCAGCGCGATAGCGCCGGAGCTGGCCAGGAGGAACTCGAACACCCCCTTGGGCGCGAAGTAGTTGAGGATGGCGATGGCTGCACCGATCAGGGTACTGCCAAACACCGCAGCCCGTGGCACGCCTACCTTGGAGGTCTTGTTGAGGAAGGCCGGTGCATCGCCGCGCTTGGCCAGCGAGTACATCATCCGCGAAGCGATATAGATCGACGAGTTCATGCAGCTGGTCACCGCCACCAGTACCACCAGGTCGACCATGAACGCAGCGTTGGGGATGTTCATGATTTCCAGTGCACGCTGGTACGACCCCACCACCGCCAGTTGTGGGTCGTTCCACGGCACGATCGAGATGATCACGAAGATCGACAGGATGTAGAAGGTGCTGATGCGCCAGATCACCGAACGTGTGGCCTTGGCGATGTTGCGCGACGGGTCGCTGGACTCCGAAGCCGCGATGGTCACCGCTTCGGTGCCGATGAAGCTGAACATCACGGTGATGAACGCGCCGATCACAGCCGACCAGCCTTTGGGCGCAAAGCCGCCATACTCGGCAATCAGCCCGTTCAGCCCGCTGACTTCACGGTGGGGCAACCAGCCCATCAGGGCCGCAAAGCCCAAGCCAATGAAACCAAGAATTGCCGTGACCTTGAGGATGGCGAACCAGAACTCGAACTCACCGTACTTGGCCACGCTGAACAGGTTGGTGCATGCCAGCAGCAACACCGAGGCCAGGGCGAAGATCCAACTGTCCACCTGCGGGAACCAGGCATTGAGCACATGCCCGGCAGCCAGTGCCTCGATCGGGATCACCAGCACCCAGAACCACCAGTACAGCCAGCCAATGGTATAGCCGGCCCAGCGGCCGATGGCCTGGTCGGCATAGGTGGAGAACGAACCGGTGTCAGGATGCGCCACGGCCATTTCGCCGAGCATGCGCATGACCAGCACCACCAGGGTGCCGGCCACGAAATAAGAAATAATGGTGGCTGGCCCGGCCGCCGCAATGGCGTGCCCGGAGCCTACGAAAAGTCCGGCGCCGATGATGCCCGCGATGGACAGCATCGTTACATGACGTGGCTTGAAACCTTGTGCAAGGTTGCCATCAGATCCCACGGTGTTCATTGATGTTGTTCTCTTTTTGCTGACACAAGGAAAGGACGGGCAGGCGTAGGCGAAAATATCTCCTTCCAAATCAATTAGTCGACACGTTGCTCGCGCTCTGTTGTAGGCCTTTTGCACGCTTTACAGGGCAACGCGCCAGCGAAGTTCGAGGTTCATTTAAGCCTCGTGAGGCTGTGGGAAATTACACGAGAACGCCCCGGAACTGTTCGATCACGACAGGGCATTTCCATAAACGCCAGATGTCGTGAATGGCATATCCAAACACGCCTGCTGGCCATTTGAAGGTTTTGTTTTTCATCTGGATAGGCGTGGCAGCGGCTTGCCCTTTGGCGGGGCAAGCCAACGCCAGACCTCAGGCCAGCGCCCGGTCCACCAACACCTGCAGGCGCCCCTGCGAACACCGCTCGACCCGCGCCTGTACCCCGTACACTTCAGCCAGCAGCTGCGGCCTGAGCACCTGTTCGGGCGCCCCACACGCCACCACCCTGCCCTCACGCAGCACCACCAGCCAATCGGCTTGGCTGGCCGCCAGGTTGATGTCGTGCAACACGGCTACCGCCAGCAGCCGATGCATGACAACGCGCTCGCGCACCGCGTCCATCACCCGCAGTTGGTAGTGCAGGTCAAGCGCACTGGTCGGCTCATCCAGCAACAACACCTGCGGGTTACGCGCCAGCAATTGCGCCAACGCCACCAACTGCCGCTGGCCACCCGAAAGGCTATCGAGCGTGCGCTCGGCCAAGCCTTCGATGCCCAACTGGCGCAGCGCCTGGTAGGCATGGCCGAGCAAGTCATCGCTACCGCTCACCCGCAAGGCCGCAACAATGCTCTCCATTACGCCCAAGGCAAGCCCCGGTGGCAGCTGCTGCGGCATGTACGCCAGGCGCCGCGAACGCTCGGCGAAGCCAAGGCGCGTTACATCCTGGCCATCGAGGCTGACTGTGCCTTTCATCCGCTCAAGCCCCGCCAAGGCGCGCAACAGCGTGGACTTGCCGGCACCATTAGGCCCCACCAACGCCACCAGGCTACCCGCCGGCAGCTCAGGCAAGCTCACCCCATGCAGGATCTGCCGTGGGCCATAGGCGACCGTAATATCGTTGATCGACAGGCTCACAACGCCCTCCCTCGACGGAACACCAACACCACGAACACCGGCACACCGACCAACGCGGTGACGATCCCCACCGGCACGATCACCCCTGGCATGATCAGCTTGCTGGCAATCGAAGACAGCGCCAGCATCAGCGCCCCCACCAAGGCACTGGCCGGCAGTAGAAAGCGCTGGTCCTCGCCCACCAGCAGGCGGGCGATGTGCGGCCCGACCAGGCCAACAAAGCCAATGGTCCCGACAAAAGCCACCGCCGTGGCCGACAGCAGGCTGATGCGCAGCAACGAAGCGAAGCGCAGGCGCCGGGTATCCACGCCAAAACTGCGTGCCCGCTCCTCGCCCATGCGCAGCAAGGTCATCGCCGGCGCGGCACGCAATGAGAACGGCAGCACCAGCAACAGCACTGCGGCCAGCAAGCCGAGCTTCTGCCAATCAGCCCGCGCCAGGCTCCCCATTGTCCAGAACACCAGTTGCTGCAGCACATCTTCGGTCGCCAGCAGCTGCAGCAACGAGACCAACGCGTTGCAACTGAACACTAGGGCGATACCAAACAGCACCAGGCTTTGCACCCCAGCGCCGCGCAAGCGTGACATGGCCTGCAGCAACAGCACCGACAGGCAGGCGAAAACGAACGCCATCAGCGTCACCTGCGCACTCGGCGCCAGCCAGGCGACCCCTAGCGGATAAGCGATCGCCAGCGATGCACCCAGCGCCGCGGACGACGACACGCCCAGGGTAAAAGGGCTGGCCAGAGGGTTGTCGAGAATCGCCTGCATCTCGGCGCCCGCCAGCGCCAACGCTGCGCCCACCAGCACGGCCATCAGCGAGTACGGCAGGCGCACGTTCCAGATGATCACCCGCTCCGTGGCGCTCAGGGTCGTCGGGTCGAAGATGCCTTGCAGCAAGCGCCCCAGGCCCATGCCCGAGGCGCCACTGGCCAGGTCGCCAAGCACTGCAGCAACCAACAACAGCGCCAGCCCAAGCACCAGCGCTGCCCGCCGCCAGAGCAGCCGCCGGTAGTGACGGGCCGCCAGCGCAGCCCCTGCGGGGGCCTGCGCCGTCACTGAGCGTCGATCCAGTAATGGCCGTCCAGGCCTACCTTCAGCATCTGGTTGATCGCCGCCATGGTCGCTTGCGGGTCGACATCCTTGAAGCGCTCAGGGTGAATCCAGCGGGCCATGGCCTCTACCGCCAGGATGTTGAAGGGCGAGTTGTAGAAGTCATGCCACAAGCCATGGGCCTGCCCGGCGCGGATCGGCCGCAGCGGGGCGAACTCGGGGCGGGCGGTGATCCTTGCCAGGCTCTGGCGCGCCGTGTCGGCCGACACCCCGGCACCCAGCAGTACCCCAGGCGCACGGTTGCCGGTGGCGATATACACGTCCGGGTCAGCTTGCAGCACGTACTCGACACTCACATCGCCCAACGCACCCGGCACCACGTCGGCACCGATGTTATGCCCACCCACTGCTTCGACCACGCTGCCCAGGCCACTCTTGCCGGTGGTATGCCCCGGCGCCTGCCACACCCCAGCCAGCAGTTCGAGGAAGACCTTGGGCCGCTCGCCCTGCTTGAGCCCGGCCACGCCGTCAGTGATGTGCTGGAGATGGCGGTCGTACAGGCTCAAGTACTCCTGCGCCTGTGGCTCTCGGCCAAGCAAACGGCCCAGCGCCTCCAGGCTCACGCGCGTATTGCGGATGGGGTGGACGCGAAAGTCGATGAACAACACCGGTACCCCGGCCTTCTCCAACAGGTCGGCCACCGGGCTGTGCTGGGTCGGGCCTTCGCCCGCGATGCTGAACACCGCCAGGTCAGGCTTGAGGGCGAGGATCTGTTCGGCACTGACACTCTGCTCGGACGCCTGGCCGATCAGCGGCAACCTGGCGATCTGCGGGTACTTCTGCGCGTACACCTGGTAGGTGTGCGGGTCGAGCAGGCGCATATCGTTCTGCCAGCCCACGACGCGCTGGAAGGGGTTATCACGGTCGAGCAAGGCCAGGGCAAAAAACAGCCGGCCTTCGCCGAGCACGATACGCTGCGGCGCATGGTCGACCTCGACCTTGCGGCCCAGCACATCGGTCACTTGCACGGCGCTGGCGGTTGGCGTAAAGCCGGCGCAGGAGGCCAGCAGTATCAAGGCAGGCAGCAGGCGCCGCCAGGCAAGAAAGGAAAGGCACATCGGGGGGAATCCTCTTGTAGAGAATCAGTCGCATCTGAAGCGGGGCATTCTAGCCAGCCGCCTCCCCCTGCCGATGTGCGCAAATGTATTGGCTTGTAAGGCCTGGTTACACAGCAGTGCCGCTTACCACGTCAGGCAGATCTTGCCGAAATGCCTGTTGCTCTCCTGGTAGCGGAAGGCTTCGACGATCTGTTCCAGCTCGAAATGCTTGTCTACTACAGGCCGCAGGCCATTGGCATCGATCGCCCGCACCATCGCCTGCTGCTGCGCGCGGCTGCCCACCAGCACGCCCTGCAGACGGATCTGCCGCACCAGTGCCTGAACCAGCGGCAATTGCCCGGCAACACCGGTGAGGATGCCGATCAACGACACGTGCCCGCCGATCCGGGCCGCGATCATCGATTGCTCCAGGGTCGCCGGCCCACCCACTTCGATCACATGATCGACGCCGCGGTTATTCGTGAGCTCACGTACCTGCTCGCCCCAGGCCGGGGTGGTCTTGTAGTTGATCAGGTGGTCGGCACCCAGCGCCTTGAGGCGCTCGAGCTTGGCATCGCTGGATGAGGTGGCGATCACCGAGGCACCTGCCAGCTTGGCAAATTGCAGGGCGAAGATCGACACACCGCCAGTGCCCTGCACCAGCACGGTGTCGCCGGGCTTGAGGTGATCGTCGCTCATCAGCGCGCGCCAGGCGGTGAGCCCTGCCGTGGTCAGCGTGGCCGCCTCGGCATGGCTGTAGCCCTTGGGCGCCAGGGTGAAGGCGGTGGCGCGGGCGGTAACCTGCTCCCGGGCGTAGCCGTCGATGCCGTCACCTGGGACCGCAGCGAAGCCTTCGACCAGCGCCTGGCCGTCAAGCCAGTCCGGGAAGAAGGTGCTGACCACGTGATCGCCAACCTTGAACTCTGTGACCCCGGCGCCGACTGCGGTGACCTCGCCCGCACCATCGGCCATGGGTATGCGCCGCTCGCTCGGGCCCCACATGCCGCTGACCACGGCAAAGTCGTGGTAATTGAGTGAGCTGGCATGCAGGCGCACGGTGATCTCGCCGGCTTGAGGGGCAGCAGCCTTGCTGGTGCCGATTTCGACCTTGTCGTAGCCGCCGCCGGGTTGCACGTAGATGGCTTTATGGGTCATGGCTGGTACTCCATTCGGGGAAAGACTGGGGTTGAGCATAGACAGTACCTGCCCGCGATTGAGCCAGCACTGCCAACGGAACAATCAGCCCAGCAACGCCCGCAACGCCCGGCAATCCGCTGCATGCCAATCCACCAGCTCCGGCCACGGGTTATCCGGCAGGTTCACCAGCACTGTGCGCGCCCCGGCGGCTCGCCCGCAATCGAGATCAAAGCGGTAGTCGCCCACCATCACCAGTTCGCTCGGCGCCACACCCCAGGCATTGGCGATCTTCAAGAGGCCATCGGGGTTGGGCTTGGGCGCTGCCTCGTCACGGCCAAGGATGTGCTCGACCGCAAAGCAGTCCGCCAGGCCGATGGCCTCCAGGGTGACATGCGCCAGCTCACGCGCATTGCGGGTAAGAATCCCCAGCCGGCAACCACGCCCGGCCAGCTCCCGCACCAGCTCTACCGCGCCGGTGGCTGCCGTCGAGGCTACCGCCAGGTCACGTTCATGCTCCAGCAACCAGGCATGCTTGGCGGCTGCTTCCGCCGCCGGCAGCGCTGCCAGGTGGGTGAGGATGTCGTGCTCGGGCGGAATCTCCAGCGCCTCGCGGATGGCGGCAAAATCATGCACCGCCACGGTGAGGGTGCCGTCCATGTCGAACACCCAGTTGCGGATATCGGCCAGGCTCATGCCCAGTCCTTGCGATGGCGGATCAAACCTTCCTGGGTGGACGATGCCACCAGTTGCCCGGCCCGGTTGTAGATGCTGCCCCGGCAAAACCCACGTGCATTGCCGGCCCACGGGCTGTCGGTGGCGTACAGCAGCCAGTCATCGGCGCGCAGGTTGCCATGGAACCACAGCGAGTGGTCGAGGCTGGCGATCTGCATGTCGCGCTGCCACACCGATTTGCCATGGGGCAGCAGCGAGGTGGTCAGCAGGCCGAAGTCCGAGGCGTAGGCCAGCAGGTACTTGTGCAAAGCTGGCACGTCCGGCAGGTTGCCGTCGGCGCGGAACCAGGCGTACTTCACCGGGTCGCCGGGCTTGGGGTTGAACGGGTCACGTTCGGTGACCGGGCGTATCTCGATGGGCTTGGCGCACAGCACCTTGTCGCGAATGCGCTCGGGCATGTTGTCGGCCATGGCGCGGGCCAGTTCGACTTCGGTAGGCAGGTTTTCCGGCCCGACCACATCAGGCATCTGCGCCTGGTGCTCGAACCCTTCCTCGTCATACTGGAACGACGCGCTGCAGGTGAAAATGGTCTTGCCCTTCTGAATGGCCGTCACCCGCCGGGTGCTGAAACTGCCGCCATCGCGCACCCGGTCTACCGAGTACACCACCGGCAGGCTGGCATCGCCCGGGCGCAGGAAGTAGCCATGCAGCGAATGCACATGGCGCGCATCTTCAACCGTCTGGCTGGCCGCCGACAGCGACTGCCCTAACACCTGGCCACCGTACAGCTGGCGGAAGCCCAGGTCCTGGCTGCGTCCACGGAACAGGTTCTCCTCGATCGACTCGAGGCTCAACAGGTCGACCAGGTCGTCCAACACATGACTCATCGGGGGTTCTCCTAGCAAGGCATCACAGCTCTACGGCGCTTTCATGAAGGCAAATGATACAGGGTTTGTCATTGGCGCCGCGCATGGCCGCTCATTCAGCGCGCAAGGTCTGCTCCCAACGCGCCCGGTCGATGCGATACAGCACATGGGGGCGCAGCGGGTCGCCACTGGGCAGCCGCGGGTGTTCAAAGCTGCCGTGCAGGTCCTGGACCATGCCAATGGCCTGCATGACTTTCTGCGACGGCAGATTACCCTCGGTAGTGAACGACACCACCTCCTCCAGGCGCAATTGGGCGAAAGCACAGCGCAGGCAGGTCCAGGCGGCCTCGCTGGCAAAGCCCAGGCCCCAGTGGCGCCGGGCCAGGCGCCAGCCGATCTCCACAGCCGGCGCAAAGGGCGCCTCGAAGTTGACGTTGAGCAGGCCGGTCATGCCGATGAAGGCGCCGCTGTCCTTGCGCTCCAGCGCCCACAGGCCAAAGCCGTATTCACTGAAATGCCCGCGGATTTTGCCAATCAGCGCGGCGCTCTCCAGGCGCGTCAAGGGCGCTGGAAAGTAGCGCATCACCTGTGGGTCGGCGCACAGCGCCGCGAACTCGCGCAGGTCATCGTCCTGCCATTGGCGCAGCACCAGCCGTGCGCTTTCCAGTTCAAGAATGGGTGTCATGGGGCGTACTCCGGTTTTGCCGTCCTGCAGTTTACAGCGTAGGCGAAATGCAATTTTCACACCCCCTTCACCGGGCTCCGACAGGCCGCTTCAGACAATGCCGCCATCCGCCGCGGCACAGAGCGCGGCCCTGCCATCGGAGCGACGCATGCTGCACAGCACCACCCTGGGACACCCCGCCATCCACGCCCGTCGCAAGCGACGGTTATCCCGCAACGCCCTCGGTGCCGCCCTTGGCCTGTGCATGGTGGTGGCGGCGTTGAACACCTGGTTGGCAACCAGGACCCATATCGTGGACCTGGGCAACGAACAACAGTTGAGTGACAGCGGCCTGTTGCAGGACTGGGCCGAAGGCGCCGTCATCGTGATGATCCGCCATGCCGAGCGCTGCGACAGCGCGCCAGGCCCCTGCCTGGACGATGCAACCGGCATCACCGTCGCGGGCAGCGAGGCCGCCACACGGGTAGGCCAGGGCCTGCGTACCCTTGGGCTGGACAATACCGACCTGATCAGCAGCCCCAAACTGCGTACCCGGCAAACCGCGCACTTCATCCTGGGCCAGGCCGTGGCGAGCGAAGACTGGCTGGAGAACTGCGATAACCAGTTCGCCAAAGAGGCCCTGGCGCGCAAGCAGCCCGGGCATAATCTGGTGCTGGTGACCCACAATGGCTGCATCGATCACTTCCAGCGCCAGCAGCAGGTGGCCGCCGGCGAGCGTGAGAGCGGGTATGCCAGCGCGCTGTTCGTGTCTGTCAACGGCGACGGCAAGGCGCGGATTCTGGGGCGGCTGAACGAGCCGGACTGGCAGCGGGTGCTGGCGAGCGCAGGTAAATAACGGCGGCCGTTGCGCACCCTTGCCTGCGAACGGGCCTGGAAGTTGGCCCACCACTCAACAACTGGCAAGATCAGCACTGGCCCCGATTGCGAACCCACCATGCCGTTGCCGCTGATCTACCACGACGACTACAGCCCGGCGTTCCCGCCCGAGCACCGCTTCCCAATGGACAAGTTTCGTCTGCTGCGCGACCACCTGGTCGACAGCGGGCTGACCACCGACCAGGCGCTGCTGCGTCCGGAAATCTGCCCCAACGACATCCTCGCCCTGGCCCACGATCGCGACTACATCGAGCGCTACATGAATGGCGAGCTGTCACGTGAGGACCAGCGCCGCCTAGGCCTGCCCTGGAGCGAGGCCCTGGCCCGGCGCACCGTGCGCGCCGTGGGCGGCTCGCTGCTGACTGCCGAAATGGCGCTCCAGCATGGCTTGGCCTGCCACCTGGCCGGCGGCACGCACCACGCCCACTACGACCACCCGGCCGGTTTCTGCATCTTCAACGACCTGGCAGTGATCAGCCGCTACCTGCTCGAAGCGGGGCGTGTGCACCGGGTGCTGATCTTCGATTGCGACGTGCACCAGGGCGACGGTACCGCGCGCATCCTCCACGACACCCCGGACGCCATCACCGTGTCCTTGCACTGCGAGCAGAATTTCCCGGCGCGCAAGGCCCATAGCGACTGGGACATCCCCCTGCCCCGGGGCATGGGCGACGCGGCTTACCTGAAGGTGGTGGAGGACGCACTCAATTACCTGCTGCCGCTGTATCAGCCCGACCTGGTGCTGTACGACGCAGGCGTGGACGTGCACAAGGATGATGCCCTGGGCTACCTGCAACTGACCGATGCCGGCCTTGCCGCACGTGACGAGCATGTCATGCGCCATTGCCTGGGCCGCGATATCCCGGTGGTCGGCGTAATCGGCGGTGGCTACAGCAAGGACCGCGAAGCCTTGGCACGGCGCCATGGCATCCTTCACCACAGTGCAGCGAAGGTCATGGGTTGTTCACAATGACTGTGGAACCGCTTGTGGATAACCTGCGGGAAACAGTCTGCAGCCCTTTGCCCGCCTGAGCTGCGTGGCATTGATTATTTTTTGATCAGTGCTTATGCAGGCCGCGCTGGGCTAGAATGCGCAGTCTTTTCCACAGCCCGTCGCCCCCATGTCTGATCTACGCCCCGCCTCCCCTCCCCTCGCCGTCGTGATCGGCGGTGGCCCTGCCGGTTTGATGGCTGCTGAAGCGCTGGCCCAGGCGGGCCTTGCCGTGCAGTTGTTCGACGCCATGCCGTCGGTGGGCCGCAAATTCCTGCTGGCAGGGGTCGGCGGCATGAACATTACCCATTCCGAACCTTATCCACAGTTCGTCGCGCGCTACGCCGAGCGCCAGGATGCCATCGACGGGTTGCTCCGCGACTTCGATGCCGACGCCCTGCGCCAGTGGATTCACGGGCTGGGTGTGGAAACCTTCGTTGGCACTTCAGGCAGGGTCTTCCCCACCGACATGAAAGCCGCCCCGCTGCTGCGTGCGTGGCTCAAGCGCCTGCGCGACAGCGGGGTAGTTATCCACAACCGGCATCGATGGGTCGGTTGGAACAGCGACGGTTCGCTGCGGGTGGTTTATCCACAGGGCGAACTGCAGGTAAACGCGGATGCGGTCGTGCTGGCCCTCGGCGGTGGCAGTTGGGCACGGCTGGGCTCCGACGGCGCCTGGCAGCCATGGCTCGCCGAACGCGCTGTGGATATCTCACCGTTGCAAGCCAGCAACTGCGGGTTTGAAGTGGCCGGTTGGAGTGCATTGCTCAAGGACAAATTCGCCGGAGCGCCGCTGAAGAACATCGCCCTTGGCATGCCGGGCACGGCGCCACGCAAGGGTGAATTCATCCTCACTGCCCAAGGTGTCGAAGGCAGCCTGGTGTACGCCTGGTCAGCCCCCCTGCGCGAAGCCATCAACCGCGACGGCCAGGCGACCCTACTGCTCGACCTGTTGCCGGACAAGCCTGTGGACAAGATTGCCCAGGCGCTGGCCAAGCCCCGGGGCTCGCGCTCAATGGCGAAGCATCTGCACAGCCAGTTGGGCATCGACGGGGTAAAGGCGGCGCTGCTGCGTGAACTGACCGATCAGGCGACCTTTGCCGATATGCCCGCGCTGGCGCAGGCGATCAAGGCGCTGCCGATAACGCTGGTCCGTACCCGCCCGCTGGACGAGGCAATCAGCAGTGCCGGCGGCGTGCGCTTCGAAGGGCTGGATGAGGGCTTGATGCTAAAGGCGATACCGGGGGTGTTCTGCGCCGGCGAGATGCTGGACTGGGAAGCCCCGACCGGGGGGTATCTGCTAACGGCGTGCTTTGCCAGCGGCCTTCGCGCCGGCCGGGCTGCCTCAGCCTGGATCAAGGCTCAAGGCTGACCCAGCCCGCTTCTGCAAAGCACGCGCTGGCGTTGCCTACTAGGGCTTGCGTTTGCGCGGCCCGCTGTTGAAGCTGGGTACTTTACGCACAGCCTTCACCGGCGCCTGCTCCTCACCGCTGTCCATCCAGCGACCAAGACCGCGCTTGGCGCTGTTCTCTTTTGGCTTCTTGGGCTTTTTCGGCTTCTTGATCACCTGGCCGCTGGCATCGGTCATCGGCACTCGGTGATCCGGGATGAAGTCCGGCTCTTCATGGCGTGGCAGCGTCTGGCGGGTCAGTGTTTCGATGCTCGCCAGCAACTGCACTTCATCGGCACACACCAGCGAGATCGCCTCGCCCTTGTTACCGGCACGGCCGGTGCGGCCGATGCGGTGCACGTAATCCTCGGCAACGATGGGCAAGTCGAGGTTGACCACCAGCGGCAGGTCGTCGATGTCCAGGCCGCGGGCTGCGACGTCGGTGGCCACCAGCACTTGAATTTCACGCGCCTTGAAACTGTCCAGCGCACGCTGACGCGTCGCCTGCGGGCGATCACCGTGAATGCCGTCAGCGTTAACGCCCTCAGCCAGCAACCGCTCGACCAACTGATCCACCCCGTTACGGGTCTTGGCGAACACCAGCACCTGCTTCCAGCGCTGCTTGCGCAGCAGGTGGCAGAACAGGTCGACCTTGCGCTTTTTGTCCACCGGCACCAGCCACTGCTTGACCGTGGTGGCGGCGGCGTTGCGCGGGCTCACTTCAATGCTCAGCGGGTCGTTCAGGGCCAACCCTGCGAGCATGCGGATCTGGTCGGAGAAGGTTGCGGAGAACAACAGCGTCTGGCGTTTGCGTGGCAGCGCCGCATACACCGCCTGCAGCTCCTCGGCGAAGCCCAGGTCGAGCATGCGGTCCGCTTCGTCGAGCACCAGGGTCTGGACCTGGTTGAACTTCACCGCATTCTGGCGGAACAGGTCGAGCAAGCGGCCCGGCGTGGCCACCAGCAGGTCGACGCCACGGCGCAGGCGCATCATCTGCGGGTTGATGCTGACCCCACCGTAAACGGCATAGGTGCTCAACGGCAGGTTTTCAGCGTACTCACGAACGTTGTTGTGCACCTGCTCGGCCAGCTCACGGGTTGGCACCAGCACCAGCGCGCGGATCGAATTGCTGGCGACCTTTTCACCTTCCAGCGCCAGGCGCTGCAGCACAGGCAAGGCAAAGCCGGCGGTTTTGCCGGTGCCGGTCTGGGCCGCAGCCATCAGGTCGCGGCCGGCCAGCACCGCAGGAATGGCCTGGGCCTGCACCGGGGTCGGGGTGGTGTAGTCCAGTTGCTGCAATGTGCGCAGCAAAGGTTCGATCAGGCCGAGTTTGGCGAAATTCATGGCAATACCGTCAGGGGGTTCAGCGAAGGCGGCAAGTTTACCGCAACACCCCACCCTACTTGCAGATTTCGCCCTTCAACGCAGGCTCAGGCGCTTTGCGCCACTGGGGCAGGCCGATCAGCACCACCGCGCCGATGATCACGGCCATTGCCAGGCATTCCTCCACACCGATCTGCTCGTCAGCAAAGACGATGCCCAGCAACACCGCCACCGCCGGGTTGACGTAGGCATAGCTGGTGGCAGCGGCTGGCCGCACATTCTTGAGCAGGTACATGTAGGCGCTGAACGCCAGGATCGAGCCGAACAGCACCAGGTAGGCCAACGCGCCCCAGCCTGCCGCAGTCGGCATCTGGGTCATGCGCTCTCCCGACACGGCGCTGCCCAGCAGCAGCACCGCGCCCCCCACCAGCATCTCGGCGGCACTGGCCATCGGGCCTTGTGGCAGCGGCAGGTTCTTGCTCCATACCGAGCCGAACGCCCAGGCGGCGGCGGCGAACACAATCAGTGCTGCACCGATGGGGCTTGCCTGCAGGTTCGAGCCCAGGTTGAGCAGGCCGATACCCACTAGCCCCAGCAGGATGCCAGCCCACTCCAGGCGCGAATTGCGGTGGCCGAACAGCAAGCCGAACAGCAGGGTGAACAACGGCACCGTGGCCACCGCCAGCGCTGCCACACCCGATGCCACGCCCGCATGCTCAGCCACCGTCACACCACCATTCCCACAGCTGAGCAGCAAGAAACCGATGGCGCCCGCCGCCCGCCACTGCGGCCAGGTCGGTGCCGGCACACCGCGCCAGCGCAGAAACCCATACAGCAGTCCACCCGCGGTGACGAAGCGCACACCCGCCATCAACATCGGCGGCCAGGACTCCACGCCAATGCGAATGAACAGGTAGGTGGAGCCCCAGACCAGGTACAACGCCAGGAAGGCACCGATGAGCAGCCATGGGAAACGACGGGAGGCAGGCATGGGAAGGCACTCGAAATCCGTTTACGGGTGCTTAGTCTAGGGAGGCTCGCAAGCAAACATCAGTTACAAAACAGCATTAAATGAGCGGAACAATTGCCGGGGCAATCCGCCACCGCCGACTCAATGCTTCAACAACAAGCGCCCCTCGATCGGCACATACCGGCTGGCAGCCCGGATCAGCGACAGCGCTGTAAGCCCAGGTACGCCGTACACCACGGCCTCGGCGCCATGCCGCTGGATTACCCGCTCCAGCAACAGGTCGAAATCGCCGTCGCCCGAAGCCAGCACCACCTGGTCCACCCGGCTGGCCGCATCGATCACGTCCAGGGTGATCCCCACATCCCAGTCCCCTTTGGCCGAGCCATCGCTACGCTGGATGAACGGCTTGAGCCGCACATCGAACCCCAGGTTGCGCAAGATCTGCTGGAACTGCTGCTGCTTGCTGTCACCCCGGTCGATGGCATACGCCACAGCCTCGACGATCTCGCCTTCGCGGCTGACATCAGCCCACAGCGCGGCATAGTTGAAGTGGCAGCCATGGGCCTGGCGCACGGTGTAGTAGAGGTTCTGCACATCGGCGAACAGCGCGATCTTCTTCACTACATACCCTCGGCAGAACGGGGCGCCAAGCGCCCCTGGAAATGCCCGCAGTATGCCAGACCGCTCAGACGAAGGTGTCGTCGTCGGAGAAGAACCCGCCGTCATCGCTGTCGTAGTCAGTATCGGCAAAGCCGCCCTGACCACTGCCCCAGCCACCATTGTCGGCCACCTGCTGGTGCCCGCCCTGGTCATTCCAGCCGCCAGTGTCACTGGCCGGTGCCGGTTCTTCCTTGATCACCTCGACGATCTCTTCAGGTTGCGAGTGGTGGCTGAACAGGCTGCTGATACCTTGCGCCAGCAACACACCACCGGCCACCCCGGCCGCCGTCTGCATGGCGCCACCGAGGAAACTGCTGGCGCCGCTACGGGCGGGCGCCGCACCAACACCTGGCTGCGCGGCCGCAGGCTGCGAGTAGCCCGGTGCACTCGGCTCACGCCAGCCACCTTGCGGGGCCACCGGTGCCGACGGTGCGGGCGGCGAGAACTGCCGCTGTGGCTGCGGTGCCGGCTCTGGATTACGCGACCCGCCACCGAAGATGCTGGACAGGAAGCCACCGCCGCTGTTGCTGCTCGAGCGGCTGGCCTCGGCCTGGCTACGGGCCTGTTGAAGCTCGGCCTCCAACTGCTTGTTCTGCTCGTCCAGGCGCTTGATCGCCGCTTCCTGAACCAGGATCGCCTGGGCCATGTAATAAGGCGCCGCCGGCTGCTGGCGCAGGTGCTCCTCGATCCGCGCCTGTGCCTGTGCATCACGTGGCTGGCTTGGGTCCTCGGCTTGCTTGAGACGGCCGAACAGGCCATCGATCAGGGTTTGTTCTTCAGTGTTCATGGGGCTACCTCATGGGAAGCGGGACATCGGACGTGTCAAAGATGGGGCGCATGGGCAGCGGATTCAATCACTTGCGGGGTGAAACTTTTTTCAGCAAATGACCGCTCTGGGCTAAAGTTATGCCCTGCTTTTACTGCCATGCGATGTTGACTGATGAATCCGCTGAGCGTTCTGCGCGACTCCCTGTACTTCTTCCGCCGCCACCTGGCGAACATCATCCCGCTGTGCCTGCCACTGGTGGTGCTGGAATCCCTGTTGACCCAGCTGCTGTACCGGCAGATGGGCGAACAGGCCTCGCCGGCCTACGGCATGCTGATCACCCTGCTGATCTACCCGCTCTACAGTGCCGCCTTGATCCTCTACCTCGACACCCGCAGCAATGGCCAGGACGTGCCCAAGCGCGACCTGTTCGCCCGCGCCGTGCAGGTGTGGCCACCACTGGCCCTGCTGATCCTGATCAGCTCGCTGCTGATCATGGCCGGGCTGGCGCTGCTGGTCTTCCCCGGGATATGGATCATGATCAACCTGGTGTTCGCCGAGTACCTGCTGGTGCTGCGTGGCCTGCCAGTGGTGCAGTCGATGCGGGAAAGCGCGCGCATGACCACCGGGCATTTCATGCGCATCATGATCTGTGTGCTCGGTGTACTGGCGCCGATCTGGCTGATCGACGGGCTGTTGCTGATGGCCTTCCCCGACCCTTCACCCGGCGTGCAACTGGCCCTGGACAGCCTGAGCGGCTTCCTGCAGCTGTTCAGCACCGTGGTGCTGTATCGCCTGTTCATGCTGCTCGAAAGCGACAGCACTGCCTGAGGGGATGCCGGGAAAAGGTTCTGTCTCCAGCGCCACGTCCATGGGCCATAAGGTGCAAGGCCCATTGACCTCGGAGACACTCCCATGGACCAAGCCCTTCAGAGCGCTTACGCCCGATCGTTCCACGGCTCGCTGTACGCGATTGCAGCCGACCGCTATGTGCCCCTGCGGCTGAGCTGCAGCCGCGATAAATGGCACTGGGGCATCACGCCACAGGACGACTGGCTGATGGCAGGCGGCAACGCCGCCTCCCTGGCCTTGCACTTTGCCTTCGAGTCCCATACGCAAGACCGACTGCACTACCACATCACCCTGCCCGACCACTCGCACCCGCCGAAAAAGCTTGGGCTGAGCCGCAACAGCTACCTGGGCTTCTACCAGAGAAGTGAAGTGATCGATGACTGGAAGATCGAACCGCTGGAGCAAACCGAGCAGGGCCTGATCTGCCACCTGCGCGACCACGAGGGCTATCGGGTTGGCGCCCTCCTGGATACGCCGCACCACAGCCGGCAGCCCATGTACCTGCTGAATACGAAGGAAGGCGAGACCCTCACCTTCCTCCTCCAACAGGCCGATTGAAACCCCTGCCCTGGTGCACGTGCGGGATCGACTACGGCCGGTAGACGATATCCCCTACCTGCACCGCGCGCGGGATCAGGCGGTTGGCAAAGAACAGGTCGGCGATACGCTGTTGGGTATCGATGGCGGCATCATCCAACGGGCGGATCGGGGCGTTGTAGCGGTGCTCGAAAAAGCGCTCGACCACTTCGCGCTTGAGCCCCAGCACCCGGGTCATGCTGTCGATGCTGGCCTCGGGCTGTTCGACCGAGATCCGTTGCGCCTGGCGCAAGGCTTCGAGCACAGCGGCGATGGCATCGCCATGCTGCGCGGTGAACGCGTGGCTGGCGATGTAATAGGTACCACTGGGGTGCACGTCCTGGCCATCGCTGAGCAACCGCGCGCTACCATCGATCAGCGCAGCAGCGTAGTACGGGTCCCAGATTACCCAGGCATCGAGTTTGCCCTGCTCGAACGCTGGGCGTGCGTCGGCCGCTGGCAGAAACACCAGTTGCACGTCGCTCAGTTGCATCCCGGCCTTGAGCAGGCTCTTAAGGAACAGGCTGTGCGCGCTGGAGCCCCGCTGCAGGGCCACGCGCTTGCCTTTGAGGTCGCTCAGCTGCTGCACCGGGCTGCCCTTGGGCACAATGATCGCTTCGCCGCGACCATCGCTGGGCTCAACGCCGATGTAGCGCAGGTCGATACCCGCCGCCTGGGCGAAAATCGGCGGGATGTCGCCGATGTTGCCCACGTCCAGGCTGCCGCCGTTGAGCGCTTCGATCAGCTGCGGGCCACCTGCGAATTCGACCCACTGCACCTGGGTGTTAGGCAGCGCCGTTTCCAACAGTTTGTGCTCGCGGGCAAGCACCATGTTCACTGAGCTTTTCTGGTAGCCGATACGCAGTACCTGCGGGTCGGTGGCCTGGGCCAGGGCACTGGTCAATGCCAGGCCCAGGGCAATCACGATACGTCCAATCATTTCAAACTCCGGTTCACGTTGCTGGCCACCTCGGCCGGTACCCAGGCGGTCCACACCTGCGGCTGTTCACGTAGAAACGCCTGCGCGACGGTGCGCGGCTCCAGGCGCTTTTCAGCCATGTGGGCGAGGGTCTGGTTAAGCAGGTCGATGGGCAGGTCGACCTTCTCGAAGAACGCCACCAACTCGGGGTAGCGCGCATGGAACGGCGCCGAAACGCCGATCGCCAGGCGCGCCGGCAGCGAGCGTGAACCCTTGGGGTTGGCATTGTTCGGGTCGGACAAGGTCTTCCAGGCCTCGGCGTCGAACGGCGGCTCCTCCAGGTGCACCAGCTTGTAGCGGCCCAGCAGTGGGGTGGGCGACCAGTAGTAGAACAGCACCGGCTTGCCCCGGCGGATCGCCGCGGCCACTTCGGCATCCAGCGCCGCAGCGGAGCCGGTACGGAAGTTCACGTAGCTGTCGCTCAGGCCATACGCCTTGAGCTTCTGGCTGTTGACGATCTCCGAGGTCCAACCGGTCGGGCTGTTGAGGAAGCGGCCCTGGTTAGGCGATTCCGGGTCGCGGAATACATCCTTGTAGCGCGCCAGGTCTGCCACCGACTTGAGTTCCGGCGCCAGGGGCGCCAGGCCGCGCTCAGGGTCGCCCTTGATCACGTACTCCGGCACCCACCAGCCCTCGGTGGCCCCTTTGACGGTGTCGCCCAGGCCGAACACCTTGCCTTCGGCCTCGGCCTTGACCCAGAACGGGCTACGCCCTGCCCACTCCTCGCCGATCACCTGAATGTCATTCTTGGCCAAGGCCACTTCCAGGCTCACCGTGCTGCCCGGCAGGGTGTCGGTCGGGTAGCCGTAGCCCTGCTCGACGATCGTGCGCAGGATCTCGGTGATAAGGCTGCCGCTTTCCCAGGTGATGTCACCGAAGTGGATAGGCTCAGCCTTCTCGGCCGCCGTCACCGGCTGGCCGAGCAGGCCGAGGGCAAGCAGCGCACCGCCCAGCAGTGTCTTCATTACAGTCATGCGATACCTCTTAGAAGTCGTAGCTCAGCCGGGTGTAGTAGAACGCCCCTTCCGGCGCGGACGGCGCCAGGTAGCTGTATTGCTGGCCAGGGGTCTGGCGCAGACGCGTGTTGAAGTCGTCCGGTTTGCTGTCGAACAGGTTGTTGGCACCGATCGAGACACGCAGTTGCTTGGTGAACGCGTAGTTCACATCCAGGTCGGTGATCCATTGCGCCGAGAAGGTCTGGTCGTACTGCGCATTGGCCGCCGAGGCTGCGTACTTGCGGTACTCGCCGTAACGGGTCTGGGTCAGGCTGATGGTCCATGGGCCGTAGTAGTGGGTGGCGCCGAGGATCAGCTTGTCTTCCGGGTAGCCGTGCTCGAGGAAGCCCTGGGCTTCGCGGGTCAGCACGTCGAAGCCGTAGGGGTTGCCGTGGATCTTCTCGATGGTGGTGCGTGCCTTGGTGTAGCCGGCAGTCAGCGCCAGGTCGCCGTAGCGCTCAAGGCCCAGGTTGTACTTGCCGACGATGTCCACGCCGCGGGTGCGGGTGTTGGCCGCGTTGGTCATGAACTGCGCCCAGCTGTACTGGCCGAAGCCTGCCGCGGTGAGGATGCGCTCGGCGTCGGGGCCGGAAATGCCGCCGCTGTAGAGCAGCCGGTCACGGATGTCGATCTGGTAGGCGTCGATGGTCAGCGAAGCTTGTTCGGTGGGGCGCAGCACCAGGCCCAGCGAGTAGTTGGTGGACTTCTCCGGCTTGAGCGACTGGGCGCCCAGGGCCTGGGCAGCCGGGTGGTCGACCGGCAGGATGCGGGTCAGCACCGGGTTGCCGTTGACATCGACGTTGGTGGTGGTGGTCCAAGAGGTACCGATCTGGCCCAGGGTCGGTGCGCGGTAAGCGCTGTTGATGGTACCCCGCAGGCCGACCTGCGGCGTGAACTCATAACGCGCCGAGAGCTTGCCGGTGGTGGCCGAACCAAAGTCGGAATAATGCTCGCTGCGCCCGGCAACCCCAACCTGGAACTTGTCGGTGACCTGGTTTTCCAGGCCGAAGTACACACCGCCGACCTCGCGCTTGTAGGTCCCGGCGTCGTCGGGCGTGAGGCCCGAGGCCTGCACCCCGCCCACCTGTACACCGTCGATGCCGCCGAAGGAGTAGGAGGCAAAATCGCCAGGCTGCAGTTCATATTGCTCGCGACGGTAGGCCACACCCGCCGAGACGGTGAGCGGGTGGGTGGACCAGGCCACGCCGACATCGCGGGCGTAATCGACTGCCAGGTTGGTCTGGGAGTTGATCAGGGTGGCGATGTCGAATTTGGTTGGGCTGTTCACCCCATAGCTTGGGTTGAGCGTGTCGAAGGCCACTTCGTCGTGTTTGTCGCGGCCATACGTGGCGCTGATGTCCAGGCGGCCGATCTGCTCGTCCTCAAACCGCGAGCCGACGGTGACCGAGGCGTCCTCATAGCGGAAGCGGTACTTCGGGATCGTGCCCTCGGGGTACAGCGCCTGCACGTTGTTGGGGTTGTCACGCAGCAGCGGCGGCGTGTTGTTGATCGATTTGTCTTGCCCATAGGTGGCGAAGCTGTACAGCCGCCACTGGTCGTTCAGGCCCACCTCGGCGTTGGCTGCCAGGTTGAACTTGTCGCGGCTGGCACCGCCCCAGCGGTGTTCCTGCAACTGGCCATCGGCGATGTACTTGTCGCCGATGTCGGTGGGCTTGCTGTTGACTCCGTTGAAACTCAAGGTCAGGAAACCGTCGCCCGGCAGGCCAAGGCCGTACCAGCCATCGACGTTCTTGCGAAAGCCGTCACCCTGGCCGTACTTGCCCAGCTGCGTGTTGAACTGGCCGCCGCTGTCGCGCTCCTTGAGCACGATGTTGATGACCCCCGCCACCGCGTCCGAGCCGTACTGCGCCGAAGCGCCGTCACGCAACACCTCGACGTGATCGATGGCGCTGATCGGGATCATGTCCAGGTCCACCGGCTGAGCGCCAATGAACGGCACGCCACCGGAGATATTCACCACTGCCGAGGCGTGGCGGCGCTTGCCGTTCACCAGCACCAGCGTCTGGTCCGGCGCCAGGCCGCGCAGCGAGGCCCCCTTGGGGTTCTGGCCACGGGTGGCGCTCTGGTTCTGCGGGAAGTTGAACGACGGCAGCAACTGGAACAGCGCCTGGTTCAGCGTGGTAGCGCCGGTCTTGACCAGTTCCTGGCTGTCGATCACATCCACCGGCGCTGCGCTGGTCAGGGCCGTGGCATCGCTGCGCCGGGTGCCGATGGCGATGACCCGGTCCAGGGTTGGCGCACTGGGCGCCGACGTTTGCACGACCGGTGCGGCGGCGGTAGTGGGCGCAGCAGCGCCTTCCTTGATAATGAAGGCGCCGCCCGGGCTGACTTGCAGTTGCAGGCCGGTGCCGCGCAGGGCGGCATCCACGGCTTGCTCGGCGGTAAGGTTGCCGTCGATGGCGCCCGATGAGTAACGCTCGACTTCCGGCGAGAAGGAAATCACCTGGCCGCTTTGCCGGCTGATGTTCAGCAACACTTCGTCAAGCGGGCCGGCCTGGATGTGGAACGCCTGCTGATCGGCAGCCTGAGCGGCGCCGATCAGCAGGCCAAGCAGCGGCCCGAAGGCCAGAGCGTTGCGTTTGAAACGAATGCTGGAACGGTTTTTATCGGTATGGCGCACAACGATTCCCCCCAAGGAACCCAATGACACTGCCCCCCTCGGCAGCGTTTACAACTGAGGTGTGGCATGGGGGTGGGAAATCTTGCAGATCAATTGGTTATGTCGTTAGAACCGGGCGATTTCCAGCGCCTGTGCCACGTGTTATTGGTGTCAGGCTGCCGAGATAGTCACCCAATACTGGCTGTGCCGGCTGACCTTGATCGGCAGGGTACGCGTCAGCGCTTCGAGTACCAGGTCACTCTGGTCCAGCCGGTACAAGCCGCTGACACGCAACCCGGCCACCGCCGGCTCCAGCCGCAGTACCCCCTGGCGATAGGGCCGCAGCGCGTCGATCACCTCTGCCAGCGGGGTATCGCGTACCTCCAGCAGCCCATCGACCCAGGCCCCTTCGCCACCGCGCAATGGCAGCACCGCGGCAAAGCTCAAACGGTCGAAACTTACCCCCTGCCCCTTGCGCAACTGCAGCCGGTCACCGCCCAGGTTGCTGACCTCCAGCACCCCGGCCAGCGCACAGACCCGGCACAGCCCATCACGCTCGCGCAACAGCAGCCGGGCGGACTGCGCACTGATGCTGCCGACTTCGGTGTGCACCACGAAGGGGCGGGCGTCGTCGACCACTTCCAGCCGGCCCTCTCCCCCTCGCCACCTGAGCAGCCGCTGCTGGGCATCGAACCGTACATCGGCCTGGCTCTGGGCATTGAGCAGCAGTTGGCTGCCATCGGGTAGGTGAATGTTCTGGCGCTCGCCAGTGCGGGTGCTCAGGTCGGCGCCCAGCCCCAGGCCAGGCAAGGGCGAGTGCTTGAGGCTAAGGCCCACACCCACTGCTACCCCCGCGCCGACCAGCGCCCGCTGGAGGAACCGCCGACGCCCGGAAGGCGCCTGCAGCACGCGCTGGACCCGCTGGCCGTCGATGCCCAAGGCCAGCGGCACCTGGAATACGCCCAAGGTGATCTCCAGCCGCTGGCACAGTTGCTCACGCCGCGGGTCCTCACCACGCCAAGCCTGGAACGCCAGGTAGTCCTCGGCACTGGCCTGCCCTGAGCGCAGCAGGACCAGCCATTGGGTGGCCTGCTCGATCAAGCGTTGCTGTTCGTCGACGTTGTGCATGTCAGTCCAGTGAGAGCTTGAGGCAACGGTTGAAGGCCTTGGCCATGTAGTCGCTCACCGAGCGCTGAGAAATACCCAGCTCCTGGGCGATCTGTGGATAAGTCAGGCCGTTGAGTTGCGACAGCAGGAACGTCGCCTTGACCTTGGCGGGTAGCCCATCGAGCAAGGCATCGATCGCTTGCAGCGCTTCGATCATCTGGGCCAGCGACTCCGGTGACGGCGCCAGGCATTCTTCGTCGTCCAGCAAGGTGTCAAGGTAAGCCCGCTCCAGGTCCCGCCGCCGCCAGAGCTGGTACATCAGGCGCTGGGCAATGGTGGTCAGCAGCGCGCGCGGCTGTTGGATCGGCACCACGTCGGGGGCGCTGAGCAGTTGCACGAAGGTATCGGCGGCAACGTCCTCGGCGCCAGGGCCCAAGTGCCGGCGCAAGCGTGCGCACAGCCACGGATAATGGCTGCGGAACAGGCTGCCGACGTACTCGCCGTGCGGGTTTTCGCGACCGGACATGGGCGCTCCATAAAAAATGCAGATGGGGTATGTCCGGTGGTCCGGTGAGCCGATCCTAGACGGATCGCTTATTCTTTAAAAATATTTAAAAGTGCTTTTTATATTCTATTTAGCTATTCAAGAACGGGCAGACCCCGTTGCGCTGCTTCGCGCTCGTACTCCAGCAGGACCTGGTATTCGGTTTCGCTGGCCGGCAGCACTTCGCTGATGGCCAAGACGTTGGCCACCTCCGGCAGTTCGCGCAGGGCGCGATTCATCGCCAAGCGCACGCCCTCGGCCTGTTCATCGCTCAACCCCAAGGGGCCAATGAAAGGCAGGTTCGGGCCGCTGGCGGTGCGAGCGACTATGCGCAGGCCGTCAACCTCCGAACTATGGTCGCGGGCCAGGTAGTCGTAGGTCACGCTGTCGATCGCCGCCAGGTCGCCTCTTCCCTCGCGCAAGGCGCGCAGGCTGTTGCGGTGGCCGCCGGTGAAGGTGACGCCGGCGAAGAACCGGCCCTCGCGTTGCAAGGGTGCCAACAGGTGGCGGAACAGGTTCATGCCAGAATTGGAGTCCGGGCTGTTGACCAGGCCGTGGCTGCCAAAGAAGGCCGCCAGCGTCTGGCGCGGGTCATCGGCGCGGGCCAACACCAGGCTGCAATGGTTGCCTGCCTGGGCGTGGGGCAGTTCGTAGCGCGGCTTGCCGATCAGCCGCACCTGGCCGCGCAACAGGGTCATCAACGGGTAACCGCAGGTTTGCGCCAGCAACAGGCGTGGCGAACGCCACACCTGCAGCGGCTCCAGGTCGGCGGCAGGTTCGCGACGGGCATCGAGCAACTGCACGATGCGCGTCAGCCAGGCCTCGCTGGCCTCACACACCCGCGGCGGGGCGACGTACATGGACAGCTCGGCGAATCCTTCAGTCATGGGCAGGGTTCCAGATCAGGCAAAAGGGTGTCGGGGGCTGTCGATGGGTGCCAGGCTGTGCCGGCGCACCAGCTCACCGTACCCACGCACCAGAAAACCGCCGCTGCGCGCCAGCCATTGCTCGCGGTGCTGGCGGTAAACGTGGGGGATAAAGTACCAGGGCAGCCCCGGGATATCGTGATGCACCAGGTGCAGGTTGTTGTGCAGGAACAGCCACGACCAGGGCCGGCCCGCCTCGTTGATGACCGTGCGCTGCTCCGGGCGCAGGCTGGGCCGGTGCTCGTAGAACGAACGAAGCATCGCCACCCCCAGCGCCGGCACGCTGACCAGGAACAGGTAATGCGCCACCGAGAGCGCACTGAAGCGGGCAACCAGGGCGAGCATCAGCACGCAGCACACGCCATGGGTCGCCCACATGGCCCAGGCCTGGCGATCGCCGCGGGCCATCCGCGCCAACTCCTCGCGCGCCAGGCCGAACAAGGCCAGTGGCGCGCCGATCAACAGCCGCCCCGGCACCGTCTTGCCAAACCACGAAAGCCCCCGCACCACAGCACCGCTGCGTTGCCAGTGGTGGGCGCTCAGGTAACGGCTCTCCGGGTCGAGGCCGGGCACGGTCAAGTCCTCATCGCGGTGGTGGCGCAGGTGGCTGTCGCGATACAGGGTGTAGGGGTACCAGACGGCAAAGGGCATGTAGCCCAGGGCTTTGTTCAGCCAGTTCAGGCGCGTGGGGTGGCCATGCAGCAGTTCATGCTGCAACGACAGCCACAACACCAGCAGCGGGATCAGCACAGCCGTGGTGAGCCAGACGCCCAGCAGGTGGCTCAATGGCAACATGGCAAACCAGCCGCCGTAGACCAGCGCCAGCAGCAGCCAGGTTGGCCATTCGGTGCGTCCGGTGAAGCTGCGTTGCAAGCGCAGCAAGTCTTCGCGCTGGGCATCGTCGAGGTAAAAAGGCATTGGCGGTGGCCTGCAGGTTTTCCGGTTTCCTGATGCCTGTGGCGCGAGGCGCGGAAAACTTGCAGATCGTTTTGTTATAAATAAATTAAAACTGATTCTAAAAGCAGTGCGAGAGTACTTGATCACCCTCACGAACCTGCCATCACGCGTGCTGCGGGAGCGACTGAGGCGAGGGATCTACGAGTGATCCATGACCGCAGAAGGCCAAGAATCAACAAGCATTGCAGCCGTAATTTTATCCTGCTTTTGCCCCTGCCCGATTATCCACCGCTGGAACGCTCGGCATTGGTGCTTGTGAAGCGTATTTGGATGCCAACTTAAATAGTAGGGCGCAGGGAGAGGTACAGCGAACGGCCAGGGGATTACCAATCGGCCGGCACCCACATCACGTGCAATCATTGAGAATTGGGCTAATACAATGCCTTGCTGATCGATGGCCGCCTGAATAGCAGCACTGGAGGAGGAGTAGTTTCGGCGTATGGCGATGGGCACTCCCGTCTCACCCTCCAATGCCTCGAACCATTGTGTCCAAGAGGGCGGTGAATCAAATTTCGGGCGAGAGTCAATCCCTATCAGCCGGTGCTCAAGCAGTTCACGCGCACACCCTACCCTTTCCAGCAGAAGCGGTGAACAGGTAGGTACAACGCAGTCTCTGAAGAGGAGCACACTGTGCGCTGCGTGCTGAGGGTGTTCCCCATAACCTATCCTGAAATCGGCGATTTCCTCCTCCGAGGTATCCTCTAGCGTACTGTCGAGATAAATATCCAGATCACTCTCGCCACTCCCCCACTCGTCGACGAGCGGTGCGAGCCATTTGACCATCAATGAAGGCAAACAACTGACATACAGGTTGTTTGGATTTTTTGCCCTTTCAGCTTCGGAAACCGCCACCCTCAGCTCTTCAAACGCTGTCGAGCAACGCGCATGGAATCGCTCGCCGACCGTGTTCAGCCGAATACGCTGCCCATCCTTTAGCGTCAACTTCATGCCCAAAGCGTCTTCGAGCAATTTCATTTGCTGGCTTACCGCGCCAACCGAAATACCTAAACGCCTGGCCGCCTGAGATATCCCTCCGCAGTGGCCAACGGTTTCAAACACCTGCAGCGCTCGCAAGGGAGGTAGACGGCTCATGGTGGCCTCCAAAATAGTTTAGAAATTCTACAAAAACTCACAGGAAATGCCATATTTTCTTCAACGAAGGCAACCCTTAAGCTCAATTCAGGCTCAGGGTGGGGCGATGCGCTGCCAACCAGCCCGTCAACTTTTCATTTTTGGAGTCTTCGATGAACGTCATGCCCCAGCAGATCACTCACGTTGTTCTAGGCGACCGAGAGCCGACAATTGAAGAATTCGTGGCAGTCGCCCGGTACGCAGCCAAAGTCTCATTTGCGGACAGCTACGTCACCCGGGTGAAAAAATCACGGGGGTTGATTGAGCGCTTCCTTGATGAGAATCGCTTGGTGTATGGCTTAACGACGGGGTTCGGCGATAACGTCAAGCATGTGATATCGCCCGAAAATGCAAAAGAGTTACAAGTCAATATTGTACGGTCCCACGCGGTCGCTGTGGGGGAGCCCCTCGCCCGTGAACAGGTACGCGCGATCCAGTTGATGATCCTGATCAGTTTGGGCAAAGGTTACTCAGGGGTCCGCTTTGAACTGCTCGAATTGATCGCTGGCCTATTGAACAATGATGTCGTGCCCTATGCCCCAGGCGAAGGATCGGTAGGCTATCTGGCGGTAGAAGGCCATCTGGCGCTGGTTCTGCTCGGTGAAGGCCGTGCCAGCGTTAAAGGTGGTGAACTCATTGACGGCGCCACCGCCTTAAAACAAGTTGGACTGGAACCAACAGATTTGCAGTGCAAAGAAGGCCTCGCGATGTTGAACGGCACCACCTCGGTGACCGGCATTACCATCCTGGCGCTTTACAATGCCATGCAAGCCGCTGAGGTCGCAGACGTTGCGGCCGCTCTGTCACTTGAAGCACTCAAAGGCACCATCCGAGCCTTCGACCCCCGCTATCACTCGATCAAAGCCCACACAGAACAGGCAGCCACAGCAGCCACCATAAAGACCATTCTCAAGGACAGCAAGTTAGTCGATGAAAACATCGATTACCGCCTACAAGATGTGTATAGCCTTCGAGCGATCCCTCAAGTGCACGGCGCCTCCAAGCAGTTCATCAACTACACCCGGGACAGCATTGAGCGCGAAATAAGATCGTCTGGCGATAACCCTGTTATTTACCCCTTGGGGGATGACGACGGGATTGCCATTTCGGGTGCAAACTTTGATGGCACCTACGTAGGTATTTCGGCGGACACCCTGTGTGTCGCCCTTACCAACCTCGCAAAAATATCCGAAAGGCGGACTGACCGCATGGTCAACTCGCACTTCAGCGAGATGCCAGCATTTTTGGTTCGCAACCCTGGCCTAAATAGCGGGTACATGATCGTGCAGTACACGGCAGCCGGTTTGTACGCAGAAATGAAAACGCTGTCTTACCCCTCCTCTGTTGATAGTGTCTCTACCTGTGGCAACCAGGAGGACCCGGTAAGTCTGGCCTACAATGCAGCGATCAAAGCCTACAAAGTGTCCCAGAAATTGGAATCCGTCCTCGCCATTGAACTACTGGTCGGCTGCCAGGCGCTTGACTTCCATGACGTGACCAAGGCATCGAGTACCACCAAAGCAGTCTATGACCTGGTCAGAACCGAAGTCCCCGTAGCGGATAATGATCGCGTTTTCTACAACGACATGGTCAGTGTCATTGATCACGTTCGGAGCGGCAAGATCAACGCGCTTCTTTCAAAACACCTGAACTAGCAGCGTGGAAATTGCCCGGCCTGCCACTTTCTGAGTGGCAGGCTTTTTGGCATACAACAAAAAACCATCGGTAAAAGTTCAACCCCGTAGTGCGAGCGAGCCCTCACCATGCGCCATTCAACTAGCGCCACTCAGTTACTGGACGCCCTTTCAATTCCCTATGAGTACGTAGAGCACGAAGCGGTTCACACGTGTGAGGACGCAGCGCGCTTGAACATCGCCATCCAGGGCGAATCGCTTAAAAATATTTTCTTGTGTGACAAAAAAGGAAATCATCACACCTTGGTAGTTATCAAGAGCCATCAGCGGCTTGACCTGCATGCGCTCTCACAAACACTGGGCATCAAAGGCCTAAGGTTCGCCTCTTCTGGTCGCCTGATGGAAACCCTCGGCGTTGAACGCGGAGCCGTTTCTTTGCTGGCCCTGTGTAATGATTCAGCACGCCTCACACAAGTGGTGATAGACCCATCGATTTGGTTGTCGGAACGGCTACTGTGTCATCCACTTATCAATACAGCAACCCTATCACTCTCAGTAGCAGGGATGTCGAGGTTTCTCGAACACTTGGGTTTCAAACCCATTTTTGTAGACAATTTCATCACATTGAAAACGGGCAGCGGGTAACCTCTGGTTGGACCCACCTATAGGCGCATGCGACGGTGACCAAATGAGCCTAATGTGCTCACAGCGCTACTTATTGACCCATAAAGAGGCAACATAAAACCCCCTATCCACACGGGCCTCGAAAAATCAGGCGGTTAGGGCCAATTTAGAACTGGCAACATTCTTGCTTATATCTACCGCACCTCAAACATCACTTCGTGCACGCTCAGCGTACATACTGGATTTTAGGTTCTGTACGAAAAGTACTGTCGTAAGCATCGCAGCGCGCAAGCCAGCGTGACCATCGCGCCAAAACTTCTGGCGAGCTTGTCGTAGCGGGTGCCGATCCTCCGGCTCTCTTTCAGCCAGCCAAACATACGCTCGATGATGTTCCGTTGCCGGTATTTCGGGCGATCAAAAAGCCTGGGTAGCCCCGGCTTGGGTTTGCGTTTCATGGTGCGCTGCGGAATTACCGGTTGCATGCGGTAACGGTCGCAGTACTGGCGCAGATGTTCGGCATCGTAACCTTTGTCAGCCAGTAACCAACGGCAGCGCTTACGAGGCCGTCCCGGCTTTCCGGGGATACGCACCTGGTCCAAGAGCGGCTGAGCATGTGCAATATCGCTGGCCTGTCCTGGCGACAGCACAAAGCGAAGAGGTATCCCATTGGCATCGCAGATTAAGTGAATCTTGGTGGTCAAGCCGCCTCGGCTACGTCCCAACGCATGGTCTACCGGTTCTTCTGGCCCCCCTTTTTCCCGGCACCTGACGAGGCTCGGGTTGCATGTACTGCAGTGGAGTCGATCATCCAGGTGTCCAGATCGATCAGGCCTTCCTGATTCAACCGGACGTGCAACCGCTCAAGTACTCGGTCAAACGTGCCATCGTCTCGCCAATCACGGAACCGTTGATATACCGTTGACCACGGGCCGAAACGCTCCGGCAGGTCGCGCCAGGCGGCACCGGAACAGAGAATCCAGAAGATTCCGTTGAGCAACAGACGATCATCACTGCGCGGCCGGCCCATCTTCTGTTCCGGGGAAACGAGATCCTTGATCAACTCCCAGGCTGCATCGGGGAGTTCGTAGCGCTTTGCCATGCGGGCCTCCAGCCAATCATGGCGGCAATTCTACCCGCACCGACTTTTCGTACAGAACCTAGTAAAAGAGGAGTGAGCAACCACAAGACCCAGCCTTCGACACATAACGGTAGCGCCTACGCCCAAGCTCAACCGGGCCGCAACCACAAGCTTATCAATATAAGGTATTGGAAAAACAAAATGGTATATAAAAAATCGCGTTGGTTAGGTTCTATGGCTATAGCTGCAATGGCGTTGGCAGGGAGCTCTGTGTTGCAGGCAAAAGAGTGGACATCCATTAATATCGCAACC
Organism: Pseudomonas sp. NBRC 111131; assembly: GCF_001320525.1. NCBI lineage: Bacteria > Pseudomonadati > Pseudomonadota > Gammaproteobacteria > Pseudomonadales > Pseudomonadaceae > Pseudomonas > Pseudomonas sp. NBRC 111131. Next base: position 117,012 of record NZ_BCBH01000007.1, on the reverse strand, counting down.
GAAGGTGCTTACGAGCCTTGGAATCTGACATTACCAGGTGGAAAAATCAGTGGCTTTGAGCCCGAGCTCATGGATCATCTCTGCGAAAAGATGAAGCTGCGATGCAACATCGTCGTCCAGAACTGGGATGGCATGATCGCGAGCCTCAACGCGGGTAAATTCGACGTGTTGATGGATGCGATTGTCATCACCGAAGACCGGAAAAAGGTCATGGCCTTTTCAATCCCCTATGCTCAAACACCCGCCAGTTTTGTCGCCCTGGATGCCGCACTTCTTCCTGGCAAACCTGGGGCGAGCAACGCTGTTACGCTAGGGACAGATCCGAAAGAAATCCGAGAAGGTGTAGAGGCGTTACGGACGGCTTTGAAAGGCAAAACCATCGGCATTGCTTCAGGCATTGTTTACACGAAATTCATCGATGAGAACTTCAAAGATGTCGCTACCATTCGTGAATATAACACCTCAGCAGATGCCATCCTCGATCTCCAATCCGGTCGCATTGATGCTATTTTTGACGACGTAACCTTTTTGGATTCCATCATGTCCAAGCCCGAAAACAAGGGCCTGGCCTATACCGGCCCCGAAATCAAAGGCCCGATATGGGGTGAAGGTGAAGGGTTGGGGTTCCGTAAAGGTGACGCTGATCTGAAAGCAAAATTTGATGAGGCTCTCAAACAAGCTATCAGTGATGGTACCGTGAAGAATCTCAGCGAAAAATGGTTCAAGGTTGACCTCACGCCTAAATCTTGAACACGTGTGCCCAGCACTCTCTTGTTGCTGGGCCACTCACGCCCACTGCCACCATCCGTTCTCCTTCCTCTTCCCTGTTCAGCCTGCCTCACGTCCATTTTTGGTGATGCTCTGTACACTGCTAAGCGGTTTTAGCCCCCCGCCCATCTCAACAATGGCCATAGCCGACGTCGAAATGGTTGCCGCGCATCATCCGAGGCGGCGGGAGGCTTGATCATCCATGGTTTGAGTCAACATGCGGAGCCGACCCTCATGTGGCATTCGCGGCACAACGAACAGCGTTCACTCTGTATTTCTTTGGCTATGGCTACTGACAAACTGGCGGAAACGCTCAGTCGGTAGCCCTTCGAACAAATCAGCAGGGCTACCTTGGGTGTCGATCAGACCGTTAGCCATGAACACCACACGGTTTGAGACATGACGGGCAAAGCCCATCTCGTGCGTGACCACCAACATTGTCCGGCCTTCCTCCGCTAACGAACGCATCACACGCAACACCTCACCCACCAACTCCGGGTCCAGCGCCGAAGTCGGTTCATCGAAGAGCATTACCTGAGGGTTCATCGCCAGGGCACGGGCAATCGCCACACGCTGCTGCTGCCCACCGGACAAGTGTGCCGGGTAATAGTTGCGTCGGTCATAGAGCCCTACTTTCTGCAACAACTGCTCCGCCTCTTCCACACACTCCGCCTTCGAGCGCTTGAGGACGCGCATCGGGCCCTCAATAACATTTTGCAATACGGTCATATGCGACCACAGGTTGAACCCTTGAAACACCATACCTAACCGGCTGCGCATACTTTCAACCTGGCGAGCATTCCCAGGAAGCAAGCGACCGTTGGGGTGGCGTTTCATTTCTATGGCTTCGCCATCAAGGACAATGCGCCCCTCATCGGGTGTCTCCAACAGATTGATGCAACGCAGAAAGGTGCTTTTGCCTGAACCACTGGCACCCAAGATAGAAATCACGTCACCCTTATGAGCGTCCAACGAAATACCTTTGAGGACTTGTGTCGAACCAAAGGCTTTATGAATGTTGGAAACCGATAGGGCGCTCTGATTTTGAGTACTCATGATAAGCTCCGTTGCAATCAGGAATGGGAAGTTGCTTCAGGCGTCCGCTTTGCGGGAGCGTCTTGTGGCCGTTCGTGCAGGTGCGGGGACAACCTGTGCTCAATCCACGCCACGATGCGCACAACGAGAAAGTTGAGAATCAAGTAAATCAGCGCAGCACAAATAAATACTTCCATGGTGCGATAGGTACGCTGAATAATTTGTTGAGCCACGCCGGTTACATCCCATACGGTGACCAGACTGGCGAGGGCAGTGGATTTGACCAACAGAATGGCCTCGGTGGAGTAGGCCGGAAGCGCTTGGCGTAGGGTTATAGGGCAAATAATCCGCCACAGGAGTGTCCAGGAATTCATACCAACCGCCTGGCCCGCTTCAATCTGGCCCGGCGGTATGCTTTGCAGGCCGCCTCGAATAATCTCAGCGGTATAACCCGCCGTGCAAAGTGCCAGCGACACGACTGCGCAGCCATACGGTGACTTGAGCACCACCCACAGGAAACTGTCGCGAATAGCCGGAAATTGGCCCAGGCCGTAGTAGATCAAGAACATCTGTATCAGCAGCGGCGTACCACGAAACAGCATGATATAGAACCGCGCGGGGTAACTCAGGAATGGCCAGCGACTAACGCGCATGGAGACGACGCCCACAGAAAGCACCAACCCCAGCAACAGGGATGAGAAAAACAACGCCAGTGTGATGGGCAAGGCGCCCAGCAACTTTTGCATCGTGTCGGCAAGAAAGGCAATGTCGATCATTGGAAGCGTCCCCTTCTCAGGATTGTGCAGAATGGCGCCGCTGCGTACGCTGCACACGCGACTCGGCAATGTTCAATAGGCGGCCCGAAAGCCCGGTCAGGATCAAGTAGCAGATCCCGCCAACGATGTAGAAGGTGAAGTACTGGCGAGTAGAGCCTGCCGCCACTTGGCTGGCCCGCATAAGCTCCACCAACCCGATCACCGAGATGAGCGCCGAGTCCTTTAGGCTCATTTGCCAGACGTTTCCGAGCCCCGGCAATGCATAACGCCAAATCAGTGGCATCAATACCCTTCGAATTCGCATCCTCCGAGGCATGCCAATAGCCAGCGCCGCTTCAAGTTCACCCTTGTTAACGGCGGTGAAGGCACCTCGATAGACTTCAGCCTGATAAGACGCCGAAATCAGCCCTACCGCGATGACCCCCACCAGAAAAGGGGGTACGTCGATATATCCCTCGCCTCCGAACCAATGATTGATCGCCGAAATCACACTGGCCCCGCCAAAATAAAACAGGTAAATCACCAACAGCTCCGGAATCCCTCTGAACAGGATTGAATAAGCGTCTCCCGCGCCGCGCAACAGACGACGTTTCGAGAGTTTGGCCATAGCTACGACGCTGCCGACCAGCGCTCCAACGACCATTGCTGCAATCGTCAACAGCAATGTCATGAGCGCAGCTTTAAGCAACGCCATCCCCCAACCGTTATCGCCGAAACTGAGCATCTGTAAGAGATTCATGAAGTGCTTCCCACGATATTTGAAGACACCCGGCGCCCAAGGCGCCGGCAGCCAGCATCAGAACCTTTAGGGCTCCTGCCCAAATCGGCCCACGACAGCAGCGGGCTCGGACTTGGCGCGAGCGCGGTATTCGTCCCACGTCCAGCCGGCCAGAAGGTAACCGTTGAGAGGGTCATGAGCGCTGGTCTGGTCGGTGACCATGTCTGGACGCACACCGCGCTTTACCAGCTCCAGGAAAATCTCGGCCGCGTTACCCAACAGCGCGATGGAGATGGCCTTGCCTTCCTTGGTATATTTTTCGAGGTGGGCCAATGCGTCATTCAGGCTGGTGGCTTGTTCATCTGGGTCAAGGTTGTTCATTAACATTCGCAGCGGCGCTTCGGTCACCCAGCTCTTGGCTGTGAGCGTGTTACCGCAGGCAGCGCGGATACTGGTAGCACGGTACTTCGTAGGTTTCTGGCTATTGTCAGTCACAACAAGACTCCTCAGCGATCAATCCAACTCAGTCCAGTAGCGGCTATAAGGCCTACAGGGCGATGCGATCTTGAGCGCAAAGAGGGTCAGTAGAACCAACTCCCCTTCACACATGCTTACTTGTACATACAAGCATATGCAATGTTGTTGCCAACCCTAATCCAGGCTCTGCCGGTTACCGCCGAGAGGTGCTGGAAACAGGTGAGCCAAGGGCTGGGAAGGAATTTTTGCGAGATGCAACTGAACGGGGACAGGGAGAATTCGCTGAAAGAAGAGAGACTGTGCACAGTATTGAGGCACAAAGTAACAAGTTGTTAAAAACTGGTGCATGGCAGTAACAGGTGTTCACGAGCCTTACCGGGGCTGCCCCCACCAGGCTCTTGGCTGGAAGGCGGCCCCCTCATCAGACTTTTCTAGGCTTGGCTCGGGCCGTCGCCTCAGCCACCAAGGGATCGTCAGGCCAATAGTGCTTGGGGTATCTGCCTTTAAGATCCTTCTTCACTTCCCCATAGGTACTACGCCAGAAATTGGCGAGATCCTGGGTGATTTGGACAGGCCTGCGAGCCGGTGATAACAGGTGCAGCATCAGTGGCTGCCTTCCTTGGGCGATTCGAGGTGTTTCAGAAAGCCCAAACAGCTCCTGCAACCGTACAGCTAGGACTGGCGGGTGCTGCGAGTAGTCGATGCGGATACTCGAGCCAGACGGCACGTGAATCGCCTGAGGTGCCTGGGCCTCCAGCGCTTGTGGAAGCGGCCAGGGCAGTAGATTCCTGACTATCGAAGACATATCCAACTGGCTGAAATGGCTGAGCCGGGTGACCTTTCCCAAGTATGGCGTGAGCCACTGCTCGAGCGTATCCAGCAGATGGTTGTCGCTCAGATCAGGCCATTTGCTGTCGGCCTGGCCATTCTGGCTATCCAGCTGACGCAGCAGTTCCACCCGCGCTTGCCATTGCCGCAACTCTGGGTTCCAGGGCAGCAGTTCGATGCCCTTGCGCCTTACGAGGCTGACTAGCGCGAGCGAACGGGCGTGTTCATCCAGGCTTGGCAGCGCCGTTGAAAAGATAACCAACTGCCCCACCTTCCGTTGCCGCTCAGCCCGGAGCATCCCTTCCCTTTCATCCCAATCGACCTCGTCGACTGACCTCACAAGGTCAGCCAACTCGTCATCGAACAGGGCCGGATCAAGGTCACTGGCCAGGTAGATCCGTTCCTCACGTTGACCTTGCCGGCTTCCCAGGTCGGCCACCACCAGCCACTCATGCTTAATCAGGGCGTCTGGCTCAGAAAACACTGCGGCGCGCCCGTTGGAGAGACGGTACTCGGATGCACTTGCACGCCTCTGCAGGCCTATTCGGTCAGGGTAGGCGAACGCCAGGAGGCACCCTACCCATCGTGGGTGATCGGGCTCGCTGACGGGGCTGGAGGCCTTCCCACGCAGCAGAGATCGGTACTGCCGAGCAGACTGCTTCACGTGCTGGAGGGAACCCCCACTACGACGTGAATGTTGCTCGCCTGACAAGGCACTCAGCCTGGTGTGAAGGTCGGCACCTGTTCCACGCAGGATGTCCTTTTCACCCAGCACAGCCGCGATGTTGCACGCCAAGTCATCCAGCCCCATCGCATTGCCTTTGAGGAGCATGTGGGCGATCCGTGGATGCGCCGGGAGCTCGCTCATGGCTGATCCGTGCGGTGTGAGCTGTCCAGCATCGTCGAGTGCGCCCAGACGCTTCAGCAGGTCTCTGGCTTGGCCAAAAGGAGCTGATGGAGGTTGGTCGAGCCAGGTCATCTCTTCCGGCTTCATTCCCCACCGGGCCAACTGGAGTGCCAGGGCTGCGAGATCCGCCTGCAGGATCTCTGGAGTGCTGTAGCCGGCCATTTGCTCGTGCTGCGACTCCGACCACAGGCGATAGCAGACGCCTGGCTCCAGGCGCCCTGCTCGCCCCGCACGCTGGGTAGCGCTGGCCTTCGAGATTCGCTGCGTGTCGAGTCGGGTCATGCCACTGCGAGGATCGAACTTCGGCACTCGCTCCAGACCACTGTCCACCACGACCCTGACGCCTTCGATGGTCAAGCTGGTCTCGGCGATGTTCGTAGCCAGTACGATCTTCCGGGAGCCTTTGGGTGGCGGGTCTATCGCAGCACGCTGTGTGTTCAGGTCAAGGTCACCGTACAGCGGGCATACGATCACGTCGGGACGGCTGCTCAACTGCTCTTTGAGTGTCTCTGCCACCCGCCGAATCTCTGCCTGCCCAGGAAGGAAAACCAGAACGCTTCCAGCCTGTTCGTTGATGGCAGCCAAGCAGGTGTCAGTGACCCTCGCATCGATTCGCTCGCCCGGCTGATAGGGGCTACCCCAAACCGTCGAGACGGGATGCATTCGCCCTTCACTGGTGATCACGGGAGCGTCACCCAGGGCCTTCGAAAGCCGATCGCCTTCGAGCGTTGCGGACATCAGAAGCAGCTTCAGTGGTGGCTCATCACGCAGGAGCTCCCGGCCACTCAAACACAGCGCAAGGGCAAGATCAGCGTCCAGGCTGCGCAGGTGGTACTCGTCAAAGATGACAAGGCCTACGCCATCCAGGGCAGGATCATCTTGGAGCCGACGAGCCAGGATACCTTCCGTGACGACTTCGATCCGGGTGCGCGGGCCGACCTTGCTTTCAAGGCGGATGCGGTAGCCGACCGTCTGACCAACCTGCTCACCCAGTTCGCTTGCCAACCGCTCGGCCGCCGCACGGGCGGCCAACCGCCGGGGTTCGAGCATGAGAATGGTCTGCCCCGCCAGCCAGGGCTCGTTCAGCAGCGCCAGCGGCACGCGGGTAGTCTTGCCGGCGCCGGGGGGGGCTTCGAGCACGGCTTCGTCGCGGTTTTCCAGGGCCTGGCGCAGGGCGGGCAACACGGCATCGATTGGTAATGAAATCATGGTGGTCCTCGAACAGTCGCGCGAGTATAACGGCGAACCCAGCCTGCTCTATCATGGTCTTAGCTTCAGGTACTGGCGCTTCGCTTGCCCTGCTGAACACCTTTTCGGAGATTTACATGCGTATCCCATCCCGCGTCATCGGTGGCGCACTCATCGTCACCCTGCTGACCCAGCTGACGGCCTGCGGCACGCTGTTCTACCCAGATCGCCGCGGCCAGATCGATGGCAAGATCGACCCCGTGGTCGCCGCGATGGATGCCATCGGCATCCTGTTCTACGTGATCCCGGGCCTGATCGCATTTGGCATCGACTTCGCCACCGGCGCGATCTACTACCCTGGCGGCCGCACGGCGCAGGTCGCCCCGGAAAAACTGCGTGAAGCGGTAAGCCCGGATGGCAAGGTCGACAACCTCAAGCTCCAGGCCATTCTCGAAAGCGAGCTGGGCCGGCGCCTGCCGCTGAACGATCCGCGGCTGATCCAGCACCGTGGCAGCGTCGAGCAACTGGCCAGCTTTGGCCTGGTACCGGCGGCCTGAACCGCCCAAGGACAGCACTGAGGCATGACCACCCCCGCTGAACACCAGCGCCTACTGCGCCTGGCAACCCGCGCCTCGCTGGCGGTTGCCAGCATCCTGGTCCTGAGCAAGGCCGTCGCCTGGTGGCTGAGCGGCTCGGTCAGCCTGCTGGCGGGGCTGACCGACTCGGCACTGGATGCCGTGGCTTCGTTCCTCAACCTGCTGGCTGTGCACTATGCGCTGCGCCCGGCCGATGACGACCATCGCTTCGGCCATGGCAAGGCAGAAGCCTTGGCAGGCATGGCCCAAGCCTTGTTCATCGGGGTGAGTGCGGTACTGATCGGCTTCCAGGCATTCGAGCGCCTGCAAACACCGCAGCCACTGGGTGATACCGGCATCGGCATCGGTGTCATGCTGCTGTCGCTGGGGTTGACCATTGCCTTGCTGGCCTTGCAGCGCCGGGTCATCCGCCTGACCGGCTCAACGGCGGTGCGCGCCGATTCGCTGCACTATCGCTCTGATTTGCTGCTCAATGGCAGCATTCTCCTGGCCCTGTTGCTGGCGCGCTTCGGCTGGCCGCAGCTGGATGCACTGTTCGGCCTGGGCATTGCCCTTTACATCCTCTGGAGTGCCCTGCAGATCGCCCGTGAGAGCACGGGCATCTTGATGGACCAGGAACTGCCCGGCGACATCGGCGAGGGCATGACCGACCTGGTGCTGGGCATCCCCGGCGTGAAAGGGGTGCATGACCTGCGTACGCGAGTGTCCGGCAACCAGTGGTTCGTGCAATTGCACCTGGAGCTGCCCGGGCAGTTACCGCTGCACGAGGCACATGCCCTGTGTGTAGAAGCCTCGCAGGTAATCCGCGCACGTTACCCCAAGGCCGATGTGATGGTGCACGCCGACCCTGTCTGAGCCTCTCACCTCAGTTGATACTGTAGCCCCGCCCACTGAAGCAGGCGCCCAACGCACGCCGGTAGGTGTCTGCCACGTTGCCCGGCGGCGCATAGGTCGCCGTCGCGGGATCGAACCCGGACTGGCTCACCGCCCAACGATGGCATTGGTAGCGGTCCTGGTCCTGCTGCTGCTGCCCTTGCCCGGACATCGGGTAGGCCACCACATCGTACGCATTACCTGCAGGCGCCACGGGCGCCGGCGCCGGAGCCACGGCAGGTGGGCTGACCACCACGTATTGCTGGGAGTCGGCCAGGTACTGGTAATAGGTATCGGCAACCAGGAAGAACAGCGCGTTCCCCACCCAGACTTCACGCGCATAGGGCGGCAGGTAAGCCACCCGCACGCCATAGGGCGGTGTCACCACGATGTAGCTACCGGCGTGCGGGCGGTACCAATAGCCACCTGAGTAGAAGTAATCCTGCCCACGGTACGGCACTTTCCAGTAACGGTCGGGGAAATGATCGACGGTGTGCCCCGGGCGGTACTGTGGCCCAGGCCCCCAACCATTGCCGTGCCCGTCCGGGCGCCCCTGCCATTCACCACCAGGCCGTTGCCCGGGGCCACCCGCTTCCCACTGGCGGTAGTCGCCATTGCGCCGGGGAATGTCCTGGTAATAGCCTTGGCGCGCCGGCTGAGTCTGGCGCACCTCGTCACGCGAGTTGAGCGATGAGCGGCCTTCGGCACCGCCATAGGCGTCCTGTCGGCCATTGCCGCCGCGCCCATCTTCCGGGCCTTGAGCCAAGGCCCCCAGGCTGATGCTCATGCCAAGCAAACCTACACCGGCCCACTGCCAGATGCGCGACTTCATGGTGTTCCTCTCGGTAAAAACGGCACGCTGACAGTTTACCGCGCCCGTACCCCGGGCAGATGAAATCACGGACATGAAAAAAGGGAGGCCACTGGGGCCTCCCTTCGAGAATTGTCGTCCGTGCTCGGCGCTTGTGGCGCCGGCTCACCTCACACGCTCTTGTGGAGTGTGTGTAGCCCGGGGGCCTGCAGATCCGGTGGGATGGCGGGCCGCGACCGCCCGCCTAGGGCGCGTCGCCGTGGACTGATGTCCGGGCAGTGATTCTGTGGATAAAGATACGGGAGTGCCTGGGGCAGGAGATTGCGAATATTGCTCATATAAATAGCACTTGCGCAATTTTTAACCCTGGATCGATAATTCACAGCAATCCGAACAGAAAAGGCCTTTTCCATGAGCAAGCTTGACCGCTACGACCTGAGCATCCTCGCCGAATTGCAACGCGACGCCCGCATCTCCAACCAGGAGTTGGCCGAACGCATCGGCCTGTCGCCCTCGCCGTGCTCGCGTCGGGTCAAGCAGTTGGAGGACGACGGCTACATCTCGCGCCAGGTTGCCCTGCTCGATCGCAAGAAACTCGGCCTGAGCCTGACCGCCTATGTGCTGATCGGCATGGACCGCCATACCCCAGAGCGCTTCGAGACGTTCGAAGCAGCGATTCGCAACTTGCCCCAGGTGCTCGAATGCAGCCTGGTCACCGGTATGGATGCCGACTATCAGCTCAAGGTCGTGGTGCCGGACATGGATCACTACCAGAAATTACTACTAGGCAGCCTGACCCGTATTGAAGGCGTCACCAGCGTGCGCTCCAGCTTCGTGCTCAACCAGGTGCTGGCGAGCACCGAGCTACCCTTGACCCACCTTCGTTAAATGCTCGCACCGCCCGGCGTATAATCAGCCGCTCAGCCAGCCTGGAGAACAACAATGGATCCCGCCGTATTCGAAGAATGGATGATGATCATCCTGGTCACCGTGTTGATCGGTTTCATGGGTTTCATCGTCTGGGACCTGGCGAAAAAGTCCAAGGCTGGGCGGTTTGGCACGATGATCCTGTTCTTCGTACTGGGCTTGGGGGTGCTGGCCTTCATCATCAAGAGCGTGGTGGTGGGGTTTCTGGAAGGGGTCTAGCGGCCTCTCGAACGGGTAGGCGATGACGGAATGTAGGCTTGCCAGCGCCTAAGGTCATGGGGGCTTGCCCCACGAAACAGGCAACGCGGTGGTGGCGGGGCAAGCGTGCAGCCACAGGAACTGCGTCAACGTTCGAAGGGCAGTCCAGGCACCCCGCGAGCGCTACAGCCTTGCCGGCACCTCGCGCCAGCAGCCCTGCTCCAACCCATCCAGTGCCCAATCCCCAATTCGCACCCGCACCAGGCGCAAGGTCGGCAAGCCCACCGCCGCCGTCATGCGCCGCACCTGGCGGTTACGCCCCTCGCGAATCACCAGCTCCAGCCAGCTTGTCGGCACGCTCTTGCGATAGCGTACCGGCGGGTTGCGTGGCCACAGGTCAGGCTCACCCAGGCGCCGTGCTTGAGCCGGCAGCGTCGGGCCATCATTGAGCTCGACCCCCTCACGCAGCCGCTGTAACTGTTCGTCGCTTGGCTCGCCTTCGACCTGCACCCAGTAGGTCTTGGCCAGCTTGTGCCTGGGATCGGCAATGCGCGCCTGCAGCCCCCCATCGTTGGTCAGCAGCAACAGGCCTTCACTGTCCCGGTCCAACCGCCCGGCCGGGTAGACGCCGGGGATATCGATGTAGTCCTTGAGCGTCGCACGCCCTTCGCCGTCGCTGAACTGGGTCAGTACATCGAACGGTTTGTTGAACAGGATCAGGCGCGGCTCGGCCGGCGGCGCCTTGGGCTGGCGTCGCGGGCCGGCAGGCCGCGCCTGCGGGCGGCGCGGCTTGGAACGGGGTGGAAGTGGCATGGACCCTCAGCGGAACGGCGGCTCATCGAAGCTGCGCAGTTTACGCGAGTGCAGCGAATTGAGCTCGGTGCGCAACAGGTCGAGTGCGGCAATGCCGATCTTCAGGTGCTGGCTGACCGCACGGTTGTAGAAAGCGTTGGCCGAACCCGGCAACTTGATTTCACTGTGCAACGGCTTGTCGGACACACACAGCAACGTGCCGTAGGGCACCCGCAGGCGATAACCCTGGGCGGCGATGGTGCCGCTTTCCATGTCTACCGCCACGGCCCGCGACAGGTTGATCAGCGGCCGTTCCTGGGCCCATCGCAATTCCCAGTTACGGTCGTCGTAGGTCAGCACGGTGCCGGTGCGCAGGCGCTTTTTCAGCTCTTCGCCACGTTCGCCGGTGACCTGCGCTGCCGCCTCCTGGAGCGCCAGCTGCACTTCTGCCAGCGCGGGAATCGGGATGTTCGGCGGCACGACCCGGTCGAGGATGCCGTCGCGGCGCATGTAGGCGTGGGCCAGCACATAGTCGCCAATGGTCTGCGACTGCCGCAGGCCGCCACAGTGGCCGATCATCAGCCAGCAGTGCGGGCGCAGCACGGCCAGGTGGTCGGTGATGTTCTTGGCGTTGGACGGGCCGACGCCGATGTTGACCAGGGTGACGCCATCGCCGTCGGCCGCGATCAGGTGGTAGGCCGGCATCTGGTAGCGGTGCCAGACCACGCTGGCCACCAGCGCCTGCGCCTCACCGTGGTCCATGCCTTTTTCGATCGACACGTTACCCGGCAGCACCATGCGCACGAAGCGCGGGTCATCTCGCAGTTGCTCGAGGCCGTGGCTGATGAACTGGTCGACATAGCGGTGATAGTTGGTCAGCAGGATCCACGGTTGCACATGGCGCCAGTCGCTGCCGGTGTAATGCACCAGGCGGCGCAGGGAGAAATCGACGCGGGCGGCGTCGAACAGTGCCAGAGGCAGGGTCTCGGCGCTGCCCCAGTCGCACAGGCCATCGGCAATGTTGTCGGTGGCGGCGGACAGGTCGGTGCTGGGGAATACCCGCGCCAGTTCGGCGGCGGTGATACCGCTGCCAGCCAGTTCATCGCCCTGGTCGACCACATACGGGTACGGGATGTTCTGTTCACTGATGCCGACTTCCACGGTCACGGTGTAGTCATGCATCAACGGGCGCAACTGCTCGAGCAGGTAACCGCGAAAGGCCGCAGGCTGGGTGACGGTGACGCTGTAGGTACCGGCGACCTGGACCTTGGCATAGGCGCGGGTGGTGGCGGCAACCTCGCCGTGGCTGTAGTAGGTCAGGCGCAGCGCCGGGTACCGGTACACGGCGCGCTCGTCGGCGTCCGGCTCGGTACGATCCTTCAGGTAACGCTTGAGGGCCTGGCTGAGGGCCCCGGTGGCCTGTTCATGCAGGGCCGCCAGACGATCGACGGCCTGTTCGGGGGTATCAACGACTACAAAGGCGTGGCTCACACTGTGCTTCCTGTCTGGACATGCGTGTCAGCCATCTTGCCTACCTTCGTCGCTAAAAACACCCCCTGTCAGCTCGGCCAGACAGGCGTAGCCCGCGCCACCAGCGCCTGGACGTCGGCGCCCCGGGGCAAGGCCCCATAAGCCCGGCCGCCCGTTGCCAGTCGGCTGCCGATGAAGGCATCGCTGACCGCCGCATTTCCGGCCTCCAGCAACAGCTTAGCCTGCAGGGCCAAGGCAATGTCCTCGGTCAACTGCCGCGCACGGTACTGAATGTCACTGGTGTCGGCGAAGGCGCCCTTGAGGTTGCCGATGTGCGCAGCCAGCCGCGGGTCGCCGTGCCCATCGCCCAGTTCGGCGAACAGCGCATCGAGCACGCCCGGCTCCTTGGACAACGCCCGCAGCACGTCCAGGCACTGCACATTGCCCGAGCCTTCCCAGGTGGAATTGACCGGCGCCTCGCGATAAAGGCGCGGCAGGATGCTGTCCTCGACATAACCGGCACCGCCCAGGCATTCGGCGGCCTCGTTGATCATCCCTGGCGCGCGTTTGCAGATCCAGTACTTGCCCACTGCCGTGACCAACCGGGCGAAGTGCGCCTGGTGCGGGTCATCGAGCTGCTCCAGGGCTTGCCCCATGCGCAGGCTCAATGCCAGCGCCGCTTCGCTTTCCAAGGCCAGGTCGGCGAGCACGTTCTGCATCAGGGGCTGCTCGCTCAGCACCCGGCCACCGACCTTGCGGTGCGCGCAATGGTGGGTGGCCTGGGTCAGGGCCTGGCGCATCAAAGCACTGGAGCCGACCATGCAGTCGAAACGAGTCATGGCCACCATCTCGATGATGGTCGGCACACCCCGCCCCTCCTCGCCCACCATCCAGGCCAGGGCGCCACGGAACTCCACCTCGCTGGAGGCATTGGAGCTGTTGCCCAGTTTGTTCTTCAGGCGCTGAATGTAGAACTGGTTGCGGTTGTCGTCCGGGCGGTGGCGCGGCAGCAGGAAGCAGCTCAGGCCCTTGTCGGTCTGCGCCAGGGTCAGGAAGGCGTCGCACATCGGTGCCGAGCAGAACCACTTGTGCCCGACCAGTTCGTAGGGCTGGCCCGGGCCGGGGCTGCCGACTGGGTAGGCGCGGGTGGTGTTGGCACGCACATCGGTACCGCCCTGCTTTTCGGTCATGGCCATGCCGATGGTTACGCCGGCCTTGTGGCGATCGCCGACATTGCGTGGGTCATACTCGCGGGCGAGGATCTTCGGCAGCCAGTATTCAGCCAGTTCGGGCTGCAACCTGAGCGCAGGCACAGCGGCGAAGGTCATGGTCAGCGGGCAGCCCGTGCCGGCTTCAGCCTGGCTGTGCAGGTAGGTCATAGCGGCCCGGGCCACATGGGCGCCGGCGCGGGGCTCGGCCCAGGGCAACGAGGGCAGGCCGTGCTCCACGGCTGTGCGCATCAGTTCATGGTAGGCGGGGTGAAATTCCACCAGGTCGATGCGGTGGCCATAGCGGTCGTGGCTGCTGAATTCGGGCTTGTGTGCATTGGCCAAAAAACCGGCAGCCATCAGCGGCCCGCCCGCCAAGGCACCGTAGGCGTCGATCCGCGACTCGGCCCATCCGGCCCCGAAGCGCCGCGACCACGCCTGCAACGGCAGGTCCAGGCGGTACAGGTTGGCACCGTCGAGCGACGGCGGCTGGTTGGTGACTTCGTGGGTTTCAGCGTACTGGTGCAGGTTCATCGCGAGCTCCTGGAGGCCGGGTATGCCTGAAAGCCCCAGTGAAGCACTCCCTGCCGGGCAGTCAAAGTGACAAAAATGACTAAACGTGTAGTCGCAGCCCGCTAACCTAGAACCCGTTGCCCGCCGAAACCGCCCTGCCCGGCGGCCTCTGCAACTGGGCAATCGCCACCTGCAAGGTAAACTCGAACCGGCTGCCCAGCCCGCGCGTCGACTCGTGGGACAACCTGCCGCCCAGCACCTCACCCATCTGCCGGCAGATAGACAGGCCAATCCCCAGCCCGCCATAGCGCCGGGTCATCGAACCATCGACCTGGAAGAAGCGCTGGTAGAGCAGCGCCTGGTCAAGGTCATCGAAACCGATGCCGCTGTCGCTCACGGTGAACGTCAGCACCAGGCTGCCCGGCCCCTGACGTCGGCCGCGGGCCTGAATCATCACCCCGCCCTGGTGGGTGAACTTCAGGCCGTTATCTACCAGACAGCCCAGGCAACGGGCCAACTTGTGCGAATCGCCAAGCAATTCGTCCGGCAGGTCGGCGGGAACATCCAGGCTCAGGTACAACCCCTTGCTCAGGGCCATTCCGGCGTAACCGGCGCGCAGTTCCTGAAGCATGCGGCGCAGGCTGAATGGCGCGGCCTGCACCCGCGCCCGCCCGGCCTGCAGTTCGGTGAGGGTCAGGATATCGTCAACCATGCCCATCATGTCCTGGGCAGAGCCCGCCGCAGTACGCTGGTACTGGGCCATCTCGGCGCTCATGGGCAGCGTCTGCATCAACTCCAGCGAGCCGATCACGCCATTCATTGGCGTGCGCAACTCGTGGGTGACGGTGGCGAGGAATTCGTCCTTGAGCAGATTGCTCCTGGCCAGTTGCTGGTTCAGTTGCTCCAGAGTACGCCCGGTATCACGCAGGGTCTGCGCCTGCTGGTTGCGCATGCTGTTGATACGGTCGGCCAGCGCCAGGGACAACAACGCCACCTCCAAGGCCGAACCCAGCTGGCTGGCGTACATGGTGATGAACACGTTGGGCAGATACCCCAGTACCATCAGGGTGTTCACCAGCCCGCCGAGCAGAAACGCCGTCCAGGCGATGATGAACCAGCGCGCCACGCGCAGGCCGCGCGACCAGGCATACAGCCCGGCAGTGAAAATGCTGACGGTGAACAGCAGGGCCAGTACCGTGGCCATGCGCAAAGCAATGCCGTAGGGCATGGTCACCGCCAGCAGCATCACCCCCCCTCCACCGAGCATCAGTAGCTGCAGAAGCCGGTCCAGGCCCCGGCTGAGCTTGCCCAGGCGCAGGAAGTAGCGGGCGAACTGGCAACCGAACAAACCGGCCGCACCGATGAACAGGGGCGTCGCAGCATTGGCCCACCATGGGCTGTTGGGCCAGAAGTAAGCCACCCCGGCGCCGTTAACCGACACCTGGTAAAGGCCGAATGAGGCGATGTAGAGGATGTAATAGAGGTAACTGACATCTCGCACGCTGAGGTAGATGAACAGGTTGTACACCAGCATCACCAGCAACACGCCGTAGATCATCCCCAGTACATACAGCCGAGTGGGCTGCTCTTCCATGTAGGCTTCGCTCGACCACAGCGCCAGCGGCGCCTGCACCGATCCCTCGCTGTGCAAGCGCAGATAGACCGTGGTCGCCTGGCCGGGTAGCAAGGGTAACGTGAACAGGTAGTTGTTCTGGCGGATCTGCCGGCTGTCATAGGGCAGGGCATCACCGGTGCGCTGCACCAGGCGGTAGACGCCATCGCTGTCAGGCAGGTACAGCTCGAGATGGTCCAGTGGCGGATAGGCCAGTTCCAGCAACCATTGGCGAGGAGCGCTGCGGGCCGGGGCCAGGTAATGCAGGTCGACCTTGAGCCAGAACACCGAAGTCGAATAGCCGGCGTTCAGCACGTCTTCATGGTGTGTGCGGAAGCGGTTGGCGAACAGGGGCGCCGAGACCTGGGCAATGCTGGCGCTGCCCTCGCGGTCTTCATACACCTGCATGACCCTGCCCAGCGGAAGATGCCGGGTGGTATCGTCGAATTCGACCGCACGGGCCAGCACGGGCAACAAGCCCAGAAGCACAATTACCAAATAGCGCATACAGCCCCAGCATGGCCTGTCCAGTTGCGTCGCGATGGCCCCCTATCCTTTTGAGACGACGAAATCCGGCAGCACCCGTTTATCGAGTTATTCGAGCACTCTAGCATAGCTTTCCCTGCGGGTAACGAGCCACTCCAACCTTGAAAGAAAAGGCTCTAAAACAATGCTTTCAGAGCATATCAAAGGACAAATCTGACCATCCGATCAACAAAACCCATTTGTAGGACGATCCGCACAAATGGGTTTGGTGGTAAGCTCGCCGACCATGAATACCTACAGCTCCCGCCCTGTTGTCCTCTGTCTCTCCGGCCACGACCCAAGTGGCGGTGCCGGCTTGCAGGCAGATATCGAAGCCCTGATCGCCCAAGGCTGTCATGCCGCGCCTGCGGTAACCGCCTTGACCGTGCAGGATACCGTCAATGTTTCCGACTTCCGCGTGCTCGATCGCGAGTGGGTGCTGGCCCAGGCCAACGCCGTGCTGGCCGACTCCACGGTAGCCGCCGTCAAGCTGGGGATGCTCGGCTCGCTGGAGATGGTCGATACCGTCGCCGAACTGCTTGGCGCCCACCCTCACCTGCCGCTGGTCTGCGACCCCGTGCTACGTGCCGGTGGTGGCGGCCGCCTGGGCAAGGACGAAGTGGGCTATGCCCTGCGCGAGCGCCTGCTGCCGCTGGCGACCATCGCCACGCCAAACTTGCCCGAGGCCCGTATCCTCGCCGAGCTACCGGAAGGCACCGCAGATGAATGTGCGCAAAAGCTGTTGCCGTTCTGTAGACACCTGCTGATTACCGGCGGTCACGGCGACGAAGACGAAATCCACAACCGCCTGTACAGCCGTGATGGCCAGCGCCACACCTGGACCTGCCAGCGCCTGCCCGGCAGCTACCATGGCTCGGGGTGCACCCTGGCCAGCGCCCTGGCTGGCCGCCTGGCCCTGGGCGAGCAACTGCAGAGCGCGGTCCGCAGTGCACTCGACTACACCTGGCGCACCCTGCGTGACGCCGAGCAGTTGGGCAAGGGCCAGTTCGTCCCGCGCCGCCTGCCCCTGGACTACTGCTCCTGATACGAGGCTCTCAGATGAAGCTCCGCGGTCTGTATGCAATCACCGACAGCCAGCTGCTCGCCGGCCGTTTCCTGTCCCATGTCGAGGCAGCGCTGGAAGGCGGCGTGTGCCTGCTGCAGTACCGCGACAAGAGTGACGACGCAGCCCGTCGCCTGCGCGAAGCCGAAGGGCTGATGAAACTCTGCGAGCGCTACGGCACGCAGCTGATCATCAACGATGACGCCGAACTGGCCGCGCGCCTGGGCGTCGGCGTGCACCTGGGGCAGACAGACGGCCCGCTGACCCCGGCCCGTGCCTTGCTCGGCCGCCAGGCGATCATCGGCTCGACCTGCCACGCGCAACTCGAGCTGGCCAAGCAAGCGGCCAGCGAAGGCGCCAGCTACGTCGCCTTTGGCCGCTTTTTCAATTCTGTGACCAAGCCGGGGGCGCCTGCCGCCAACGTCGACCTGCTGGAGCAGGCCCGTGCCCAGGTCAAACTGCCGATCGCCGTGATCGGCGGCATCACCCTCGACAACGCCGCCCCACTGGTCGCCCACGGTGCCGACCTGCTGGCGGTGATCCATGGCCTGTTCGGTGCCGACAGCGCGCAGGAAGTTACCCGCCGCGCCCGCGCCTTCAACGCCCTGTTCGCTTCCTGATTTCGAGAGAAGATCCCATGTCCCGTTCCGAATCCCTGTTCGCCCAAGCCCAGAAGCACATCCCCGGTGGCGTCAACTCGCCGGTGCGCGCCTTCAAGAGCGTTGGCGGCACCCCGCTGTTTTTCAAGCACGCTGAAGGCGCCTATGTCGTCGACGAGGACGACAAGCGCTACGTTGACTACGTCGGTTCCTGGGGCCCGATGATCCTTGGCCACGGCCACCCGGACGTGCTTGATGCGGTGCGCAACCAATTGCAGCACGGCCTGTCCTACGGCGCCCCGACCGCCATGGAAACCGAGATGGCCGACCTGGTCTGCTCGCTGGTGCCGTCCATGGAGATGGTGCGCATGGTCAGCTCCGGCACCGAAGCCACCATGAGCGCGATCCGCCTGGCGCGTGGCTATACAGGCCGCGATGCCATCATCAAGTTCGAAGGCTGCTACCACGGCCACTCCGACAGCCTGCTGGTCAAGGCCGGTTCCGGCCTGCTGACCCAAGGCGTGCCAAGCTCGGCGGGTGTCCCGGCTGATTTCGCCAAACATACCCTGACCCTGCCGTTCAACGATATCGCCGCCGTCGAGAAGACCCTGGCCGACGTCGGCCAGACCGTGGCCTGCATCATCGTCGAACCGGTGGCTGGCAACATGAACTGCGTACCGCCGGCACCCGGTTTCCTCGAAGGGCTGCGCGAGCAGTGCGACAAGCATGGCGTCGTGCTGATCTTCGACGAAGTGATGACCGGGTTCCGCGTCTCGCTGGGCGGCGCCCAGGGTTACTACGGCATCACCCCGGACCTGTCGACCTTCGGCAAGATCGTCGGCGGCGGCATGCCGGTCGGTTGCTTCGGCGGCAAGCGCGAGATCATGGGCTGCATCGCCCCGCTCGGCCCGGTCTACCAGGCCGGTACCCTGTCGGGCAACCCACTGGCCATGGCAGCCGGCCTGACCACCCTGAAACTGATCAGCCGCCCGGGCTTCCATGCCGAACTGACCGACTTCACCAGCCGTATGCTCGACGGCCTGCAACAACGTGCCGATGCCGCTGGCGTGCCATTCGTCACCACCCAGGCAGGTGCCATGTTCGGCCTGTACTTCAGCGGTGCCGACGACATCGTCACCTTCGATGACGTGATGGCCAGCGACGCGGAACGTTTCAAGCGCTTCTTCCATCTGATGCTCGAAGGTGGCGTGTACCTGGCGCCCAGTGCGTTCGAGGCGGGCTTTACCTCGATTGCTCACGGCGAAAAAGAGCTGCAGATCACCCTGGATGCGGCTGAGCGGGCGTTTGCTGCACTGAAGTAAATGCATTGCCTGGGCAGGCTGTTCGCAAGCAGACCCGTCCCCCACCGAGACCGCCACGGACGTTGAAAACCGGGGTGCATGCAGGGGAGCGGGTTGGCCCGCCCAGGCAATATCGGAGCAGCCACAATCAGCCAGCTCCCCAACCCCTACAGAAATTCGAGTAAAACTTTGTAAGGTTGGCGCTGCTTATCCCATAATGTGCCACCAGAGACATTGGCCGCAGCTTTGCAGAGGTAAGTCGATCCCCATGAACCGCACCGGCCGCGCCCTGACCTTGGGCTGCCTGTTGCTTCTTCAGCCCCTGCTGGCCCTGGCGGAGGGTGGTAACTCGTTGCTGATTCCGGCAACGGGGCGCTGCACGCTCAATGTCCAGCCAGAAGACCTGCAGAACGCTCTCAAGGCTTGCGAGCAGACGGCGGCGACCGGGGACGCCCAGGCGCAGTACGAGTTGGGTGAGTACTACTACACGCAAACGCCCAAGGACTTGAAAAGGGCCCTGGACTGGTTCGAAAAAGCCTCGCTGCAAGGCCATGCCGAAGCCCAGTATCGCCTCGGTGCCATGTTCTTCCATGGCGAAGGGGTCAAGGCCAATAACGTGCAGGCCTACATCCTGTTGAAGATGGCCGCGGTCAACGGCGCTGAAGATGCGCTGGACATGGCCGACGAAGTGACCGAGCAGATGCCCCGCGACGAGCTGGAGCACGCTACCCAGGTGCTTGGCCAGATCTTCCGCAAATACCTGCTGGAACTGCAGAACGCCGAAGGGCGCACGCCGTTCTCGCCGCTTCCCTGATTCGTTTTACTTTTCAGGCATCGGCATGGGGAACGGCATCACGTTGCCACCACCCTTGGCTTCGCTGATCTTGGCTGTGCCCAGGCGTTCCACCTCGTCGATACGCACGATCGAGTGCATCGGCACGAAGCTGCGGATCACACCCTCGAACTGGTTCTTGAGTTTCTCCTCGCTCGGGTCGACCACCACCTGGGTGCGCTCGCCGAAAACGAATTCCTCGATTTCCAGGAAGCCCCACAGGTCGCTTTGATAGATCTGTTTGGCATACATCTCGAAGACCTGCCCCTGGTTGAGGAAGATCACTTTATAGATGGCGGGTTCGCGCTTGCTCATGTTGGGCGGGATAACACATGTGTAAGAAAAGTCGCGCATCATAGCAGACAGGCCTGTTGATCTGTGCTGCTCGTACCGTTGAACGTTTCAGTGCTTTCGCCCCTGCCGTTCAAGGGTTATTCTTGAGTTCACCCTTATTGCCGTCGAGCGGCCAAAAAAAACCTTGAACGCACCCATAGAACCCCATCGCTTCATCCTCGAACCTTTCGAGGCCCACCGTTTCGCCAACCTGTGCGGCCAGTTCGACGAGCACCTGCGCCTGATCGAACAACGCCTGGCTATCGAGATCCGCAACCGCGGCAATCAATTCGAGCTGATCGGCGAACCCAAGACCACCTCCGCTGCCGAGCAACTGCTGCGCCGCCTCTATCGCGAGGCCAAGGCCACCGAGCTGTCGCCGGAAACCGTACACCTGTACCTGCAGGAGTCGACCGTCGAGAACATCGACAACCCAGCGGTCAACGAGGTGAGCGTCTCGCTGCGCACGCGCAAGGGCAATATCCGCCCGCGCGGCGTCAACCAGCAGCGCTACGTCAAAGAAATCCTCGCCAACGACATCAACTTCGGCATCGGCCCAGCGGGTACTGGCAAGACGTACCTGGCCGTGGCCTGCGCCGTGGATGCCCTGGAGCGCGAACAAGTGCGCCGCATCCTGTTGGTGCGCCCAGCGGTGGAGGCCGGCGAGAAGCTCGGCTTCCTGCCTGGCGACCTCGCGCAGAAGATCGACCCGTACCTGCGCCCGCTGTATGACGCCCTGTACGAAATGCTGGGGTTCGAGCACGTGGCCAAGTTGATCGAGCGCCAGGTGATCGAGATCGCCCCGCTGGCCTACATGCGTGGCCGCACCCTGAACAACAGCTTCATCATCCTCGACGAGAGCCAGAACACCACGCTCGAGCAGATGAAGATGTTCCTTACCCGCATCGGCTTCGGCTCTACCGCCGTGATCACCGGCGACATCACCCAGGTCGACCTGCCACGCGGTACCAAGTCCGGCCTGGCTCATGTGATCGAAGTGCTCAGGGACGTCCCCGGTATCAGCTTTACCCACTTCCAGCCCAAGGATGTGGTTCGCCACCCACTGGTGCAGCGTATCGTCGAAGCCTATGACCGTTTCGATGCACGCCAGGCCAAGCCCGAGGCAGCCGGCAAAGATGCTTGAACTCGACCTGCAACGGGCCACGGACGCCGCCGCCCCCGACGATGTCGCTTTCCGCCGCTGGTGCGAGCTGGCCCTGCGCCAGCGCACGGCCGATTCGGAAATGACCATCCGCCTGGTGGACGAGGCCGAAGGCCGCGAGCTCAACCACACCTATCGGCACAAGGACTACGCGACCAACGTGCTGTCGTTCCCGGCCGACGTACCCGATGAACTGCTCGACATCCCACTGCTCGGCGACCTGGTGATCTGCGTCCCCGTGGTCGAGCGCGAGGCGGTCGAACAGGGCAAGTCGCTGCAAGCCCACTGGGCGCACCTGGTCATCCACGGCTGCCTGCACCTGCTCGGCTACGACCACATCGAAGACGATGAGGCCGAAGAGATGGAAGCATTGGAACGCCAATTGCTGGCAGAACTGGGTCACCCGGACCCTTATGCCGATGACCAGACCGATTCAATCACACACTGATACTGCAAGGATCACGAGAAACCGCCATGAGCGAAGATCGATCGAGCAACGGGCAGAAGTCCTGGCTGGGTAAACTGACCCAGGCTTTTGCCCATGAGCCGAAAAACCGCCAGGAGCTCCTTGAGCTGCTGCGCGAAGCCCATCAGAACAAGCTGCTCGACAGCGAAGCACTGACCATCGTCGAAGGTGCCATTCAGGTCGCCGACCTGCAGGTACGCGACATCATGGTGCCGCGTTCGCAGATGATCAGCATCAAGGCCACCCAATCACCCCGCGAATTCCTGCCGGCCATCATCGATGCCGCACACTCGCGCTACCCGGTGATCGGCGAAAGCCATGACGATGTGCTCGGGATCCTGCTGGCCAAGGACCTGCTGCCGCTGATCCTCAAGGAGAACGGCGACAGCTTCAACATCAAGGACCTGCTGCGCCCGGCCACGTTCGTGCCGGAGTCCAAGCGCCTGAACGTGCTGCTGCGCGAGTTCCGGGCCAACCACAACCACATGGCCATCGTCATCGATGAATATGGTGGTGTGGCGGGCCTGGTGACCATCGAGGACGTGCTCGAACAGATCGTCGGTGACATCGAAGACGAACACGACGTCGAGGAAGACAGCTATATCAAGCCGCTGCCCAGCGGCGACTTCCTGGTCAAGGCGCTGACACCAATCGAAAACTTCAACGAATTCTTCGACAGTGATTTTTCCGACGATGAGTTCGACACGGTTGGCGGCCTGGTGATGAGCGCCTTCGGCCACCTGCCCAAGCGCAACGAGACCACCGAGATCGGGCCTTACAAGTTCCGTATTCTCAACGCCGACAGCCGGCGGATACACTTGCTGCGCCTTACACCGATCACCCGCTAAGGACAATCATGCGTTGGATCACCCGCCCCGGCTGGCCCGGTAACCTGCTGGCCTTGGCGGCCGGCGCTTCCACCCTGCTGGCCCTGGCGCCATTCGACATCTGGCCGCTGGCCTTGCTGTCCATTGCCGTGCTCTACCTGGGCCTGCGCGAGCTCACCCCGCGTCAGGCCATGTGGCGCGGCTGGTGCTTCGGGTTCGGCTTGTACGGTGCCGGCACCTGGTGGATCTACGTCAGCATGAACACCTACGGCGGCGCCTCGCCGTTGCTGGCGATCCTGCTGCTGCTGGCCTTCTTCGCTGCGCTTGCCTGGTTCTTTGCCCTGCCCACCTGGCTGTGGGCACGCTGGCTGCGGCGTAATGAAGCGCCATTGGCCGATGCCCTGTGCTTTGCCGCACTGTGGCTGATGCAGGAGGCCTTCCGTGGTTGGTTCCTCACCGGGTTCCCCTGGCTGTATGCCGGTTACAGCCAACTGGATGGCCCGCTGGCAGGCCTGGCCCCACTGGGCGGCGTGTGGCTGATCTCCTTTACCCTGGCGCTGAGCGCCGCATTGCTGTGCAACCTGCACCGGTTGCGCGCACGCCCGTCCTTCCTCGTCGCCGGCGTGGTCCTGCTGTTGGCCCCGTGGGTGGTCGGCATGGCACTCAAAGGCCACGCCTGGACCAAGCCCGCTGGCGACCCGCTCAAGGTCGCGGCCCTGCAAGGCAACGTCGAGCAAGAGCTCAAATGGGACCCGGCGCACATCGATGCACAGTTGGCGCTGTACCGCGACATGAGCTTCAGCGCCAAGCCCGTGGACCTGCTGGTCTGGCCGGAAACGGCCGTACCCATCCTCAAGGACCAGGCCCAGGGCTACATCGATGTGATGGGCCGCTTTGCCGCCGAGCGGCATTCGGCGCTGATCACCGGCGTACCGGTACGTGAAGTGGTGCATCACCAGCGCCGCTATTACAACGGCATCACCGTCACCGGTGAAGGCGACGGTACCTACCTCAAGCAGAAGCTGGTGCCGTTCGGCGAGTATGTGCCTCTGCAGGACATGCTTCGCGGCCTGATCGAGTTCTTCAACCTGCCGATGTCGGACTTTGCCCGCGGCCCTGAAGACCAGCCGCTGCTGCAGGCCAAGGGTTACCAGATTGCCCCGTACATCTGCTACGAGGTCGTCTACCCCGAATTCGCCGCAAGCCTGGCGGCGCGCAGCGACCTGTTGCTGACCATCAGCAACGATACCTGGTTCGGCACCTCGATCGGCCCGCTGCAGCACCTGCAGATGGCGCAGATGCGCGCGCTTGAAGCGGGCCGCTGGATGATCCGCGCCACCAACAACGGCGTCACTGCACTGATCGACCCCCATGGCAAGATCACTGCGCAGATTCCTCAGTTCCAGCGGGCGATCCTGTATGGCGAGGTGGTACCGATGCAGCAGCTGACGCCGTACCTGCAGTGGCGGTCGTGGCCGCTGGCGATTGTCTGTGTGTTGTTGCTGGGCTGGGCGTTGCTGGCCGGGCGTATCGCCAAGACCGTGTGACGCGGCCTGGAGCGGGTTTGCCCGGCGGGCACAGGAAGGTCGCGTTAACATCCAGCAGTGGGCGACAGCTCCATTACCGGCCTTGTGGCCGGTAATGCCAGGGCAAGGCTCAGTAGAACAGCCGATACCCTAGCAACCCTACCGCTTCATTCAACAGTTGCCCGCTCTGCCACATCGCCCGGCTCTCGGGCAGCAAGCCAGCGAATGGCCGCGCATGGTCACGCCCAAGGAACCCCATCGGCGCCGGCACCACCTCGAACCCGGCACGCTCGAAGCTCCAGCGCGAACGCTGCATGTGCCAGGCCTGGGTTACCACGACCACCCGGCGAATCCCCAACGGCTGCAGAATGTCGGCACTGAACTGGGCGTTTTCCCAAGTGGTGCGGCTGCCCCCTTCCTGCCATTTGACCTCGACCGAAAAGTCTTCGCGCAAGCGATCGGCCATCAACTGTGCCTCGCTCGGCGGCGTGCCGTAGTGCAAGCCACCGCTGGTCAATAGGGGCAAACCGGAGGCCTTGGCCAGCCGCGCAGCAAAGCGCATACGCTCAAGGGCGGTGGCCGCAGGCTGGTCATCGCCGCCCCACGCCGGGTCGCCGCGCTCGCGCCCTGCTCCCAGCACCACGATGGCATCGGCCCGCTTCGCCAGCCCTGCCCACTCGCTCACCGCCAGCGGCGACTCGGTCTCCAACACACGCGCCCCCTGCTGCACCACCAGCGGGAGGCTCATCAGCCACAGCCCACCCAGCCCCAGCACAAAGCACAATGCCGCCAGCCGCGGGCGCCGGGTGCGTAACCACCAGGCAGCGAGCAGCAGCAGGAACAGGACGCCTGGCGGCATCAACCATTGCTTGATGAAGAATCGAATCGGCATCGGCCACACCTCCATGGAAGGCGTGCAGCCTAAGAGGATCGGCGCCGGTCAACAAGGGGTGCGACCGGCGCCGATCATGAGCAGTGTATTGAAGAACCGGCGCGCAATGGCCTGCGCCTGGCGTCCTGAACGGCTAGCGATGCGGCAGCGTCCTGGAACTCGCCGTATTGGCGGGGCGTTTCTTGTCCTTTAGCCAGATGATCTTTGCCGACGTCGGTTCCACTTTTGCGTAGGCACCGGCGCAGGCATTGCGGCGTTCCGGGAGGGACTCCAGGTAGGCCCTGATCACTTCGAACTCTGCGTGGCTAAGGCCGCGCAACTCCAGCTCGGCTGGCATCTCGTCGCGCAACCGCACCGAGGTTCTGGCGACTTCCAGCGCCAGGCCCAAACGGTCGATCAGGCGTTCGTAAAGCTCCGGTTTGATTGCGGTTAGCTGCGTCTCTCCCATCCGTTCACCTCATTGAAGATAAGAATATCTCCCCCCACACATGAGCTTAGCGGCACTGCAAAAAGCAGCAGAGCGCAGCGACCAGCGGCCATTCGCAATCAAGGTTTCCCACGACGCGCGGCGCTGCTGTATGCTACGGCGTTCACCCTTACGACACCGGAGTGCCGGACGCAGCGAGGTTCCGCTGCCTGGAACAAGGTCTCATTTCTCTCAGCCAAAAGTAGCCATGCACGAACAATACACGCCCCGTGATATCGAAGCCGCCGCCCAGAAGTTCTGGGACGAGCAACAATCGTTCGCTGTTACCGAACAGCCAGGCAAAGACACCTACTATTGCCTATCGATGTTCCCGTACCCGAGCGGCAAGCTACACATGGGCCACGTTCGCAACTACACCATCGGCGACGTGATTGCCCGCTACCAGCGCATGCTGGGCAAGAACGTCCTGCAGCCGATGGGCTGGGACGCCTTCGGCATGCCCGCAGAAAACGCGGCGATGAAGAACAACGTCGCGCCGGCCAAGTGGACCTACGAAAACATCGACTACATGAAAACCCAGCTCAAGAGCCTGGGCCTGGCCATCGACTGGGCACGTGAAGTCACCACTTGCAAGCCGGACTACTACCGCTGGGAACAGTGGCTGTTCACCCGCCTGTTCGAAAAAGGCATCATCTACCGCAAGAACGGTACCGTGAACTGGGACCCGGCCGACCAGACCGTACTCGCCAACGAGCAGGTCATCGACGGCCGCGGCTGGCGTTCGGGCGCGCTGATCGAAAAGCGCGAAATCCCGATGTACTACTTCCGCATCACCGACTACGCCGACGAGCTGCTGGAAAGCCTCGATGAGCTGCCGGGCTGGCCTGAACAGGTCAAGACCATGCAGCGCAACTGGATCGGCAAGTCGCGCGGGATGGAAGTGCAGTTTCCGTACGACCAGGCGAGCATCGGCCACGAAGGCACGCTGAAGGTCTTCACCACTCGCCCGGACACCCTCATGGGTGCCACCTACGTTGCCGTCGCCGCCGAGCACCCGCTGGCCACCCAGGCTGCCCAGGGCAACCCGGCGCTGCAGGCGTTCATCGACGAGTGCAAGAGCGGCAGCGTCGCCGAAGCCGACATGGCCACCCAGGAGAAGAAGGGCATGGCCACTTCCCTGCTGGTCGAACACCCGCTGACTGGCGAGAAACTGCCGGTATGGGTCGCCAACTACGTGCTCATGCACTACGGCGACGGCGCCGTGATGGCCGTCCCAGCCCATGACGAGCGTGATTTCGAGTTCGCCCACAAGTACAACCTGCCGGTCAAGGCCGTGGTGCGTACCAGCGCTGGCGATGAAGTCAGCAGCGAGTGGCAGGCCGCCTACGGCGAGCATGGCCAGCTGATCAACTCCGGCGAGTTCGACGGCCTGGACTTCGCCGGTGCCTTCGACGCCATCGAAGCGGCCCTGATCCGCAAAGAGCTGGGCAAGTCGCGTACCCAGTTCCGCCTGCGCGACTGGGGCATCAGCCGCCAGCGCTACTGGGGCTGCCCGATCCCGATCATCCACTGCCCCTCCTGCGGCGACGTACCGGTGCCGGAAGATCAACTGCCGGTCACCCTGCCTGAGAACGTGGTACCCGACGGCGCCGGTTCGCCACTGGCACGCATGCCTGAGTTCTATGAGTGCACCTGCCCTAAATGCGGCACCGCAGCCAAGCGCGAAACCGACACCATGGACACCTTCGTCGAGTCGTCCTGGTACTTCGCTCGCTACGCCTCGCCGAACTACGACCAGGGCCTGGTCGACCCTAAAGCGGCCAACCACTGGCTGCCGGTGGACCAGTACATCGGGGGTATCGAACACGCGATCCTGCACCTGCTGTACGCGCGCTTCTTCCACAAGCTGATGCGTGACGAAGGCCTGGTGACCTCGAACGAGCCATTCAAGAACCTGCTGACCCAGGGCATGGTCGTCGCCGAAACCTACTTCCGTACCGCCAGCAATGGTGGCCGCGAATGGTTCAACCCTGCCGACGTCGAAGTCGAACGTGATGCCAAGGCCAAGATCGTTGGCGCGCGCCTGAAGACCGATGGCCTGCCGGTAGAAATCGGTGGCACCGAGAAGATGTCGAAGTCCAAGAACAACGGCGTCGACCCGCAATCGATGATCGAAGCCTACGGTGCCGACACCTGCCGTCTGTTCATGATGTTCGCTTCGCCGCCCGACATGAGCCTGGAGTGGTCGGACTCCGGCGTCGAAGGTGCAAGCCGCTTCCTGCGCCGTGTCTGGCGCCTGGCTCAAGCGCATGTAGGCCAAGGCCTGCCGGGTAAGCTGGACACTGCCGCCCTGAGCGACGAGCAGAAGGTCATCCGCCGCGCGATCCACGCTGCAATCAAACAGGCCAGCAACGATGTAGGCCAGTTCCACAAGTTCAACACCGCCATCGCCCAGGTGATGACCGTGATGAACGTACTGGAGAAGGCACCGCAAGCCAGCGAACAGGACCGCGCCCTGCTTCACGAAGGCCTGGAAGCCGTTACCCTGCTGCTGGCGCCGATCACCCCGCACATCTCCCACGAACTGTGGAAGGCGCTGGGCCACGAGCAAGCGGTGATCGATGCAAGCTGGCCTGCCGTCGACGAAAACGCCCTGGTGCAAGACACCGTCACGCTGGTGGTGCAGGTCAACGGCAAGCTGCGTGGCCAGGTTGAAATGCCTGCTGCCGCCAGCCGCGAAGACATCGAAGCCGCAGCCCGCAATAACGAAAATGTCCTGCGCTTCATCGATGGCCTGACCATCCGCAAGGTCATCGTGGTACCGGGCAAGCTGGTCAACATCGTCGCCAACTGATGGCAACGCCCACCCGCAGTCAGTGCGGGTGGGCGGTATCGGCCCACAAGGGAGCAACAACATGATCAAACGCAATCTGCTGGTAATGGGCCTGGCCGTCATGCTCAGCGCCTGCGGTTTCCAGTTGCGCGGTACCGGCACCAACGAGCTCAGCATCAAGGAGATGGACGTCAGCGCACGCAACGCCTACGGCCAGACCGTGAACGAGCTGCGTCAGATTCTCCAGCGTAGCGGTGTCAACATCCATACCGGCGCGCCGTATCGCCTGGTGCTCACCAACGAGCAGGAAAACCAGCGCGCGGCGAGTTACAACGGCGGTAGCCGCACGGCCGAGTACGAACTCAACACCGTGCTCAACTACA
This sequence comes from Pseudomonas sp. NBRC 111131, assembly GCF_001320525.1. Taxonomy (NCBI): domain Bacteria; kingdom Pseudomonadati; phylum Pseudomonadota; class Gammaproteobacteria; order Pseudomonadales; family Pseudomonadaceae; genus Pseudomonas; species Pseudomonas sp. NBRC 111131. The sequence goes on along the minus strand of NZ_BCBH01000007.1, from coordinate 88,146 downwards.
GCATCCTGGGGTTGAACAACCTCGAGCTGCTCAGCGACAAGGTCGAAGTGCGCAAGGTGTATGTACGTGACGGCTCGAACGTCACCGGCTCCGACCAGGAGGCCACCCAGGCCCGCGCGGAAATGCGCCGTGACCTGGTACAGTCGTTGATCGCACGCCTGCAGAACCTGACGCCGGCTCAGCTGGACGAACTGCAGCGCAAGGCCGACGACCGCGCCAAGGCCGAGGCCGACGCGCTGGAAGCTGCGCGCCGTCAGCAGGCGGAGACACCACAGCAATCGCCGCTGGAAATCCCGGGCCAGTGAGCCCGAGCGGGGCACCTCGGTGCCCCGCCTGTTTCCCATGAAACTCGCACCCGCCCAACTCAACAAGCACCTGCAAGGCGCCTTGGCCCCTGTCTATGTGGTCAGTGGCGATGACCCGCTGCTGTGCCAGGAAGCCGCCGATGCCATCCGCAACGCGGCGCGCCAGCAAGGTTTCGACGAACGCCAGGTGTTCAGCGCCGACGCCAACTTCGACTGGGGCACATTGCTTCAGGCGGGCGCCAGCCTCTCCCTGTTCGCTCAACGCCGCCTGCTGGAGCTGCGCCTGCCTTCCGGCAAGCCTGGTGACAAAGGCGCTGCGGCGTTGATGGAATACTGCGCCAACCCCGCTGAAGACACCTTGCTGCTGGTCAGCCTGCCCAAGCTCGATGGCAGCGCGCAGAAGACCAAATGGGGCAAGGCGCTGATCGAAGGCGCCCACTGCCAGTTCATCCAGATCTGGCCGGTGGACGCCCAACAGTTGCCACAATGGATCAACCAACGCCTGGCCCAGGCCGGGCTCTCGGCGCAGCGCGATGCGGTCGACCTGATCGCTGCGCGGGTCGAAGGCAACCTGCTGGCTGCGGCCCAGGAAATCGAAAAGCTCAAACTGCTCGCCGAAGGCAACCAGATCACCGTCGAAACGGTGCAATCTGCCGTGGCCGACAGCGCGCGCTTCGATGTGTTTGGCCTGGTCGATGCCATCCTCAATGGCGAGGCCGCGCATGCCCTGCGCATGCTCGAAGGCCTGCGTGGCGAAGGCGTGGAGCCCCCGGTGATTCTCTGGGCGCTGGCCCGTGAGCTGCGCCTGCTGGCTGGGTTGGCCCAGCAGTTCAGCCAGGGCGTGCCGCTGGACAAGGCCTTCAGCCAGGCCAGGCCACCGGTGTGGGACAAACGTCGCCCACTGGTCAGCAAAGCCCTGCAGCGTCTTTCGGCGCAGCGTTGGGCGCAGTTGCTGCAGGATGCCCAGCGCATCGATGCCCAGATCAAAGGGCAGGCCGAGGGTTCGCCCTGGACCGGGCTGTCACGTTTGTCGCTGCTCATGGCTGGGCAGCGCCTGGTACTGCCGCCCGAGTGAGCCAGGCATCCCCGCCCCCTTTCCATATACACAATCAATTGGCCCTGCCCTCTCTTCGGGCCTACAGTCCGCCCCGCAATCCACCCCAAACGGGATTATCGCCATGAGCAAAAAGCCGAAAAAGCACGGCCCCAACAAGGCCAAGTCGATCATCGCCCAGCCACTGTTCCGCTGCCGCCAGGAACAACCGAACAAAGGCAAAGGCAGCTACCGCCGCGAAGCCTTCCAATCGAGAGATTGGGAGGCTTCTTACTTTTTGGCCGCATGAAAGCATCGAAAGCGCAGGCATGGTATGGTCGGCACCTGACCTGAAATTCTGGATCTGTGCATGCCCTTCAGCCTTCTCCCCCGTTGGAAATCCCGCCAACTGCTCGCGGCCTCCAGCTTCATCCTGCTCGTCGCCTGTGCGGAAAAACCCACCGCCGCCGACGCCCTGCCGCTGGCACCTGCCCAGCCCGCGCCGGTAGTGACCCTGCCCAGCGCCACGCCCGACGTCAGCACTGACATCCAGCCGCTGCAGACCTTTGCCCAATGGCAGGCCGGCTTCCGTCAGCAGGCGCTGCAAGCGGGTATTTCGGCAAGCACCTTTGACCGTGCGTTCATCGGCGTGACACCCGACATGGACGTGATCAAGGCCGATCGCAGCCAGCCCGAATTCACCCGCCCGGTGTGGGAGTACCTCGAAGGCGCACTGTCGCCCCTGCGGGTACGAAACGGCAAGAAGCTGCTGGAGCAGAATGCCGAACTGCTGAGCCGAATCGAACAGCGCTATGGCGTTGACCGCCAGGTGCTGGTCTCGGTATGGGGCATGGAGAGTAACTTCGGCCAGTTCCAGGGCAGCAAGTCAGTGATTCGCTCACTGGCCACCCTTGCCTACGAGGGCCGCCGCCCACAGTTTGCCCAAGACCAGCTGATCGCCGCGCTGCAGATCATCCAGCATGGCGACATCCAGCCCGAGGCCATGCGCGGCTCGTGGGCCGGCGCCATGGGCCAGACCCAGTTCATTCCGACCACGTACAACACCCACGCCGTGGACTTCGACGGTGATGGCCGCCGGGATATCTGGAACAGCACCCCAGACGCCCTGGCCTCGACGGCCCACTATCTGCAAAGCTCGGGCTGGAAGCGCGGCCAGCCCTGGGGCTTCGAGGTGCAGGTACCGGCAGGGTTCGACTACTGGCTGGCCGACGGCTCGCTGCGCAAGCCGGTCAGCGAATGGCTGCAAATGGGTGTGAAACTGCCCGCGGGCACGCAATTGCCGGCGGGCAGCAACGAGTTGTCTGCCGCCCTGCTGCTGCCGGCTGGCGCTCGAGGCCCGGCCTTCTTGGTGCTGGACAATTTCCGCGCGATCCTCAGGTACAACAACTCATCGTCCTACGCACTGGCGGTGAGCCTGCTGGGCGATCGTTTCTCAGGGTGGGGCTTCATTGCCGGCAGTTGGCCGAAGGAGGACCTGCCGTTGAGCCGCAGCGAACGCATGGAGCTGCAGAACCTGCTCAATGCCAGCGGGCACGAGGCAGGCAACCCGGACGGCATCATCGGTGCCAACACCCGCAAGGCCATTCGTAATGCCCAGCAGGCGCTTGGGTGGCCGGCAGACGGCTATCCGACGCACAAGCTGCTCGATAGCCTGCGCCAGCGCTGAAACCCAGGCGTGCAGCCGGCTCCCACAGGTACAGCCTTGTCGGAGCTGGCATGCCAGCGGTGGGCCGCCGAGCGGCCCCAAATATTCAACCCCTGAACAGGTCTTGCGCCAACACCAGGCTCAGCTTCTCGCTGTCGAGCACCACCTCGCCCCCCAGCGGCAAACACACATTCGGATCACAATGCCCACTGCGCCAGCCAGCCAGTACCGGCACGCCCAGCGGGCCAAAGATGTCCTGCAACAGCGGTGTCAAAGCCGCCACGGTAATCCCGGCGAAATCCCCCACCAGCACACCCTTCACCCCCTCCAGCTTGCCAGCCAGGCGCAACTGAGTCAGCAAACGGTCGACCCGGTACAGGGGCTCATTGACGTCCTCGATGAACAGGATGCTGCCCTGCGTATCGATCTCGGCCATCGTCCCCAGGGTTGCGCCCAGTATCGACAGGTTACCGCCCAGCAAACGCCCGCTGGCAACACCCGGTACGATGCAACTCAAGGCAAAATCGGCCGGATGCGCAATGGCATCGCCCTCCCCCAGTTGCCCGCTCAGTTGTGCCAGTAGCGAGGACTCGGTCGGCTCCCGCTTGGCCCCCAGCAGGTCAGCATTGAGCATCGCCCCATGGAAGGCCAGCAAGCCGGTATGCCGGAAGATGGCCAGGTGCAGCGCTGTGATATCGCTATAGCCGATCAACGGCTTGGGGTTACGGCGGATCAGCTCAAAGTCGAGCTGATCGAGCAGGCGCATGCTGCCGTAGCCACCACGCATGCACAAAATGGCATCGATGGCCGGGTTGGCAAAGGCATCGTGCAGATCCTGCAGGCGTTGCTGGTCCGCGCCAGCCAGATAACCTTCAGCTTGATCGACCCCCGGATAGATACGGCACCTGTAGCCGCGGCTGGCAAACCACTGGCTGGCCTTCTGCGCATCCAGCCGAGCCGGTCCGGCCGGCGCGACGATGGCAAAGCAGGCGTTACCCGGCAGCGCGGCGGGCAAGCGAGGGTCAAAGGTCTCAGTGCAAATCATTGCGACTCCTTGCAGTGCATGACGCCAAAACAACAATGCCGATGCCGCCTTTCGGCGCGCATCGGCATGTAGGGCTCAAACCAGGATCAGAGCTTGATCTTGGCTTCGTGAGCCTGCTGGTCGGCGTGGTAGGACGAACGCACCAGCGGGCCCGACGCGACGTTCTTGAAGCCCATTTTGTAGCCTTCCTCGGCGAACCAGGCAAAGGTGTCCGGGTGAACGAAGCGCTGCACCGGCAAGTGGCTGCGCGAAGGCTGCAGGTACTGGCCGAGGGTCAGCATGTCGATGTCATGCTCGCGCATGCGGTGCATCACCTCGATCACTTCCTCGTCGGTTTCGCCCAGGCCGAGCATCAGGCCCGACTTGGTCGGCACATGCGGCACCATCTGCTTGAACTTCTGCAGCAGGTCCAGCGACCAGTCGTAGTCCGAACCTGGGCGGGCGGCCTTGTACAGGCGCGGGACGGTTTCGAGGTTGTGGTTGAAGACATCCGGCGGCTCTTGCGCGGTGATCTCCAGGGCCACGTCCATACGGCCACGGTAGTCCGGCACCAGCGTCTCAAGCTGCACGCCCGGCGACAACGCGCGGATCTCACGGATGCAATCGGCGAAGTGCTGAGCACCGCCGTCACGCAGGTCGTCGCGGTCCACCGAGGTAATCACCACGTACTTCAGGCGCAGGTCGGCGATGGCGACGGCCAGGTTCTTCGGCTCGTCCACATCCAATGGCTTGGGCCGGCCGTGGCCGACGTCACAGAACGGGCAGCGACGGGTACAGATGTCACCCATGATCATGAAGGTCGCGGTGCCGCCAGAGAAGCACTCGCCCAGGTTCGGGCAGGATGCCTCTTCGCAGACACTGTGCAGCTTGTGCTTGCGCAGCAGTTGCTTGATGCGGTCTACCTCGGGGGAAACCGGGATGCGCACACGGATCCAGTCGGGCTTTTTCGGCAGCTCGTCAGTGGGGATGATCTTCACCGGGATGCGCGCGACCTTATCGGCTCCCCGCAGCTTGACCCCAGCTTCCACTTTCTTCGGCGCTGGGCGCGCGGTGGCATCCTGGGTAGGTATCAGGTTCGGCACGGCTTCTTGCACAGTTGTCATATTCAGTCGATTCCGCCCGTCAGGGTCGTCTGCTCAGCATAGTCGAGGTGCTTGACCAGCTGTCCGCGCAGCCTTGTCCTGACCTCGTCGAGTTCGATCGGACCTGCCAGGTCGCGCAACTGGGTCATGGCCAGCCCCGCATACCCACAGGGGTTGATTCGGCGGAATGGCGCAAGGTCCATATCCACGTTCAGAGCAAGGCCGTGAAAAGAACGGCCGTTGCGGATTCGCAGGCCGAGGGAGGCGATCTTCGCTCCATCGACATAGACACCCGGCGCATCGGGCTTGGCAGCGGCGCTGATACCGTAGCTGGCCAGTAGCTCGATCAGCGTCTGCTCGATGCGGCTGACCAGTTCGCGCACGCCAAAGCCCAGGCGGCGCACGTCCAGCAACAGGTAGGCCACCAGTTGCCCGGGGCCATGGTAGGTCACCTGGCCGCCGCGGTCTGTCTGCACCACCGGGATATCGCCCGGCACCAACAGGTGCTCGGCCTTGCCGGCCTGGCCCTGGGTGAAGACCGCGGGGTGCTCGACCAGCCAGACTTCGTCCTGGCTGTCCGGGCTACGCTGCTCGGTAAAGCGACGCATGGCCTCCAGCACGGGTTCATAGCGCTGCAGGCCAAGGTCGCGAAAGCCGAGACAAGCGGGCATCAGAGCACCATTTTCACGATGCCAGTCGCGCGCAAGGCACTGTTGATGTCGTGTAGCTGGTTCTCGCTTTCGGCAACGATGTGCAATTGCACCGTGGTGTACTTGCCTTCCTTGCTCTGGCGCTCGGCCAGGGTGGAAAGGTCGACCTTGGCGTGCTTGCTCAGGACTTCGATCACCATGTCCTTGAAGCCGACAACGGTGTCGCCGATGACCTTGATCGGGTAATCGACGCAGGGGAATTCGATTTTGTGTGACTTGACGTCAGGTTCGCTCATGGCGGAAACGGCCTCGTAAGCCGTGGCAACAACAACGCCCCCGCAAGATGAGCGGGGGCATGCAGGTCACGTATCAGTTGAACAACCCGTAGAAGAATAGACGGATGCTATCCCACATACGACGGAAGAAACCACCTTCCTCGACGCCATCGAGGGCGATCAGGTCGGCGCTGTGAACCACGTTCTCGTCCAGTTTGACTTCCACTTTGCCGATCACGTCACCTTTGGCGATCGGCGCGGTGAGCTGCGGGTTCATGGTCATCGAAGCCTGCAGGCGCTTCAATTGGCCTTTAGGCATAGTCATGGTCAGGTCGTTGGCCAGACCAGCCTTCACCTGGCTGGTGGCGCCTTTCCAGACTGGCGCCTGAGTCAGCTCGGTGCCCTTCTGGTAGAAGGTCTGGGTTTCGAAGAAGCGGAAACCGTAAGTCAGCAGCTTCTGGGTCTCGGCGGCACGCGCCTGCTCGCTGTTGGTACCGAACACCACGGCGATCAGGCGCTGGCCGTCACGTACGGCGGAGGCGACCATGCAGTAGCCCGCTTCGTCGGTGTGGCCAGTCTTCAGGCCGTCGACGGTCTTGTCACGCCACAGCAGCAGGTTGCGGTTTGGCTGCTTGATGTTGTTCCAGAAGAACTCTTTCTGCGAGTAGATCGCGTAGTGCGCCGGGTCTTCGTCGATGATCGCACGGGCCAGCAGGGCCATGTCGTGGGCCGAGGAGTAGTGCTCCGGGTTCGGCAGGCCAGTCGGGTTCATGAAGTGGCTGTTGGACATGCCCAGGTCGGCGGCAGTCTTGTTCATCATGTCGGCGAAAGCGTCTTCGCTGCCGGCGATGTGCTCGGACAGGGCGACCGAAGCGTCGTTACCCGACTGGATGATGATGCCGTGCAGCAGGTCGCTGACGGTGACCTGGCTGCCCACCTTGATGAACATGCGCGAACCACCGGTGCGCCAGGCATTTTCGCTGACGGTGACCGGGTCGTTCTCACCGATCTGGCCGCGGCGGATGTCCAGGGTGGCGATGTAGGCAGTCATCAGCTTGGTCAGGCTGGCTGGCGGCAGGCGCTCGTCACCGTTGTTCTCGACCAGCACGTTGCCGCTGGACGCGTCCATGAGTACGTAGGACTTGGCGGCCAGCTGCGGTGGCGATGGCATCATCTGCTCGGCTGCGAAGGCAACCGGCGTGATCATCAGCAGTACGGGCAGGCAAAGTCGTTTGGCAAGGTTGGTGATGTTCATCCGTCTCTCGAAAATCGCTAATGGTCTGAGATGTTCCCTGGGCCACATCGTGTGCCCAGCGCCAGTCAGTCTAGTTTTTGTGGCCTTCGGCCAGGCCCGCAAAATGCGGCTGCGTGTCGCCGCGGGCAAAAGCGGACATTGTACATATCCGCGCCCCGCAATTCATGACAAAACCGACAGTTTGACGTCGCCTTCTTCGCCGGTAAAGCCGCGCCCGCAAGGCAGTGCAACACCCTGCGGGAGCGGCTTTACCCGCGAAGAAAGCAACACGGTCAGTCAGCTGTGACCAGCTTGGCTTGCCCAAGGTTCGCCAGGCGGATGCTGTCCTGTGCCTGCTGGATCTCGCCCTGGCTGCCGATCGGCCCCAGGCGCACGCGGTGCAGGGTCTGCTGGTTACGCACGATGGAGCTGATGAACACTGGCGCGCTGACCATGGTGCTGAGCTTCGAGCGCAGCAGCTCGGCGGCGTCCGGGTTGGCGAAGGCGCCAACCTGCAGGAAGCTGCCGCCGTTGTTGCCCGGCACATTGTTGCCACCCACTTGCACCGGCACCACCGGCGCCGCATGTTGCTGCGGTGGCGGCGTCCATTGTTCGACACGCCCGGTGCTGGCCGGGATCGCCTGGGTCTGGGCCACCTGGGGTTCCTTGAGCACCAGTGGCGGTTGCTGGCCACGCTGGGCCCACCATTGCTGCGGGTCAATGCCTTCTACGCGCACATGCGCAGTGCCGATTTCGGCATAGCCAAGCTTCTTCGCCGCCGCGTACGACAAGTCGATGATGCGGTCGGAATAGAACGGGCCACGATCATTGACCCGCAGGATTACGCTGCGCCCGTTGGCCAGGTTGGTCACCCGTACGTAGGCCGGCAGCGGCAGTGTCTTGTGCGCCGCGCTCATGCCATAGAGGTCGTACAGCTCGCCGTTGGCGGTGTTCTGCCCGTGGAACTTGGTGCCATACCACGACGCGGTCCCCTCGGCGCGGTAGTTGCGCGCGTCCTGCATCGGGTAATAGGTCTTGCCCAGCACAGTGTAAGGGTTGGCCTTGTAGGCACCGGTGTGCACGGTCGGCGTCGCGTCGGGGATCTTGTTCACATCCACGTCCCACCACGGCGCACCGTCCTTGTGGGCCCGATTGATGTCCAGGCCGGGCTGCGAGCGCACGGTGTTACCGCTTTGCTGCGTGGTCGGGCGGCTGGAGGAACAGCTGACCAGCAGCATGCCGACGGTCATGCAGGTCAGCAGCTTGAAGGTGTTGGCAGAGAATATTGCGCGCATTTACTTGACGCCCCGTGCTAGGACCAGCTGTTCCGAAAGCTGATGCACGGCCATGGCATACATCACGCTGCGGTTGTAGCGAGTGATCGCGTAGAAGTTCTTCAGGCCCATCCAGTACTCGGGACCGTTTTCACCTTCCAGGCGGAAGGCGGTAACTGGCAGATCATCGCGCAGCGCATCATGACTCGACCAGCCCAGCGCCCGCAACTGTGCAACCGTTTTCACCGGCTCAATGCCGGTGGTCAGGCCCTCGTCGGCCCGCTCGCCACTGACCTGGGCGCGGCTGACCACACCCTGGCCGGCGACCCAGCCATGGCGCTTGAAGTAGCTGGCGACGCTGCCGATGGCGTCGTCCGGGTTGTTCCAGATATTGATGTGGCCGTCGCCATCGAAGTCCACGGCGTAATTGCGGAAACTGCTCGGCATGAACTGCGGCAGGCCCATGGCGCCGGCATAGGAGCCCTTGAGCGTCAGCGGGTCGAGCTGTTCTTCACGGGCCAGCAGCAGGTATTCACGCAGCTCCTTGCGGAAGAATTCGGCACGCGGCGGGTAGTCGAAACCCAAGGTGGACAGCGCATCGATCACCCGGTAGTTGCCGGTGTTGCGACCAAAGAAGGTTTCCACACCGATGATCGCCACGATGTATTGCGCCGGCACGCCATATTCCTGCTCGGCGCGGGCCAGCACGGCTTCGTGCTGGCGCCAGAAGTCCACCCCTCGCGCGATGCGCGCGTCGGTGATGAACATCGGGCGATACTCCTTCCACGGCTTGACCCGTTCGGCCGGACGCGAAATGGCGTCGAGGATCGATTGCTTGCGCTGCACCTCACGGAACACGCCCATCAGTTGCTCGCTGGCAAAGCCGTAGTCGCGGGCCATCTCGCCGACGAACTCGGCCACTTGCGGCGAACCGTCGTAATCGCCGGCGTGAGCCTGCTGGACAGCGCCGAACAGGCCCACCGCGCCAATCCACGGCGCACAACGGGCAGCCCAGTTACGCACTGCTTGCATTAAATTCTTCACCTTATTCAAACCTGTGCGATCCATTTGCGGTGCGTATGGATCGACATCAGAACGCCAAACGCTGACAGCAGCGTCACCAACGAAGTTCCGCCATAGCTAATGAAGGGCAGCGGCACGCCCACCACGGGCAGAAGGCCGCTGACCATACCGATATTGACGAACACATACACAAAGAAAGTCATGGTCAGGCTGCCCGCCAGCAGCTTGCCGAACAAGGTCTGCGCCTGCGCAGTGATCATCAGCCCGCGGCCGATCAGCAACAGGTAGACAATCAGCAGCAGGCAAATGCCGACCAGGCCGAACTCCTCACCCAGCACCGCAATGATGAAGTCGGTGTGGCTCTCCGGCAGGAAGTCCAGGTGCGACTGGGTGCCTAACAGCCAACCCTTGCCAAACACCCCGCCCGAGCCGATCGCCGCCTTGGACTGGATGATGTTCCAGCCAGTGCCCAGCGGGTCGCTTTCCGGGTCGAGGAAGGTCAGTACCCGCTGCTTCTGGTAGTCGTGCATGACAAAGAACCACATCGCCACGGCCACCGGCACCGCTGCCGTGACCACGCTCAGGATCCAGCGCCAGCGCAGCCCCCCCATGAACAGCACGAATGCACCGGAGGCCAGAATCAGCAGCGCAGTCCCCAGGTCCGGCTGGCGCACGATGAGGATGAACGGCATGCCGATCAGCACCAGGCTGATGGCCACATGCTTGAGGTGCGGCGGCAAGGTGCGCTTGGACAGGTACCAGGCGATGGTCGCCGGCATGATGATCTTCATGAATTCCGAGGGCTGGAAGCGGATCACCCCGGGGATGTTGATCCAGCGCGTGGCACCCATGGCGTTGTGCCCCATCACATCCACCACGATCAGCAGGAACACCCCGGCCAGGTAGGCCAGCGGCACCCAGCGGGCCATGAAACGAGGCTCGAGCTGGGCGATGACGAACATCGACACCAGGCCGATGCCGAACGAGGTAGCCTGCTTGAGCAGCAGGTCCCAGTTCTTGCCACTGGCCGAATACAGCACGAACAGGCTGCCAGCCGCGAGGGTCAGCAGAATGACCAGCAGGGGGCCGTCGATGTGGATGCGCTGCAGGAAGCTGGCGCGTCGACGCATCACGTCCTCGCTGGAGAGCATGCGATCGAAATTGTTCTTCACAGGGCCTTTTCCTGGGCGACGGTGGCAGGAGCGTACTCAGGCTTGAGCCGGCCGCTTTCATCGAGCAACCAGGCATCCATGATCTGCCGCACCACGGGCGCGGCGACACCGGAGCCGGACTCGCCGTTCTCGACCATCACCGACACCACGATCTTCGGCGCATCGGCCGGGGCGAAGGCGACGAACAACGCGTGGTCACGGTGACGCTCCTGAAGTTTGTTGCGGTCGTATTTTTCGCCTTGCTTGATGGCCACCACCTGGGCGGTACCGCTCTTGCCGGCAATGCGGTATTGCGCACCGGCCGCTGCCTTGCGTGCCGTGCCACGGGCGTTGTGCATCACCTGCTCCATGCCGTGGGTGACCTTGGCCCAATCGGATTTGTCACGCAGAACGATGTCATCCATGGGGTTAGGGTCCACCGGCTGCTGGCCTTCGATGGTCTTGGCCAGGTGCGGGCGATTCCACACACCCTTGTTGGCGATCAGCGCAGTGGCTTGCGCCAGTTGCAGCGGCGTGGCCTGCATGTAGCCCTGGCCGATCCCCAGGATCAGGGTTTCCCCCGGGAACCAGGCTTGCCGGCGGGTGGCGCGCTTCCACTCACGCGATGGCATCAGGCCGGACGACTCCTCGAACATGTCGAGGGCGACCCTCTGGCCGATGCCGAACTTGTTCATGTAAGTGGATAGCCGATCAATGCCCATTTTGTGGGCAAGATCGTAGAAGTAGGTGTCATTGGATCGCATGATGGCGGTATCCAGGTCGACCCAACCGTCGCCGGTGCGGTTCCAGTTACGGTATTTGTGATCGTAGTTGGGCAACTGGTAGTAACCGGGGTCGAACACCCGGCTGCTGGCGTTGACCACACCACTGTCCAGGCCAGCGATGGCCACCGCCGGCTTGATGGTCGAGCCCGGCGGATACAGGCCACGCAACACACGGTTGAACAACGGGCGATCGATCGAATCGCGCAATTCGGCGTAGGCTTTGAAACTGATGCCGGTGACGAACAGGTTGGGGTCGAAGCTCGGTTGGCTGACCATCGCCAGCACTTCGCCAGTGCGTGGGTCGAGCGCCACCACGGCCCCCCGACGGCCGCCCAGGGCTGCTTCGGCGGCTTCCTGCAACTTGATGTCCAGGCTCAGCACAATGTCTTTGCCCGGCTTCGGGTCGGTGCGCTTGAGCACCCGCAGCACCCGGCCACGGGCGTTGGTCTCGACTTCTTCGTAGCCGACCTGGCCGTGCAGGTCGTCTTCGTAGAACCGTTCGATGCCGGTCTTGCCGATGTGGTGGGTGCCGCTGTAGTTGACCGGATCAAGGGTCTTGAGCTCTTTCTCGTTGATCCGCCCCACGTAGCCGACCGAGTGCGCAAAATGTGCCCCCTGCGGGTAATGCCGCACCAACTGGGCGACCACTTCCACACCCGGCAGACGGAACTGGTTGACCGCCACACGGGCGATCTGCTCTTCGTTCAACTCGAACAGAATGGGCACCGGTTCGAAGGGCCGCCGCCCCTGCTTCATGCGTTTTTCGAACAGCGCACGGTCATCGGGTGTCAGCTCCAGCACTTCAACGATGCTGTCCAGTACTGCCTGCCAATCACCGGCACGCTCGCGAGTCATCGACAAGCTGAAACTAGGCCGGTTGTCGGCAACGACCACGCCGTTGCGGTCGAAGATCAGCCCGCGGGTCGGCGGGATCGGCTGCACGTGCACCCGGTTGTTCTCCGACAGCGTCGAGTGATAGTCGTACTGGATGATCTGCAGGTAGTAAAGCCGCGCAATCAGCACGCAAATGAGCAGGATGATCGCCACCGCGCCGACCACGACGCGGTTACGCACCAGGCGGGCGTCTTTCTCGTGGTCCTTGAGACGGATCGGCTGCGACATCTGACTGCTTACAGGCTCATTTGTGGTAAGGGTGCCCGGACAACACTGTCCAGGCGCGATAGATCTGCTCGCCGATGAGTATCCTTACCAACGGGTGCGGCAACGTCAGCGGCGACAACGACCAGCGTTGCTCGGCCCGCGCACAGACCTCCGGTGCCAGCCCTTCCGGGCCGCCCACCATCAGGTTCACCGTCCGCGAGTCCAGGCGCCAGCGGTCCAGCTCGGTCGCCAGCTGCTCGGTACTCCAGGGCTTGCCATGGACCTCGAGGGTGACAATGCGTTCCCCGGGTTGAACCTTGCTCAGCATGGCCTCGCCCTCCTGACGGATCAGGCGGGCGACGTCGGCATTCTTGCCACGGGTGTTCAGCGGAATTTCCACCAGCTCTAGCGACAGCTCCTGGGGCAGGCGCTTGGCATATTCATGCCAGCCTTCCTCGACCCACTTGGGCATGCGCGAGCCGACCGCGATCAGGCGCAGACGCACGACGCTTCCTTATTCCCGGTCTTTGAGCTTGTCGGTGAAGTAGTCGCTGGCGTTTTCCGGGCTGTGGTGCTTGGCATCGGCCGCACGGCTTTGCTCGGCACCCAGCCACAGGCGCTCCAGGTCGTAGAACTGGCGGGCAGCGGCGGTCATCATGTGCACGATGACGTCGTTGAGGTCCAGCAACACCCAGTCGCTGTCGCCCTTGCCTTCTTCGCCCAGCGGCTGCGCGCCTTCTTTCTTGACCGCTTCACGGACCTTTTCCAGCATTGCGTTGATCTGGCGGTTGGAGGTACCGGTGGCAATGATCATGTAGTCGGTCAGGCTGTGCTTCTCGCGCACGTCGATGACCTGGATATCCTGGGCCTTGACGTCTTCCAGAGCGCTAATGGTCAGTTTGACCAGTTCTTCGCCATTGATTTTTTGCTTGCTCATATAAAACTCGTTCAACTCGTAGGATGAGGCGCCCGCAGGGCACCGTCAGTTAGGCACACGATACAGTTCGTGCGCCTCGATGTAGGCCAGTACGGCGTCCGGCACCAGGAACCTCACCGATTTGCCGCTGGCCAGCAGCTGTCGGATCTGTGTAGCCGACACCGCGAGCGGCGTCTGCCAGACGAACGAAATATTCCCCGCCGGGCCGGACATGGCGGTGGGATCGCTCTCGGAGCGCGCAGCCAGCAGGTTGCGCAGCTCGTCAGGGGGTTCAACGTCGGCATCCGGGCGTTGCAGCACCAGGATGTGACAGTGTTGCAGTAGTTCTTCCCAGCGGTGCCAGCCCGGCAAGCCGCAGAAGGCGTCCCAACCGAGCACCAGGAACAGCTGGTCGTCGGCGCCCAGTTCAGCACGGATCGATTCCAGCGTATCGATGGTGTACGACGGCTTGTCACGCTCAAGCTCACGGGCATCCACGCTCAGGCACTCGACGCCCTGCACGGCGCTGCGCACCATGGCCAGGCGATCTTCGGCTGCCACTTGCGGGGTGTCGCGGTGCGGCGGACGGGCGTTGGGCAGCAGGCGCAGTTCATCCAGCGCCATGAACTCGGCCACCTCCAGCGCGCTGCGCAGGTGGCCGATGTGCACGGGGTCGAAAGTACCACCGAGAATGCCGATACGCCGGACTGCCTGGGCCTTGCTCAACTCAGCAGGACTCCTGGCCGCGTAGCTGGCCGTCGCCGATCACGACATACTTCTCGCAGGTCAGCCCTTCCAGGCCGACCGGGCCACGGGCGTGCAGCTTGTCGGTGGAGATGCCGATTTCTGCACCCAGGCCGTATTCGAAACCATCGGCGAAGCACGTCGGGGTATTGAGCATCACCGACGCCGAGTCGACCTCAGCCATGAACTGGCGAGCCTGGCCCTGGTGTTCGGTGATGATCGAGTCGGTGTGGTGCGAGCCATAGTGGTTGATGTGCTCGATGGCCTGGTCCAGGCCGTCGACCACACGGACCGACAGAATAGCGTCGAGGTACTCGGTATGCCAATCGTCTTCTGTGGCCGGCTTGGCCTCGATCAGTGCACGGGTACGTTCGCAGCCACGCAGCTCGACGCCTTTTTCCTGGAAGCGACGGGCCATTTCTGGCAGGAAGCCTTGCGCCACGCGCTGATCGACCAACAGGGTTTCCATCGCACCGCAAATGCCATAACGGTAGGTCTTGGCATTGAAGGCAACGCGCCAGGCCTTGTCCAGATCGGCATGCTCAGCCACATAGACATGGCAGATACCGTCCAGGTGCTTGATCACCGGCACCCGGGCATCACGGCTGATGCGCTCGATCAGGCCACGGCCACCGCGGGGGACGATGACATCGACGAACTCCGGCATGCTGATCAGCGCGCCGACGGCTTCCCGGTCGGTGGTCTCGACCACTTGCACCACGGCCGCCGGCAGGTCGGCTTCGGCCAGGCCGCGCTGGATGCAGGTGGCGATCGCGCGGTTGGAGTGGATGGCCTCGGAGCCCCCACGCAGGATGGTGGCGTTGCCCGACTTCAGGCACAGGCTGGCGGCATCGATGGTCACATTGGGACGCGACTCGTAGATGATCCCGATCACCCCCAGCGGTACACGCATCTTGCCGACCTGGATGCCCGACGGGCGATAGCTCATGTCACGGATGGCGCCGACCGGGTCCGGCAGGCTGGCCACCTGACGCAGGCCGGTGATCATGCCGTCGATGCGCGCCGGAGTCAGTGCCAGGCGGTCCAGCAGCGCCGGCTCCAGGCCATTGGCACGGCCGGCGGCCAGGTCCAGTTCGTTGGCTGCGGCGAGCTCGGCACGGGCGGCGTCCAGCGCATCGGCGGCGGCCTGCAGGGCGCGGTTCTTCTGCGCGGTGCTGGCACGCGCGATCACCCGGGACGCCTGGCGAGCGGAGCGACCCAAACGGGTCATATAGTCAAGAACGGACTCAGTCATGGGTTCGATGTCTTGGCGAAGGGGAAATCGACTGATTATAACTGTCGTACAGGTATACGCCCAGCGGCGGGTGGCGGATGGTAGAAAATGGCTGATCGAAAGAGGTAGGAAAGATGTAACCGGTCTTAACGAGTTGTCCTGATTCAGCCTCGATTAAGCCATTCATTGCTATCATCCGCGCCTTCACCACGACGAACCGCCAGCATGCCAGACACCACCCCCTGCCCTGCCCGCGCCCTGCCCGACAGCTTCTTCGATCGCGACGCCCAAACCTTGGCCAAGGCCCTGCTGGGCAAGGTCATCCGCCATCGCCATGGCGACCTGTGGCTGGCAGCGCGAATCATCGAGACCGAGGCCTACTACCTCACCGACAAGGGTAGCCACGCCTCGCTTGGCTATACCGAGAAACGCAAGGCGCTGTTCCTCGACGGTGGGCACATCTATATGTATTACGCCCGCGGCGGCGACTCGCTGAACTTCAGCGCCCACGGCCCTGGCAACGCGGTATTGATAAAGTCCGCCTACCCCTGGGTGGACGCCATTTCCGATGCCAACAGCCTGGCCCAGATGCAGTTGAACAACCCCGATGCCAGTGGCAACCTGCGGCCCGCCGAGCGCCTGTGTGCCGGCCAGACCCTGCTGTGTCGCGCCCTGGGCCTGAAAGTGCCGGATTGGGACGCCCAGCGTTTCGACGCCGAGCGCCTGTACGTCGAAGATTGCGGCATCGCCGTACCGAAGGTTATCCAGGCAGCACGCCTGGGCATCCCCCATGGCCGCGACGAGCATTTGCCCTACCGCTTCGTCGACGCCGAATTTGCCCGTTTCTGCACCCGGAACCCGCTGCGCCGTGGCCAGGTCGAAGGGCGGGACTTCTCCATAATTGAACGCCCCCTCACTCAAGAAGGAAGCTGAAACATGGGCCAATGGCTCGACAGCTTGACTGGCTGGCTCAGTGCAAACCCGCAGTGGCTTGGCCTGGCCATCTTCCTGGTGGCTTGCATCGAGTGCCTGGCCATCGCCGGCATCATCGTGCCAGGCACGGTATTACTGTTCGCGGTGGCAGTGCTGGCCGGCAGCGGCACCTTCAGCCTGGGTGAAACATTGCTGCTGGGGTTTCTCGGTGGCGTGCTCGGTGACGCCTTGTCCTACGCGATAGGTAAATACTTCCACCAGAACATCCGCCGCCTGCCACTGCTGCGTCACCACCCGGAATGGATCGGCAGTGCCGAGGCCTATTTCCAACGGTACGGCATCGCCAGCCTGCTGGTAGGCCGGTTCATCGGCCCGTTGCGACCGATGCTGCCGATGGTCGCCGGCATGTTCGACATGCCACTACCGCGGTTCATCGCGGTCAGCCTGGTGGCGGGCGCCGGCTGGTCGGTGGCCTACCTGTTGCCGGGCTGGGCCACTGGGGCGGCCATGCGCCTGCCGCTGCCGGAAGGTTTCTGGCTCGACGCCGGCATTGTCGCAGGCACTTTGGCAGTGTTGATCGGCCTGAGCCTGAACAGCAGCATTCGCGACCAGCGCCACGGCACCCGGCTGATCGCTGGCTTGAGCTTCCTGGCGTTGGCCGGGGTGTTTCTGGGCTGGCCGTACCTTCAGGCGTTCGACCAAGGGGTGATGACCCTGGTCCAGGAACACCGCAGCCGCGCCATCGACGGGACCGTGGTGCTGGTGACCCGCCTGGGTGATTTCCGCACCCAGCTGTTCCTCGGCGGGCTGCTCACCGCCTTGCTGCTGCTCGCCCGCCAATGGCGCCATGCCGTGTTCGCCGGCGCCACACTGCTGGGCACGGCCATCGCCAATGGCTCGTTGAAATGGCTGTTCGCCCGGGCGCGCCCGGAAGTGCTGACCGACCCGCTGACCAGCTACAGCATGCCCAGCGGGCACAGTTCGGCATCGTTTGCGTTCTTTCTGGTGCTGGCGGTGCTGGCCGGGCGCGCGCAACCGCCGCGCATGCGCCTGACCTGGGTAATGCTGGGCTGTATTCCGGCACTGGCAATCGCCCTGTCGCGGGTATACCTGGGGGCGCACTGGCCGACCGACGTGCTGGCCGGGGCCCTGCTGGCATGCTGCGTATGTGCAGCGAGCCTGACGCTGGTGCAGTACCGTCAACCGCTCAATGCACTACCACAGCGGGTGTGGTGGCTGGTGTTGCCGGCCTGTATTGCGCTGCTGGCGTTTTTTGCCATGCATGCACTGCCGCATGCGCTGGCGCGTTACCAGTACTGAGGTCGCCTGTGGTGGCCTCTTCGCAGCTAAAACACAAAGAGGCCATGCAGACAGCCCTGATCAATCAGGCAAACAATTCACCTTGAATCCGCTCCAGCAGCCTCTGAATCTCTGCCAGCCGCTCTGATGGGGAGTCGATCACCAGCAGGTCCAGCTTGTCTTCCTCCATGAACGGCAGCAGATAGGCCAGCTGATTGGCCAGCGCCTGGCGCCCATCGATCGCTCGGGGCATGTCCAGGGCCTCGACCATCGGATGCTCGCCCAGCGCCACCAGCAGGGCGAGCAAGTCATCATCCTGCTCGGTCAAGGGGCTGTCCGCCTGCTCGGGCAACCAGTGCACGTCACCCACCAGCAACTGGTCCTTCTGCACCTCGCTTTGGTTCAGTTCGAAGCGCCGCACCCCCTCCACACGGATGCCCAACAAGCCGTTTTCCTGCTGGACGAAATCCCGGACCATCGCTTCGCAGCCGATCGACGCGACCACAGGTGGCGCCTTGCCGACCTGCTCACCTTCGAGGATGCACACCACGCCAAAGCCCGTGCCCTGTTTCATGCAGCGGCCGATCATGTCCAGGTAGCGCGCCTCGAAGATCTGCAGGTCGAGCAGGCAACCGGGAAACAGCACGGTATTGAGGGGAAACAGCGGTAGCGTCATCACAACTCCTCAAGCCACCAGGCTGACCGCCAGCGGCAGGAAAACCGCCGTGGCCACCCCCATCAGGCTCATCGCCAGCGCGGCAAACGCGCCGCACTCGTCACTTTCCTGCAGGGCCACCGAAGTGCCTACGGCATGCGCCGTCACACCCAGCGACATACCACGGGCCTCGGGGCTGTTCACACCAAAACGGCTCAACAGCGCCGGGCCGAAAATGGCCCCGATCACGCCAGTGATCAGCACGAACACCGCTGCCAGCGCCGCGACGCCGCCAATCTGTTCGGCCACCAGCATGGCAATCGGCGAAGTAACCGACTTGGGCGCCATGGTCATCAGGATCATGTGCTCGGCACCGAACCACCAGCCCAGCAGCAGGCAGCACACCGTGGCGAACAGGCCCCCGAGTACCAGCGTAGTAAATGTCGGCCAGAACAGCTGACGGATACGCCGCAGGTTGAGGTACAGCGGCACGGCCAAGGCCACCGTAGCAGGCCCCAGAAGAATGTTCATGATTTCGGTGCTTTTGCGGTATTCACGGTAGTCGATGCCACAGGCCAGCAATACGCCAATGACCAGCAGCATCGACACCAGCACCGGCTGCAGGAAGATCCAGCGGGTTTTTTCGTAAGCCGCCAGCACGATCTGGTAAGCCCCCAATGTAACGCCGATACCAAACAGCGGGTGGTGGACGACAGCATCGAGCGCGCCTTGCCAGTCCAGGTTCATGGCAACTCCTCGCGCTTGCGTTGGCGATGCATCAGCGTTTGCATCAGCACACCGACGAAGACCAGGGTGACCAGGCAAGAGATCAGCAAGGCCCCAGCGATGGCCCAGAAGTCAGCCGCGATGTCCTTGGCGTAAACCATTACCCCGACCGCTGGCGGTACCAACAGCAACGGCAGATAGCGCAACAGGCTGCTGGCCGCTTCGTTCAGCGGCTTGCCGACTTCGCCACGGGCCATCAGGAAGAACAACAATAGCAACAGGCCGATAATCGGCCCCGGCAGAATCGGCACGAGCAGATGATTGATCGCCGTACCCAGCAGTTGAAAAAACACCAGCCAGGTCAAACCACGCAACAGCATAAGGATCTCCTTCGAGCATGCCGGCCATTATAAGCATGCCCTGCCTATATGCCGATATTCGCCGAAAAGCAGGCAACTTGACTGAAACGGTTCGCCGTGCTGATCTTGCACTTTCGTACCAAATGAGAACCTGGAGAGTCGCGATGCCCCATGTACCGGTTAACGAACTTTCGCAGTACGTTGGAAAGGAGCTGGGACGCTCCGACTGGCTGAAGATCGATCAGCAGCGCATCAACCTGTTCGCCGAGGCCACCGGCGATTTTCAATTCATCCATGTCGACCCGGAAAAGGCGGCTAAAACCCCGTTCGGCGGCACCATTGCGCACGGCTTTCTGACGCTGTCGTTGATCCCCACGCTGATGGAAGACATTCTCGTGCTGCCTGAAGGGTTGAAGATGGTGGTCAACTACGGCCTGGATAGCGTGCGCTTCATTCAGCCGGTGAAAGTCGACAGCAAGGTGCGGCTGAAGGTGGAGCTGGGCGAGGTGACGGAGAAAAAGCCTGGGCAGTGGCTGCTCAAAGCGACCGCGACCCTTGAAATCGAGGGGGAAGAGAAGCCCGCCTATATTGCCCAACCGCTTTCGCTCTGCTTCGTCTGACGGCCTTCGGGGCCGCCGCGCGGCCCCGTGCCATGGCTGTCTCATTGCCCCCATTGTGCGGCATACTCGGCAGATCTTTTGCCTGGATTCCGCCATGCGTCCTCTGCTCCCCCTTGCCCTGACACTGATGCTCGCTGCCTGCGGCGATGGCGAAGCGCTGTCGCCACCGGACGCCCGACTGCCCGACGGCGGCCGCTATCGGGGCCAAGTGGTGGACGGCCTGCTGCAAGGCGAAGGGCGCATCGATTACCCCAATGGCAGCTGGTACGCCGGGGGTTTCAAGGATGGTCAGTGGCATGGCCAGGGCCAATGGCATGGCAGCAATGGCGAGGTCTATCGCGGGCAGTTCGCTGCTGGCCTGTTCGATGGCCTGGGCGACCTGACCACGCCGGGCAGCCACTACGCTGGCACCTTCAGTCATGGCCGGCGCGATGGCGAGGGCACGCTCAAGCAGGCCGACCAGACCTACCGTGGCCAGTTCAAGGACGACCAGTACGAAGGCGCGGGGCAGCTCGAACTGGCCGACGGCAGCCGTTACCAGGGGCTGTTCGCCAAGGGCAAACCCAACGGGGCCGGCGTGCGCAGCGATGCCAGCGGCAACCAGTTCAGTGGCCGCTTCGTCGATGGCCAGTTGCAAGGCAGCGGCACCTACGACAGCGTCGATGGCGAGCAATACATTGGCGAATTCAAGGACAACCGCCTGGAAGGTCGCGGCCGCTACGAAAATGCCGACGGCGATGTGTGGATCGGCGAATTCAAGGATGGCTCGCTCACTGGCCAAGGCGAACTGTTGGGCAGTGACGGCAGCCACTACAAGGGCAGCTTCATCGATTGGCGGCTGTCCGGCCAGGGCAATCTGCGATTGCCCGATGGCAGCACCTACATAGGCGGTTTCGAAAACGATGCTTATCACGGCCAAGGCAAACTGACCCTGGCCAATGGCAAGGTTGAAAGCGGCACCTGGGTCAATGGGGTACGCGTGCGCGACCAAACAGGCAAGTTACTGCCCGACCCGCTCGACCTGGGCCTGCTCAATCAGGGCCGGCTGCTGGATGAAGCCCTGGCCCGAGTGCCACGCTCCGTTGCGCCGATCCAACTCTACAGCCTGGTACTGGCAGGCGACGGCCAGCAGAGCGTGTTCATGCGCGAGGCCGATTACGTGAGCAACATGCTCAAGGTGCGCTTCGGCGCCCGCGGCCAGATCACCCTGGTCAACCACCGCGACCAGTTGGCGACGCGGCCCATGGCCACCCGCGAGAACCTGACCCGGGCCGCCCGCACCCTGGCCGAGCGCACTGGCCCGCAAGACCTGGTGTTCATTTACCTCACCAGCCACGGTAGCCAGGACCACCAGCTGGTGCTGGACCAACCGCGCCTGCAACTGGCCGACCTGTCCGCCGACCAGCTGGCCAGCGCCCTGGCGCCGCTCAAGGAGCGCGACAAGGTGATTGTCATCTCCGCCTGCTATTCCGGGGGGTATATTGCACCCCTAAAAGACGAGCGCACGGTGATCATGACCGCCGCACGTGCGGACCGGGTGTCCTTCGGCTGCTCGGAAGAAGCGGATTTCACCTATTTCGGTGACGCCCTGTTCGCCCAGGCGCTGAACCAGACCGACGACCTGAAACAGGCGTTTGAACTGGCGCGTACCAGTGTTGCCGAAAGGGAACGAAGGGA
Source organism: Pseudomonas sp. NBRC 111131 (assembly GCF_001320525.1). Lineage (NCBI taxonomy): Bacteria > Pseudomonadati > Pseudomonadota > Gammaproteobacteria > Pseudomonadales > Pseudomonadaceae > Pseudomonas > Pseudomonas sp. NBRC 111131. The sequence continues at coordinate 66,359 of NZ_BCBH01000007.1, read as the reverse complement.
CGGGTTCGAAGCCTCCGAGCCCCAACTCTGGGCACCGCCCGCAGTACTGGACCATTGGCATCGACTGCGCCAGCAACAGGCCGAGGAGGCCTTGCGTAATGCCGCACAAGCGCACACGCAGCGACAGGCAAAAAAGCCCGGCAACCACTAAGCTTGTGTGTAACAAGGGAGAGACATCATGTACTTGACGCCTCAGCATGTCCTGCTTGCCGGAGCCACTGGGCTGACCGGTGAACACCTGCTTGACCGCCTGCTCAACGAGCCGACCATCAGCCGTGTCCTGGCACCGACCCGGCGGCCGCTGGCCAAGCACCCGCACCTGGAAAACCCGGTAGGTGATCCGGCGGTATTTCTCCCGCAACTGGCTGGCCGTGTCGATATTGCCTATTGCTGCCTGGGCACCACGCTCAAGCAAGCGGGCTCCGAACAGGCATTTCGCGCCGTGGACCTGGACATGGTCGTGGCTTTCAGCAAGCGCGCCCGGGAAATGGGGGCACGCCACCTGTTGGTGGTCAGCGCCATCGGTGCCGATCCCAACTCGTCGATTTTCTACAATCGGGTCAAGGGCGAAATGGAAGAGGCACTCAAGGCTCAGGACTGGCCGCAGCTGACGATCGTCAGGCCGTCGCTGCTGCTGGGGGACCGCATCGAGCCACGGCTTGGCGAACGTCTGGCCTCACCTTTTGCACGGCTGATCCCTGGCAAGTACCGCGGCATCGAAGCCTGCACCTTGGCACGCGCGCTGTGGCGACTGGCTCTGGAAGAAGAAGACGGGCTTCGCATTGTCGAGTCCGATGAGCTGCGCCGCCTCGGGAAAATCTAGCGCTTGGCTGCAAACCACTCCCAGCCCCCGGCGGGCGGCCTTTACAGGCCCCCGCTGGCCTGAAACGTGATACCGGCTGCGGTCAGCAAAGACAGTGGCAATATCAGGGTATCGAGCAGCATGCTCCCCGGCAGGTCCAGCCGCGGGAAGGCCGGGGCCTCGGCCCCGAAACGATATTTTGGGCAACATCCGCCATTGATCACATACAGATCCAGCCTGGTCCCGGCATACACCACCGGCGCACCCGGGCTGTTGGCATCCAGCGTGCGCACAGTGGCGCAGCCACTGAACAATGTCATCGCCAGCACCCCACCCAACACGCGCTTCAATCATCGACCCCAAAGTGATGCTCACCCCAGCGCGGCAACATGTCCTGCGGGATATCCAACAGATTGAGGATGCGCGCCACCACGAAATCGACCAGATCATCGATGGTCTGCGGCTGATGGTAAAAACCGGGTGCCGCAGGAAGAATGACCGCCCCCATCTGCGACAGCTTGAGCATGTTTTCCAGGTGGATGGTGGACAGGGGTGCCTCGCGCGGCACCAGGATCAACTGGCGACGCTCCTTGAGCGTCACGTCGGCGGCGCGCTCAATCAGGTTGTTGCACGCACCGGTGGCGATGGCCGACAGCGTCCCGGTGGAACAGGGCACCACCACCATCGCCGCCGGCGCACCGGAGCCCGAGGCCACCGGCGACATCCAGTCTTCCTTGCCATACACGCGGACCTGCCCGTCGGCAGCGCCCGTGTATTCGGTCAGAAACGCCTGCATGGCCTGGGGCTTGGCCGGCAGCACCACGTCCGTCTCGGTGGCCATTACCAGTTGCGCAGCCTTGGAGATGAGGAAATGCACCTCACGGTCCTCACGCACCAGGCAATCGAGTAGGCGCAGGCCATACTGCGCCCCGGAGGCACCGGTCATGGCCAGGGTGATGCGTTCCGGCCCGTTCACTTCAATGCCTCGGCCAACTTGCTGTGCAGGCCACCAAAGCCGCCGTTGCTCATGATCACCACGTGCGTCCCCGGCCGCGCCTGGCCCTTGACCCGCTCGATGATCGCTTCGAGGCTGTCGGCGACGACGCTCGGCACGGTGCACTGCGCGGCCGTGGCAGCCAAGTCCCAGCCCAGGTTGGCCGGCGCATACCAGATGACCTGGTCGGCATCATTGACGCTTTCCGGCAGGCCATCACGGTGCGCCCCCAGCTTCATCGAGTTGGAGCGCGGCTCGATGATGGCGATTACTGGCGCCTCGCCTACCCGCTTGCGCAGGCCATCTAGGGTGGTGGCGATCGCCGTCGGGTGGTGGGCGAAGTCGTCGTAGAGGGTCACGCCCTGCACTTCAGCGACCTTCTCCATGCGCCGTTTGACGCTTTTGAACGCGCTCAAACCCTCGATCGCCATGGCAGGCACTACCCCTACATGGCGTGCCGCCGCCAACGTGGCCAGGGCATTGGCCACGTTGTGCTGGCCGGTCAGAGGCCAGTCCACCACACCCTGGGCTTCACCCTCGAACAGCACTTCGAAGCGCGAGCCGTCGGCGCTCAGCAAGCGTGCCTGCCATTGGCCACCTTCACCGGTGGTCTGCACCGGGGTCCAGCAGCCCATGCCGATCACCCGGTCAAGCGCCTGCTCGGTGGTTGGGTGGATCACCAGGCCTTCGCTCGGAATGGTACGCACCAGGTGGTGGAACTGCCGCTCGATGGCAGCCAGATCAGGGAAGATGTCCGCATGATCGAACTCGAGATTGTTCAGGATCGCAGTACGCGGGTGGTAGTGAACGAACTTGGATCGTTTGTCGAAGAAGGCACTGTCGTACTCATCCGCCTCCACCACGAAGAACGGGGTACCACCCAGGCGGGCCGACACCGAGAAATTCTGCGGTACACCACCGATCAGGAAACCAGGGCTCATGCCCGCGTGCTCCAGTACCCAGGCCAGCATGCTGCTGGTCGTGGTCTTGCCGTGGGTGCCGGCCACGGCCAGCACCCAGCGGCCCTGCAACACATGGTCTGCCAACCACTGCGGGCCGGACACGTAGGGCAAGCCCTTGTTGAGCACATACTCGACCGCCGGGTTGCCCCGCGACATGGCATTGCCAATGACCACAAGGTCTGGCGCCGGGTCCAGCTGGGCCGGGTCGTAGCCTTGGGTCAGCTCGATGCCCTGGGCTTCGAGCTGGGTACTCATAGGGGGGTAGACATTGGCGTCCGACCCTGTGACATGGTGGCCCAGCTCTTTGGCCAGCACCGCCAGCGAACCCATGAAAGTGCCGCAAATACCGAGAATATGAATATGCATGGTCGACCTCGCAAAACGTCGAGGCAGGGTAGCCCAGGGCGCGTAAAATCGCACCCGCTGTTTCGCTCAGGCGCCTCTGGCAATGCCGTGTTTGCGCAGTTTTCGATACAAGGTGTTGCGGCTGATGCCCAACTGCTCGGCGACCCGGGTCAGGTGCCAGCGATTTGCCTCCAGTACTGACAACAGCGCCTGGCATTCAACATCCGCCAGCAGTGCTGGCCCTGTTACCGGCAAGGCTGCTTGCACAGGTGCCGCGACACCTTCACCTAGTGCACCATTGCCGTTGGCGCTGGCTTGTCGCCGGTCAAGGGCAACACCCTGGCCAGCAGTGTTGGAGATGATTGCCGGAAGATCGGCAAGCACTATGTGGTCATGCTCACAAAGCGCCACCAACGTGCGCAGCACGTTGCGCATCTGCCGCACGTTGCCCGGCCAGGCAAAATCCAGCAGCGCCTGCCGCGCACGTGGCTCGATGTCCATCCCCTGCCCTTGCGCCTCCTGCTGCAGCAGGAAATCCAGCAGCTGAGCCTTGTCTCTGCGCTCGCGCACCGCTGGCAGCGCCACCTCCAGGCCGTTCAGGCGGTAATACAAATCTTCGCGGAAGGTGCCCTGCGCCACTCGCTCCAGCAAGTCGCGGTGGGTGGCGCTGACGATGCGCACATCCACCGCCTGCGCATCGCCGCCAATCGGCACCACCTGGCGGTCTTCCAGTACCCGCAGCAGGCGGGTCTGCAGGGCCAGCGGCATGTCACCGATCTCGTCCAGCAGCAGTGTGCCGCCATCGGCCTGCAGCAGCTTGCCGCGCATGCCCTCCTTGCGCGCGCCCGTAAAACTGCCGCCGCGATAACCAAACAACTCGCTCTCGATCAGGCTTTCCGGGATCGAGGCACAGTTGACCGCCACGAAAGGCTTGCCCCGGCGCTGGCTGGCCTGGTGCACGGCCTGGGCAAAAGCCTCCTTGCCACAGCCCGTCTCGCCCCGCAGCAGCAGCGGCACATCCCGTTCGAACACCCGCACGGCGCGATGGAAGTCGTGCAGCAGCGCAGGGTCGAGCAGGCAAATACCGGGAGCAGCCGGGGGCTGGGCCTCGGGAGGGCTGGCGGGCATTGCCCACACAGGTTTGCGCGTCTGCCCTCGCAGGCTGGCATAGACCTGGCGGCCATCGCGGGTATGCAGCGGCCAGGCCGTGCTGCCGTTGGGCATGGCCCGGCTGAACAGCTCGTCATGGCTGCAGTTGAAGAACCGGTCCAATGGCTTGCCCAGCACACCGCCACGAACGGTCCCCAGCAGGTTGAGAGCGCTCTGGTTGGCCGCGCAAATGCGGCCGTCGCCGTCAAAGGCCAGCAAGCCTTCGCTGAACAGGCCCACCGACTCGGCCTGCAGATGAAAGCGCAGCAGCCAGTGTTGTTCAAAATGCCGCAGGAAATAGCAACTCTCGATCATCTTCGCCGAGAGGTTGACCAGCGCCATGGTGTGGAACTGGCTCTGGCGCGAGACATCCGGGCGTGCAGATGACACATCGAGCACAGCCAGCAGTTCGCCATGCGGGTCGAACACCGGGCTGGCGGAGCATGTCAGGCCGGTGTGGCGGCCACGAAAATGCTCGTTCTGATGGATCGTCAGCGCCTGGCGCTCGACCAGGCAGGTCCCGATGCCATTGGTGCCCTCACGGGCCTCGCTCCAATCCGCCCCCAGCCACAGCCCAGCACGTTCGAAGATGCGCCGCTCACTGGGCGCGGTCACGCAGTTGAGGATCACCCCACGGGCATCGGTCAGCAGGACCGCATGCCCGGCACCGGACAGCTGCTGGTGCAGGCTGTTCATTTCGCTATCGGCGATTTGCAGCACCTGATGCAAGCGCTCGCGGCTTTCCAGCAGACGGCCATGTTCAAGCACAACCGGCGCCTGGATAACTGACGGATCGAGGTGGTAGTCCTCCAGGCAGCGCAGCCAGGAGCGGGCGATGGAGGGGTCACTGCCCGCACCGCCAGCCCCGCCGCGGGCAACGGTAAGGACCTGCTGGGCATGACGACTGAAGTGATTGTTCTGCATTAGTTGTTGTTCTCCGCAGATAGAGATTCACCTCAGCATCCTCTTCCACGCCAGGCTTTGCAATGCACCGTCACCCAACGTGTCGCAAACGGTACAAAGTGTCACTTCAGCCGTGCCAGGCCCGACACAGTGCGGCGCCGGACGCGCCAGGTCGGTGCTGCAAGCCATTGATTCGCCTGAGCCTCCCCACGCTGGCCCAACCTTTGCTCTACGCTTTTCAACTCCTCAACAAACACAATTAACCAGGAGACACACCATGCGTTATGCACATCCCGGTACCGAGGGCGCGAAGGTTTCCTTCAAGAGCCGCTACGGCAACTACATCGGTGGTGAGTTCGTAGCTCCGGTCAAGGGGCAGTACTTCGACAATACCTCCCCGGTGAATGGCAAACTGATCGCCGAATTCCCCCGTTCCACTGCCGAAGACATCGACAAGGCGCTCGACGCCGCCCACGCTGCCGCTGACGCCTGGGGCCGCACCTCGGTGCAGGACCGCTCCAACGTGTTGCTCAAGATCGCCGACCGTATCGAGCAGAACCTCGAGGTCCTGGCCATTACCGAAACCTGGGACAACGGCAAGCCAGTACGCGAAACCCTCAACGCCGATATCCCGCTGGCGGTCGATCACTTCCGCTACTTCGCCGGCTGCATCCGCGCCCAGGAAGGCGGCGCCGCTGAAATCAATGAAAACACCGTGGCCTACCACATCCACGAGCCACTGGGCGTGGTCGGGCAAATCATTCCGTGGAACTTCCCAATCCTGATGGCCGCCTGGAAGCTCGCCCCGGCCCTGGCCGCCGGCAACTGCGTGGTGCTCAAGCCGGCCGAGCAGACTCCGCTGGGCATCACCGTGCTGGTCGAGCTGATCGGCGACCTCCTGCCGCCTGGCGTGCTCAATGTGGTCCAGGGTTATGGCCGCGAGGCAGGTGAAGCGCTGGCCACCAGCAAGCGCATCGCCAAGATCGCGTTCACCGGCTCCACGCCGGTTGGCTCGCACATCATGAAATGCGCTGCCGAGAACATCATCCCGTCTACCGTCGAACTGGGCGGCAAGTCGCCGAACGTGTATTTCGAAGACATCATGCAGGCCGAGCCGAGCTTCATCGACAAGGCCGCCGAAGGCATGGTGCTGGCCTTCTTCAACCAGGGCGAAGTGTGCACCTGCCCATCACGGGCGCTGGTGCAGGAGTCGATCTACCCGCAGTTCATGGAAGTGGTGATGAAGAAGGTGCTGCAGATCAAGCGCGGCGACCCGCTCGACACCGACACCATGGTCGGCGCCCAGGCCTCGCAGCAGCAGTTCGAGAAGATCCTCTCGTACCTGCAGATTGCCCAGGATGAAGGTGCCGAGCTGCTGACCGGCGGCAAGGTTGAGAAGCTGGAGGGCGCACTGGCCACCGGTTACTACATTCAGCCGACCCTGCTCAAGGGCAACAACAAGATGCGCGTGTTCCAGGAAGAAATCTTTGGCCCGGTGGTCAGCGTCACCACTTTCAAGGACGAAGCCGAAGCCCTGGCCATCGCCAACGACACCGAGTTCGGCCTCGGCGCCGGCGTGTGGACCCGCGACATCAACCGCGCCTACCGCATGGGCCGCGGCATCAAGGCGGGCCGCGTGTGGACCAACTGCTACCACCTGTACCCGGCGCATGCCGCTTTCGGCGGCTACAAGAAGTCCGGCGTTGGCCGTGAAACCCACAAGATGATGCTCGACCACTACCAGCAGACCAAGAACCTGCTGGTGAGCTACGACATCAACCCGCTGGGCTTCTTCTAAGCCAATCGCTTCAAGTTGCCAGCTTCAAGCTGCAAGAAAGCACGCCGACGCGCTTTTTCTTGAAGCTTGGAGCTTGCGGCTTGAAGCGCCCTGGCTCGCTTCCTGCAGTACCCATCACCATTGGCCGGAACCCTTCCGGCCACCAAGAAAAAGAACAGGTGAAACTATGCCAAGCGATCAATCCGCCGGCGCGCCGGCAGGTTCTTCCGTCGATTTCGAAAAGGTCGGCTCGGACTACTTCCAGCAACGTGAATTGAAAAAAGGCGCCGCAGGCTGGGTGCTGCTGGTGGGTCTAGGCGTGGCCTACGTGATTTCCGGCGACTACGCCGGCTGGAACTTCGGCCTGGCCCAGGGCGGTTGGGGCGGCATGTTCCTCGCCACGCTACTGATGGCCACCATGTACCTGTGCATGTGCTTCTCGCTGGCCGAACTGTCGTCGATGATCCCGACCGCCGGCGGCGGCTATGGCTTTGCCCGCAGCGCTTTCGGCCCCTGGGGCGGCTTTCTCACTGGCACGGCGATCCTCATTGAATACGCCATCGCACCCGCGGCCATCGCGGTGTTCATCGGTGCCTACTGCCAGTCATTGTTCGGCATCGGCGGCTGGATGATCTACCTGGCGTTCTACATCGTGTTCATCGGTATCCACATCTTCGGGGTCGGTGAGGCGTTGAAACTGATGTTCATCATCACCGCCATCGCTGCCATTGCCCTGGCTGTGTTCCTGGTGAGCATGGTGCCCCATTTTGATGCAGCCAACCTGTTCGACATCGCCAAGACCGACGCGGTCGGCGCCAGCAGTTTCCTGCCATTCGGCTACGTCGGCGTGTGGGCGGCAATCCCCTATGCGATCTGGTTCTTCCTGGCGGTCGAAGGCGTGCCCCTGGCGGCCGAGGAAACCAAGAACCCCAAGCGCGACCTGCCGCGCGGCCTGATCGGCGCAATGCTGGTACTGCTCGCCTTCGCCTTGCTGATTCTGGTGGTCGGCCCCGGCGGCGCAGGCTCTGAAGCACTCAAGGCCTCGGGCAACCCGCTGGTCGAAGCGCTGGCCAAGGCCTACGGCGGCTCCACCTGGATGGGCAGCTTCGTCAACCTGGTGGGCCTGGCCGGGCTTATCGCCAGCTTTTTCTCGATCATCTATGCCTACTCGCGGCAAATCTTCGCCCTTTCGCGTGCCGGCTACCTGCCGCGCAAGTTGTCCGAAACCAACAAGAGCAAAGCCCCCGTGCTGGCGCTGGTCATCCCCGGCATCATCGGCTTTGCCCTGTCGTTGACCGGCCAAGGTGACCTGCTGATCCTAGTAGCCGTGTTCGGCGCCACCCTGTCCTACGTGCTGATGATGGCTGCTCACATCACCCTGCGCATCCGTCGGCCTAAAATGGAACGCCCATACCGCACGCCAGGCGGTATCTTCACCTCGGGCGTTGCTCTGGTGCTCGCCTGCATCGCCGTGGTCGCAGGCTTCCTGGTCGACCCACGGGTGGTCATTGGCGCCGCCGTGATCTATGCCGTATTGATTGCCTACTTTGCGTTCTACAGCCGCCACCATCTGGTGGCAGGCACACCGGAAGAGGAATTCGCTGCGATCCAGCAGGCCGAAGAGGCCTTGCACTGATTGCCGACACCCGCCGCGGGCCAGGCCTGCGGCGCTCTGGAGATTCTGTATGGCAAGTTTCGTACACACGGTTGGCCACCTGGTCTACCGCTTCGACAGCCTCAAGGACGTGCTGGCCAAGGCCAGCCCCGCGCGTTCAGGGGATTACCTGGCAGGGGTTGCTGCCGCCAACGACGGGGAACGGGTCGCCGCGCAAATGGCCCTGGCCAACATTCCGCTCAGCCATTTTCTCAGTGAAGCGCTGATCCCTTACGAGCAGGACGAGGTCACCCGCCTGATCATCGACACCCACGACGCCCAGGCCTTTGCCCCGGTCAGCCACCTCACCGTCGGCGGCCTGCGCGACTGGCTGCTCAGCGATGAAGCCACCGAGGCCAGCCTGCGCGCCCTGGCGCCGGGGCTCACCCCGGAAATGGCCGCCGCCGTGTCGAAGATCATGCGCGTGCAGGACCTGGTGCTGGTCGCGCAGAAAATCCGTGTAGTGACCCGTTTTCGCGGCACCATGGGGCTGCGTGGGCGCCTGTCGACACGCCTGCAGCCCAACCACCCCACGGATGAACCGGCCGGGATTGCCGCCAGCATCCTCGACGGCCTGCTGTACGGTAACGGCGATGCCATGATCGGCATCAACCCGGCCACCGACAGCATCGCCTCGATCTGCGCCCTGCTGGAAATGCTCGACGCCATTATCCAACGCTATGACATCCCTACCCAGGCCTGCGTGCTGACCCACGTCACCACGTCGATCGAGGCCATCAACCGTGGCGTGCCGCTGGACCTGGTGTTCCAGTCGATCGCCGGAACCGAGGCCGCCAACGCCGGCTTCGGTATCAACCTGAACGTGCTGCAGGAAGGCTATGAGGCGGGCTTGTCGCTCAAGCGCGGCACCCTGGGGCAGAACCTCATGTACTTCGAGACCGGCCAGGGCAGCGCCCTGTCGGCCAATGCCCACCACGGCGTCGACCAGCAGACCTGCGAAACCCGCGCCTATGCCGTGGCACGCCATTTCAAGCCGTTCTTGGTCAACACGGTGGTCGGGTTCATCGGCCCCGAGTACCTGTACAACGGCAAGCAGATCATCCGCGCAGGCCTGGAAGACCACTTCTGCGGCAAGCTGCTGGGCGTGCCGATGGGTTGCGATATCTGCTACACCAACCACGCCGAGGCTGACCAGGATGACATGGACACCCTGCTGACCCTGCTGGGTGTGGCCGGGATCAACTTCATCATGGGCATCCCCGGCTCCGACGACATCATGCTCAACTACCAGACCACCTCGTTCCATGATGCGCTGTACGCGCGCCAGACCCTGGGCCTCAAGCCCGGGCCGGAGTTCGAGGCATGGCTGGAGCGCACAGGCATCTTCACCCAGGCCGATGGCCGAGTGCGCTTCGGCGACAACCTGCCGCCCGCGTTCCGCCAAGCCTTGGCGCAACTGACTTAGAGGTGACCATGGACCATCGCACGCCCACCCCCGAGAACCCCTGGCTGGCCCTGCGCAGCCTGACCCCGGCCCGCATCGCCCTGGGCCGCAGCGGGATCAGCCTGCCGACCGGCGCGCAGCTGGATTTTCAGTTCGCCCATGCCCAGGCCCGCGACGCCGTACACCTGGCCTTCGACCACACTGCCCTGGCCGAGCAATTGAAGGGCCGCGGGCGCGACAGCCTGGTGCTGCACAGCGCCGCCAACGACCGTCATCAATATCTGCAACGCCCTGACTTGGGCAGGCGCCTGAACGAAGACTCGGCCGAGCAGTTGCGCCAGCACGCCCAGGCCAACCCGGGCGGAGTCGACCTGGCCATCGTCGTTGCCGATGGCCTTTCGGCCCTGGCCGTACATCGCCATACCCTGCCGTTCCTGGCCCGTTTCGATGAGCAAGCCGCCGCCGATGGCTGGAGCAGCGCACCGGTGGTGTTGGTGGAGCAGGGCCGAGTGGCCGTGGCCGACGAAGTGGGCCAACTGCTTGGCGCGCGCATGACCGTGATGTTGATTGGCGAACGCCCGGGGTTGAGCTCCCCTGACAGCCTGGGCCTGTATTTCACCTACGGGCCACGGGTCGGCCTGACGGACGCCTACCGCAACTGCATTTCCAACGTCCGCTTGGAAGGCCTCAGCTACGGCATGGCGGCCCATCGCCTGCTCTACCTGATGCGCGAGGCCTGCCGCAGGCAGCTGTCGGGCGTGAACCTGAAGGACGAAGCAGAAGTCCACGCCATCGACAGTGAACACACGCCAAATCAGAAAGGAAACTTCCTGCTCGGTGAAGGTTAAGCACATGTCACGGAAGGCGGATTGCGCTTCAGGCCGGCTTTGGGCAGCATGCCCTTGAACGCTGCTGGCATTCCGCTGTTTCCCCAAATGGACTCTGAGGACCGCACATGCGCATCATCAAGGCAAGCCTGCAACACCTCGACCTGCTCACCCCGCTGTTCGTCAGATACCGGGAGTTCTACGGGCAGTTGCCCTACCCGGACAGCTCGCGCAGCTTTCTGGAAAAGCGCTTGAAACGCGACGAGTCCGTCATCTACCTGGCGCTGCCGGATGATGACGACAACAAGTTGCTGGGCTTCTGCCAGTTGTATCCAAGTTTTTCGTCGCTGTCGCTCAAGCGGGTATGGATCCTCAATGACATCTACGTGGCCGAAGACTCGCGGCGCATGCTGGTGGCCGACCACCTGATGCGCGAAGCCAAGAAAATGGCCCGGGACACCAATGCCGTAAGGATGCGGGTTTCAACCAGTGCCAACAATGAGGTGGCGCAGAAGACCTATGAATCCATCGGCTTTCGCAAGGACACCGAATTCGAGAGCTACATCCTGCCGATCAGCCAGGACTGACTTGGGCCGGCCTCTTCGCACAAAACGCCGCGAAGAGGCCAGCACCGGCAGCTTCCGGTAACCCCCCGCTACAAACTCCCCGGGCATGATTCCGACTTAGTCGTATAATGCCTGCTCCTGACATGTGTGAAAATTTACCCTCCCGCAGGTCCCCGAGCCCGTAGCTGCGGGTCAAGAACACAGGTGCTGTACATGGATTTCAACCCGCTGGACCTTATCCTGCATCTCGATGCTTACCTCGATCTGCTGGTCGCCAACTACGGCCCCTGGATCTACGCCATCCTGTTTACCGTGATCTTCTGTGAAACCGGCCTGGTGGTAATGCCGTTCCTGCCTGGTGATTCCCTGCTGTTCATCGCCGGCGCCGTGGCTGCCGGTGGCGGCATGGACCCGGTGCTGCTGGCAGGCCTGCTGATGGTCGCGGCGATCCTGGGCGACAGTACCAACTACGTGATCGGGCGAACGGCGGGCGAACGGCTGTTCAACAACCCCAATTCGAAAATCTTCCGCCGCGACTACCTGCAGCGCACCCACGAGTTCTATGAACGCCATGGCGGCAAGACCGTGACCCTGGCGCGCTTCCTGCCGATCCTGCGCACCTTCGCGCCGTTCGTTGCCGGCATCGCCCACATGCATTACCCACGCTTCCTGGCGTTCAGCGTCGCCGGTACGCTGCTCTGGGTAGGCGGGCTGGTCACCCTCGGCTACTTCTTCGGCAATGTGCCCTTCATCAAACAGCACCTCTCCCTGATGGTGCTCGGCATCATCTTCCTGTCGCTGGTACCGATGATCCTCGGCCTGCTGCGGGGCCGCCTGAGCCGCGCGGCCAAGGCGCACTGACCCAAGGGCATGTGGTCCTTGAGCGCCTGGCGGCGCAAGCGCACCCTGGCGCGCTATCCGGTCGATGTACAGCAATGGCAGGCGGTTCGCCAACGTCTGCCAATGCTCGATGGCATCAGCGACGATGAAGACCGCTGGCTGCGCGAAGCCTGCATCCTGTTCCTGCTCGACAAGCACCTGACCACGCTGCCCGGCGTGGAGCTGGACGACGAGCAACGCCTGTTCCTCGCCGCCCAGGCTCAGTTGCCACTGCTGCACCTGGGCGAGCTGAACTGGTACCAGGGCTTTCACGAGATCATCCTCTACCCCGACGACTTCAAAAGCCCCCAGCGCCACCGCGACGCCAGTGGCGTGGAGCATGTATGGGACGGCGAGCACAGTGGCGAAGCCTGGCAGCAAGGGCCGGTGATCATGGCCTGGGCCGGGGTGCTGCACAGCGGCGGTTGGGAAGCCTACAACCTGGTGATCCACGAACTGGCGCATAAGCTCGACATGCTCAATGGCGATGCCAATGGCCTGCCTCCGCTGCACAGTGGCATGCACGTGGAGGAGTGGGCCAGCGCCATGCAGCAGGCCTATGACGACCTCAACCGTCAGCTTGACGCCAACCCTGACAGCGAAACCGCCATCGACCCTTACGCGGCCGAAAACCCGGCGGAATTCTTTGCCGTCACCAGCGAGTACTTCTTCAGCGCCCCGGACCTGCTGCACCAGGCTTATCCACAGGTGTACCGGCAGTTGTCGCTGTTCTACCGGCAAGACCCGCTGGCCCGCCTTGCCAAGCTGCAGGCCGAGCACCCGGACTACCGCGAAAGCCACGCCTGATGCGCCCGCGCATCTGGTCGGGCGTGGCATGCCCTGGCGGAATGTGCCTATAATCGCCGCCACTTTTTTGATCAAACACGGGGGCACTGCCCAATGAGCTACAGCAAGATTCCGGCAGGCAAAGACCTGCCGAACGACATCTACGTCGCCATCGAGATCCCGGCCAACCACGCGCCGATCAAATACGAGATCGACAAGGACAGCGACACCCTGTTCGTCGACCGTTTCATGGCTACCCCTATGTTCTACCCGGCCAACTATGGCTTCATCCCGAACACCCTGGCTGACGACGGTGATCCGCTGGACGTGCTGGTCGTTACCCCGTACCCGGTAGCGCCAGGTTCGGTCATCCGCGCCCGTCCGGTTGGCGTGCTGAACATGACTGACGACGGCGGCGGCGACGCCAAGGTCATCGCGGTGCCACACGACAAGCTGTCGCAGCTGTACGTCGACGTGAAGGAATACACCGACCTGCCAGCCCTGCTGATCCAGCAGATCGAGCACTTCTTCGCGAACTACAAGGACCTCGAGAAGGGCAAGTGGGTCAAGATCGAAGGCTGGGACGGCGCCGACGCCGCCCGCGCCGCGATCACCAAATCGGTCGCCGCCTACAAGGGCTGATACCGGTTGGTTCGCAAAAAGCCCCGCTTGTTCGGGGCTTTTTTGCGACCGCTGCTTAGGTAGTAAAAAACCCTACGCAGTCCTAATCCTGTGCCCTACACCCAGGCACTTTTCGCACAGAACGCGTCAACACCCAGTTCATATCCTTGCTAGCACTCGGCCGCTACACTCGGCCGCATGAACACATCCGGTGACCGCCTCAAGGCCCTCCTTCACGAGTGTGGCCTGACCCCTTCCGACTTCGCCGCCCAGCGCGGGGTCACCCCTCAGCACGTCAACAACTGGTTCAAGCGCGGCATTCCCCTGGCTCGCCTCGATGAACTGGCCGACCTGTTCTGCGTGCACCGCCGCTGGCTGCGCAGCGGCGAAGGCCCCAAGCACCCCTGCTCGATCCTGCGCACCTGCGCCACTCAGGTGGCATCGGGGGAGGCACCAACATCGCTGTGGAGCCACGATACCCAAGTGCTGCAAGTGCCCTATCACGAAGTGCGCGATGGCCAGCTCACGGTAATCGACGCCGTCTATCTGCGCCTTCCCGCCCAGGCGCTCAAGGCGCTGGGCGTTGCCGCACACCAGGCAGTCTGCCTGGCGATGCCCGCGGCCAACATGGCGCCCTGGATCCCCCGCGACGCGATGCTGGCCATCGACCTGAGCCAGACCCGCGTCATAGACGGTGAAACCTATGCCCTGCTGCACAATGGCCTGCTCAGGGTGAACAGCCTCAGCCTCGGGCACAACGGTACGTTGTGCTTGCATAGCTATGACCGGCGCAACTACACCGTGGAGCGCTTCACGCCCGCCCAGCGTCAGGCCGAACGCCTGAAAATACTCGGCTGGGTGTTTCACTGGTCACATTTCCGCCAGCAGCGCCCTGGCTGAAACACCCTGTGCCATTTTTTGCTGGGCATCCTGGGCGAGCCCTTGTATGCTACGCGGCACATTCAGCCCCGCCCGGCGTAAGCCGCGCAGCAGAGGGCTCGGCAGCGGTCCACACGATCGTTCGCCATCTCTTCAGGCCCTTGATGGCCACACAGTTAAGGCGGTTGCGGCTTACCATAAATTAGTCGGAAACGTCCCCGAGAAGCCGGCCACAAGCCGGCTTTTTAATGCCTGAAATCCACGCAGAATGTCGTTTTGCCAGTCTCCGCGTAACATGTAATGATAATCCCTATCATTACGGGCGTAGACCTTCCTCCATGGCCGCGACAGACAGCAGCGATACCCTTCATAGCCTTTATCGTGAAAACCATGGCTGGCTGCAGGCGTGGCTGCGCAGGCGCCTGGGCGATCGTGAACATGCCGCCGATGTCGCTCAGGATACGTTTGTGCGGCTGATGGTATCGGGGCGTTTGCCTGGCCCGCTGGAGAGTCGAAGTTACCTTGCGCAGATCGCCCGTAACCTCGTGATCGACCAGTGGCGGCGCCTGCGCATCGAACGCGCCTATCTGGAAAGCATCGCGCACTTGCCCGAGCCTGTGTCACCGTCGCTCGAAACCCGGGCGCTGATCCTTGAAACGCTGATGCAGATCGATGCGATGCTCGACCGCATGCCCGAGAACGTGCGCAAGGCGTTTTTGCTGTCGCAGTTCGAAGGCCTGAGTTACGCGCAGATTGCCGAGCGCCTTGGTGTCACGGTCAGCTCAGTGCAGAAGTACATGACCCAGGCGATTGTCGCCTGCTATCGCCTGGCCTACGAACCATGAGCAGGCCGGCCGATGGCCCGATCGACGCCCTGATCGTCGAACAAGCCAGTGAGTGGATGATGCTGCACTGGGGCGGTGAGCTGGACGCTGACCAGCGTCAGGCCTTCGCGGCCTGGCAGCACGCTCATCCTGAACATCGACGCGCCTGGCAGCGTTTACAGCAATTGCAGGAAACCTTCGGCGCGGTGCCGGTGGACTGTGCACGGGCGGTGCTGCGCGACAGGCCAGACCCCCAGCGACGCGCGGCCTTGAAGCAGCTCGGGCTACTGCTGGTCGCCGGCGGCGGTGCTTACCTGTTGCAGGATCAACTTCCCTGGCGTTCAACATTTGCCCAACACCGCACGGCCACCGGCGAAATCCGCCACATGGTCCTGAGCGACGGTACCCGGCTCGACCTCAATAGCAACAGCGCCATCGACCTTCGCTTCACTGCCCAGGAACGCCGGATCCGCCTGATCAGTGGCGAGATTCTGCTCACCAGCGGGCACGACGAAAACCGCCCATTGATCGTGGAAACCGGCAATGGTGACGTGCAAGCGCTGGGGACGCAGTTTTCGGTGCGTGAAGTGAACGACGGCACCCAGGTGCAGTTGTATGACGGCCAACTGCGCATCAGCCCGCGCCATGGCGCGGCGGTGTACATGAACGCCGGTAATAGCCTGTGGTTCAGTGACGATGCCGTCAGCCCCATCCGCCCCGTGAACCCCAACAGCAGCAGTTGGAGCACAGGCCGTCTGATAGCCGAACGTCAACCGTTGGGTCACTTCCTGGCTGAGCTGGCACGTTATCGGCCAGGCTGGATTCGTTGCGACGAGGCAGTTTCGAACCTGCTTCTGACCGGCGTGTTTCCGCTGGGCGACACCGACACCGTGCTCAACGCCCTCGAGCGTACGTTGCCGGTGCGGGTCGAGTCCGTCACCCGCTACTGGGTGACGGTGAAACGCCGCGCCTGAGCAAAAAAAATGTTCAGACAGCCTTGTCGGTTTTCGTCTCTCGTTCGGGATAGGTCTTGAAAGCAAATCAGACGCAATCTCACGGGGAGTTCCAGAGTGCCGTACCATCCGCCACAGAAAGTGTTTCCGTTGACAGGCGCGTTGCGCAAAGGCGTGTTCGCCACCTTGCTGGCCGCCGCGCCAACGCTGCCCAATCTGGCGTGGGCCGCCGACGCCAGCATGAGCCAGACGCGCCAATATGCCATCGCTGCCGGCAGCCTGGACCAAGTGCTGAATCGCTTTGCCAGCGACGCGGGCATTCTGCTGTCGGTGGATGCACAGTTGACCGAGGGCAAACGCAGCGCCGGCTTGCAGGGGCATTTCGACGTGGCCCAGGGGCTTGAGCGCCTGCTGGCCGGCAGTGGCTTGCAAGCCGTTTACACCCAAGGCGGCTGGTCCTTGCAACCGGTGCAAAGTGGCCCGCTGCAACTTGGCACCACCAACGTCAGCGCACCCGAGGCAGTTGAGAACGCCTGGGGGCCAGTGGAGGGTATCGTCGCCAAGCGCAGTGCAACCGGCTCCAAGACCGACTCGGCATTGGTGGAGATACCGCAAACCATCAACGTCGTGACGGCCACCGAGATTCAGTCCCGCGCCGCTCAAAGCGTGACCGAAGCGCTGCGCTACACCCCAGGCATCACCGGTGGCGGCTTTTCTGACCGGGTGAAGCTGTTTGATGAACCAACGTCGCGCGGCTTCTCGCCGACGCCGTTGTACCTGGATGGTCTGCACCTGCCCTATGGTGGCGGCAGCACTGGTGGCGCGCTGCAGATCGAACCCTACTCGCTGGAGCGCATCGAGGTGCTCAAGGGCCCGGCCTCGGTGCTGTACGGGCAAAACCAGCCTGGCGGCATCGTCAACCTGGTGAGCAAGCGCCCGACCGCCGAAGCGCTTCATCAGGTAAGGTTCGAGGCAGGCAGTTATGACCACAAAAGCGCCGCCATCGACCTCGGCGGGCCACTGGATGACGAAGGCAAATACCTGTACCGCTTGACCGCACTGGCCAACGACAGCAACGACGAAATCGATTACGTCGAGGACAAGCGCCAGTTCATCGCGCCCAGTTTTACCTGGCGGCCGAATGAAGACACCAGCCTGACGCTGTTCGCCCAGTACCAGAAAGACAAAGGCGTACCTGAAGCTCAGGGCCTGCCAGCAGTAGGCACGGTGTTCGACAACCCCAATGGCAAGATCGACCGCGACCTGTTTCTCGGTGAACCTGGTGTCAACGACTACCACCGTGAGCAATATGCTTTCGGCTATGAGTTCTCGCATCGGCTCAATGCCACCTGGACCCTCAAGCAGAATGCGCGCTATGCCCGGGTCAACGACCATTACACCGCGCCGTTGCATGGTTACCGTTTCGTCACCAACCCCATTACCGGGGTGAACGATCAGCGCTACACCACCCGGTATGGTGTGGACTGGCAACAGGACAACAAGGTCTTCGGCATCGATAACATCGCCCAGGCCGAATTCGACACGGGCCCGCTCAGCCATACCGCAATCGTTGGGCTGGATTACTACCACTTCAATTCGAAGTTCAATGGCCTGTACGACTACAACCCTCCGATCATCGACCTGTTCAACCCGGTCTACGGCCAGCCACTGCATTTTGGCAACAACTATCGCTGGGACAACACCATCACCCAGACCGGGTTGTACGCACAGGACCAGATCAAGCTCGACAAGTGGATTTTCGTCCTCGGCGGGCGCTACGACTGGGCCGAAACCAACAACAAGCAGCCACTGAGCAACGCCCGCACCGACAGCAAAAACGAAAAGTTCACCGGCCGTGGCGGGATCGTCTACCTGTTCGACAACGGTGTTGCCCCCTTCGTCAGCTACTCGGAGTCGTTCCTGCCGCTCACCGGCACCAATGCGCAGGGCAGCGCGTTCGACCCCTCGACCGGCAAGCAATACGAGGCCGGCGTAAAATACCAGCCGCCGGGGCAGAACAGTTTCGTGCAGGTTTCGGCGTATGAACTGGAACAGAAGAATATCCTGACCACCGACCTCGGCAACCCAGGCTTCAGCAATCAAACTGGCGCCATTCGCTCCAAGGGTGTCGAGCTGGAGGCCAAGGCCGAGCTGACCGAGGCCTTCAGTGTGATCGCGTCGGCATCGCGCAATGACATCAAGTACACCAAGGACAACGATGGCCGCAAAGGTCGTCACCCAGCAGGCAACCCACCGCTGACCGCAGCGCTCTGGCTCAATTACGTGGTGCTGGGTGAAACGCCATTGGCCGGTCTGGGTGCAGGCGTGGGCGCACGGTACGCCAGGAGCAACTACGGCGATGACTACGAAGGCGCATTCCAGATCCCGTCCTACACCGTGTACGACGCAAGCCTGACTTACGACCTGGGCCTCTCGGTGTTTCGCCTAAAAGGCTTGAAAATGGCGCTGAACGTTAAGAACCTTGCCGACAAGGAGTACGTCTCCAGTTGCATCAGCCAATGGGACTGCTACTACGGGGAAGGGCGCACCGTGGTATCGAGTGTGACGTACAACTGGTAATTGAAAGGCCCGGCGCAGCGATTTCGCGCAAAAGGCGTAGGCACTTGCACACTACGCCATTGCCCGAGATCGACGGCAGTGGGATGATTCGTAACTGATACGAATTCTCATCCAAGGCCCCGCCGTGCCCACCAAGCTGCTCCTCGCCGAAGACGATACGAACCTGCGCCAGGACCTGGAACGCCATTTCCTCAACCGTGGCTTCCTGGTCCAGGCCTGCGCCAGCGGCACCCAGGCACTGATCGCCATGCAGCAACACCGTTTCGACCTGATGCTGCTGGACATCATGCTGCCGGGTGTCGATGGCCTGACCCTGCTCGACGAACTGCGCCGCCAGCAGGCTGTACCGGTGGTGTTGATGTCGGCGCTGGGAGCAGAACAGGACCGTATCAGTGGCTTCACCCGGGGCGCCGACGATTACTTGCCCAAGCCGTTCAGCCTGGCCGAGCTGAACGCCCGCGTCGACGCCCTTCTGCGCCGCGTCGCCCTCGACCGGCAGCCGCCCGAACCACGCAGCGAAAGCTCAGTAACCCTCGACCAGGCGCGCCAGGATGTCATCCACCACGGCAAGCCTGCCGGCCTTACAGGCTCGGAGTACCGTCTGCTGGTCACCCTGCACGCGCACCCTGGCGAAGCGCTGAGCAAGGCATTCCTCTATCAGACCGTGCTGCACCGGGCTTACACGCGCCTGGACCGTGGCCTGGATGTACACGTCTGCAACCTGCGGCGCAAACTCACCGACATCGGCGCCCAGCACCTGCAGATTCAGGCCGTGCGCGGCCAGGGCTACATCCTGGTGGATACGGGAAACACCTGATGCGCCGCCACCCCTTGCTGTGGAAACTCGCACTGCTGCAGGTCGGCTTCTGCCTGCTGCTGACCTGGCTGATCTGGACCTGGGGCCTGTCGGTGGAACGCAGCACCTACTTCCTGTCCCCGGCGGACCAGGCGTATCTGGCCCGCTACGCACAACAGGCCGAAGACGCCTGGCGCAGCGGCGGTGCAGCGGGCGCCGAAGCCTACCGGCGGCAGCTGGAAGCCGACGAGGACACCTGGGTGGCGCTGGTCGGCCCGCGCCTGGAAAGCCTAGGCAGCACGCCGCTCACAGCCGAAGAAGCGAGCCACTTGACCTTCATGCGCAAGCTCGACTGGCCGATGAGCCGACGCCTGCAGGACGAGCTGCCCTATGTCAGCATCGCATTCCCCGAACACCCGCAAGACGGCCGCCTGGTCATTCAGTTGCCCGAGCGCCTGCTGCCCACCGGCCTTACGCCGTGGACCCACGTGATCACCCACGGCGTTGCGCCAGCGCTGCTCGCCCTGCTGATGGGGCTGGCCCTGTATCGCCATCTGGTGGCGCCCCTCAACCGCCTGCGCGACCGTGCCGACGCCTTGCGAGCCGACGACCTCGACAGCCCCGGCCTGCCGCTGCAAGAACGCCGGGATGAGCTGGGCGAGCTGGCCCAGGCCTTCGAGCACATGGCCGGGCGGCTGCGCCAGAGCCTGGACCAGCAGCGCCTGTTGCTGCGCACGCTGTCCCATGAACTGCGCACACCGCTGGCACGGCTGCGCATCGCTCACGACAGCGATCTGCCACCGGCCCAGTTGCGCGAGCGCCTGGACCGCGAAGTGGACGACATGCAAAAACTGCTCGAAGACACCCTCGATCTGGCATGGATGGATACCGAGCAGCCACAACTGCTCACCGAGCCTGTGCTGGTGCTGTCGGTGTGGGAGGCGCTGTGCCAGGACAGTTGCTTCGAAAGCGGTTGGGATCCGTCGCGTCTGCGCTGTTCGCTCGACACCACATGCGTGGTCCAGGCCCACCTGGACAGCCTGGCCCAAGCGCTGGAGAACCTGTTGCGCAACGCCATCCGCCATTCACCGGTCGACGGCAACATCAGCCTCGACGGGTGGCGCGAAGGCGATCACTGGCACCTGCGCCTGAGCGACCAAGGGCCAGGGGTGCCGCACGATGCGCTGGACCGCATCTTCAAGCCCTATCAGCGCCTGGCCGACAGTGGCGCCGGTTTTGGCCTGGGCCTGGCCATCGCCCGGCGGGCCATCGAGCTGCAAGGTGGCCGCCTGTGGGCCTGTAATGGCCACCCGGGCCTGCACCTGCACCTGCTGCTGCCGATCGCCAAGAATGTTTAGAAAGTTAATGCGCTTTACTCTCAATTAAGAGTAATTATCATCCGTGATCTCTTGCATTCCGCTCGATGTTCCGGAGATCGATGATGTCGCCCCGCCCGCTTCCTTTCGCCCCGTTCCTGCTGTTGTCCAGCTGCCTGCTGAGCAGCGCCGTGCATGCCGCCACCGACCAGCCTGCGCCCATCGAACTGGAGAGCCAGAATGTCGTGGCCACGGCACTGGAAGAAACCAAGCAGGCACCGGGTGTGTCGGTCATCACCGCCGAAGACATCAAGAAGCGTCCACCCGCCAACGACCTGTCACAGATCATCCGCACCATGCCTGGGGTCAACCTGACCGGTAACTCCACCAGCGGCCAGCGCGGCAACAACCGGCAGATCGACATCCGCGGCATGGGCCCGGAAAACACCCTGATCCTGGTCGATGGCAAACCGGTCAGCAGCCGCAGTTCAGTGCGCTATGGCTGGCGCGGCGAGCGTGACTCGCGTGGCGACACCAACTGGGTGCCCGCCGACCAGGTCGAGCGCATCGAAGTGATCCGCGGCCCGGCTGCCGCCCGCTACGGCTCCGGCGCCATGGGCGGGGTGATCAACATCATCACCAAGCAAGCCTCCGGCCAAACCCACGGCAACATGACCGTGTACCAGAACTTCCCCCAGCACGGTGACGAAGGCGCCACCAAGCGGGTGAGCTTCGGCCTCAACGGGCCGCTCACCGATGCCCTGAGCTACCGCGTGTACGGCAATGTCGCCAAGACCGACTCGGACGACTGGGATATCAATGCCGGCCATGAATCCGAGCGTAGCGGCAACCAGGTCGGCACCCTGCCCGCCGGCCGAGAGGGGGTACGCAACAAGGACATCAACGGCCTGCTCAGCTGGCGCCTGACGCCCGAGCAAACCTTGGAGCTGGAAGCGGGCTTCAGCCGCCAGGGCAACATCTACACCGGCGATACCCAGAACACCAACTCCAATGCCAACGTCAAGCGCATGCTGGGCAAGGAGACCAACATCCTGTACCGCGAAAACTTCGCCCTCACCCACCGGGGCGACTGGGACTTCGGCAGCAGCATGGCCTTCCTGCAATACGAAAAGACCCGTAACCAGCGGATCAACGAAGGGCTGGCCGGTGGTACCGAAGGCATCTTCAGCAGCACCGACTTCTACACCTCGACCCTGCGTGACCTGACCGCACACGGCGAGTTGAACCTGCCACTGCACGCCTGGCGCGACCAGACCCTGACCCTGGGCAGCGAATGGAGCCAGCAAAAGCTCGATGACCCGAGCGCCAACACCCAGACCACCAGCGAAGGCGGCGCCGTCGACGGCCTGACCAGCAGCGGCCGCGCCACCACTTCGCAGGCACAAATCTTCTCGCTGTTCGCCGAAGACAACATCGAGCTGCTCCCCGGCACCATGCTCACCCCGGCGCTGCGTTTCGATCACCACAGTATGGTCGGCGACAACTGGAGCCCCTCGCTCAACCTGTCCCATGCGCTGACCGACACACTCACCCTCAAGGCCGGCATCGCCCGTGCCTACAAGGCGCCGAACCTGTATCAGCTCAATTCCGACTACCTGCTCTACAGCCGTGGTCAGGGCTGTTATGGCCAGAGCACCAGCTGCTACCTGCAGGGCAACGACAACCTCAAGGCCGAAACCAGCGTCAACAAGGAACTGGGTATCGAGTACCAGCAGGGCGGCTGGGTGGCTGGCCTCACCTACTTCCGCAACGACTACAAGAACAAGATCGACTCCGGCCTGAGCCCGATCGGCACCGCCACAGGGGGTTCTGGCAGCTACGCCAACGCTGCGATCTACCAGTGGGAGAACATTCCCAAGGCGCTGGTCGAGGGCCTGGAGGGCACGCTGACCATCCCGCTGACCGAGCAGTTGAAGTGGAGCAACAACCTCACCTACATGCTGCAGTCCAAGAACAAGCAAACCGGCGAAACCCTGTCGGTAACCCCGGCCTACACCCTCAACTCGATGCTCGACTGGCAAGCCACCGACGACTTGTCGCTGCAGCTGAGCGTGGCCTGGTACGGCAAGCAGAAGCCGAAGAAATACGACTACCATGGCGACCGCGTCACCGGGTCTTCGAACGACCAACTGGCGCCCTATGCACTGGTCGGTACCAGCGGCACCTATGCGATCAGCAAAAACCTCAGCGTGACCGCAGGGGTCGACAATCTGTTCGACAAGCGCCTGTTCCGCGCGGGCAATGCCCAGGGGGTGAACGGTATCGACGGGGCTGGCGCAGCTACTTACAACGAGCCAGGCCGCACCCTGTACACCAGCCTGACCGCGTCGTTCTGACGCCCTGAGGAGACTGCCGGATGAGCAAGATGCCCTTGTACCTCGCGCTGGCGCTGGCCCTCACGGCCCCGGTGGCCCTGGCGCAGCCGCAGCGTGAGCAGAAAATGGATACGTCACTGCTACAGCGGCAGGACCTGGCCTATCACTTCAGCCACCTTGACCTGGATTCGGCCGATGGCCAGCGCCATTACCGCCTGTGGATCGGCAAGCCAGACCGCCCGGCGCCCGCCGCAGGCTACCCCGTGTTGTGGATGCTGGATGGCAATGCGGCGATCGGGGCGCTGGACAGCGCACAGCTGGAGAAGCTCGCCGCTGGCCAGGCGCCGCTGCTGGTCGCCGTGGGGTACCAGACCGAACAGCGTATCGAGCGTGCCGGGCGGACCTATGACTACACCCCGGCAATCCCTGGGCTGGCCGAACAGCGCGACCCGCTGACCGGCCAGCCCAGCGGTGGCGTGGATGCGTTTTTCGACCTGCTGACCCTACGTATGCGGCCGATGGTGGCCGGTGTGGCCCCCATCGACCTCCAGCGCCAGACGCTGTGGGGGCATTCCTATGGTGGGCTGGCGGTGCTGCATGCACTGTTCACTCGCCCGGGAGCGTTCAGTGACTACGCGGCTGCCAGCCCATCGTTATGGTGGCGCGACGGGGCCATCGTTGCCGAGGCGCAGGGCCTGCAACAGCGCTTGGGTAACAACCGGCCGCAGTTGCTGCTGATGCGCGGAGGCGAGGAACCGTCCAACCCGCGAGCAGCGGTAAAAGGGGATGTGGAGCGACCGGCGCGGGAACTGGCGGCTGACCTGGCCAAGGTGCAGGGGTTGCAGGTGCGCTTCGAGCGGTTCGAGGGGCTGGGGCATGGGCCGATGTTGCCTGCTTCGCTCAGAAAAGTGATCGAAGGGATGTCGCAGTAGACCTGTAAGGCCCTATCGCCGGCGATAGGGCCATTACGGTCAACCCTTCACGCAGACTACCTGCCGCAGCGTGTGTACCACCTCAACCAGCGCCTGTTGCGCCCGCATCACCGCATCGATGTCTTTGTAGGCCATCGGTATTTCATCGATGACCTCCTTGTCCTTGCGGCATTCCACATGCGCCGTGGCCCGCCGCTGATCTTCCACGCTGAAGCGGCTCTTGGCCTTGGTTCGGCTCATTACCCTTCCGGCACCGTGGCTGCATGAGCAGAACGCGTCCTCGTTACCCAGCCCTCGCACGATGAAACTCTTGGCCCCCATCGAACCGGGAATGATGCCCAGCTGCCCCTTCTGCGCCGACACCGCGCCCTTGCGCGTAATCAGCACTTCACGCCCGAAGTGCTGCTCACGCTGCACATAATTGTGATGGCAGTTGACCGCCTCCAAGCTGGCCTGGAACGGTTTGCCAAGCACCTTGCGCGTGGCTGCGACAACCGCTTGCATCATCAGCTCGCGGTTGTGGCGGGCAAAGTCCTGGGCCCATTCCACCGCTTCGACATAGTCGGCAAAGTGCCGGCTGCCCTCCTCGAAGTACGCCAGGTCCTTGTCCGGGAGGTTCGCCAGGTGCTGGCGCATGTCCGCCTGGGCAAGTTCGATGAACAGGTTGCCGATGGCATTGCCCACGCCCCGCGAACCACTGTGCAGCATGAACCACACGCGGTCGGCCTCGTCCAGGCAGACTTCGATGAAGTGGTTGCCGCCCCCTAGCGTACCCAGGTGGCGGCGGTTGTTGGTCTTTTCCAGCCTTGGGTACTTGTCGGTAATAACCTTGAAGCGCCCGGCAAGCTGGCCCCAGAGCCGCTCTGCCGTACCGGGCACGTTGTCCCACGCGCCGTGGTCACGACGGCCGAATGTCTTGCCATGGGGCACCGCCTGCTCGATGGCACTGCGCAGGCCGTGCAGGTTGTCTGGCAAGTCGCGGGCGTGCAGCGACGTGCGCGCAGCAATCATGCCGCAGCCGATATCCACACCCACCGCCGCCGGGATGATCGCACCGACGGTAGGGATGACGCTGCCGATGGTCGAGCCCTTGCCCAGGTGCACGTCCGGCATCACCGCCAGGTGCTTGAAGATGAACGGCATCCTGGCCGTGTTGAGCAACTGCCGGCGTGCGTCGTCTTCGACCGGAACACCGTCGGTCCACAGTTTGATCGGCTTGCCGCCGGCGGCTTGAAGAATGTCCATTGGGCTGTTCCAGAAAGGCCATTGCCCCATGATACCGCCGAAGGTCGTAGACAGCAGGCTTGCCAGCAGGGTGGCCCGGTGTTGTATGCTGGCCGGGTCTTCAGGGCGGGGTGAAAGTCCCCACCGGCGGTAAATCGAAAGATGAGCCCGCGAGCGCTCCGGCCATGCCGGGGGTCAGCAGATCTGGTGCGACTCCAGAGCCGACGGTCATAGTCCGGATGAAAGAAGGCGTCAGGCAAGCGCCATTCGGGCGCCCTTGCGCGCGCATTTTGTTCGCCCCGAGACGTTCATCGATCAATCACGAGGAGCGTTTCATGTCCACCACGTATCATCCGCAATTCCCCAATGTGTCCGCCGCCATCGCCGCCTTCCAGGCCGGGCGCCCTGTGCTGCTGCTCGACGATGACGACCGCGAGGACGAAGCAGACATCGTTGCTGCGGCAGAAAAGCTCTCCCTTCAGACCATGGCCATGATGATTCGCGACTGCAGCGGCATCGTCTGCCTGTGCCTGGACGAGGCCACCGTCGATGCCCTGCAACTGGCACCGATGGTGCAGAACAACCAGGCCCGCCATGGCACCGGCTTCACCGTTACCATCGAGGCGGCCGAAGGCGTTACCACGGGGGTTTCGGCCCAGGACCGCATTACCACCATCGAGGCAGCGCTGCGCTCCACGGCGGCGCAACGCCATATCGTCAGCCCTGGCCACGTGTTCCCGCTGCGCGCTCGCGACGGTGGGGTGCTGACCCGTCGCGGGCATACCGAAGGCTCGGTTGACCTGGCCCGCCTGGCCGGGTTGCGCCCGGCAGCGGTGCTGTGCGAGCTGATGAACCCCGACGGCAGCATGGCCCGCGGCGAACAGGTGGCGGTGTATGCCCGCCAGTACAATCTGCCCGTGCTGACCATCGAAGAGCTGGCGCGCTACCGTGAGGCGATGCTGGAGCTGGAAGCTGTGCCAGCCTGATCAATCGACGGGGCCGGGAAATTCACCCTCAAGTTTGCTCCCCCCGCCCCGCTCTGCTAGTGTCGCGCCGTTCTGAACAGCCTCCGAGACCCGTCGCCATGGCCCGCAAAAAAGCCTCCATCGATTTCGAGCAATCCCTCGCCGACCTGCAAACCCTGGTCGAACGCTTGGAGAACGGCGAGCTGTCGCTGGAGGACTCGCTGGCCGCCTTCGAGCAAGGTATCGCCCTGACCCGCGATTGCCAGGGCGCCCTGGCCCAGGCCGAGCAGAAAGTACAGATACTGCTCGAGCGCGACGGCGAGCTCGCCGCTCAGCCCTTCGATGCGGAGCCAGAGGCATGATCGGTGCCTACCAGGCCAGTAGCCAGGCGCGCGTCGATGCGGCCCTCGAACCCCTGTTCATCGCACCCACCAAGGAGCTTGAGCGGCTATACGCCGCGATGCGCTACAGCGTGATGAACGGTGGCAAGCGCGTGCGCCCGCTGCTCGCCTATGCCGCTTGCCAAGCGCTGGGCGCACCGGCCGAGCAGGCCAACGGCGCTGCCTGCGCGGTGGAGCTGATCCATGCGTATTCGCTGGTGCATGACGACCTGCCGGCCATGGACGATGACGACCTGCGCCGCGGCCAGCCGACCACCCACAAAGCCTTCGATGAAGCCTGCGCGATCCTCGCCGGCGACGGCCTGCAGAGCCTGGCCTTCAGCGCCCTGCTCGACCCACGGCTAAGCCCGCAGCCCGACGCCATACGCCTGGCCATGGTCCAGGCCCTGGCCAAGGCTGCTGGCCCTGCGGGCATGGTGGGCGGCCAGGCCATCGACCTCGGTTCCGTGGGCATCAAGCTGGACCAGAAGGCCTTGGAATTCATGCACCGGCACAAGACCGGCGCGCTGATCGAGGCCAGCGTACGCCTCGGCGCCCTGGCCAGTGCCCGCGCCGAACAGGCCCAACTGGACGCCCTGCAGGCCTATGCGCAGGCCATCGGCCTGGCGTTCCAGGTGCAGGATGACATTCTCGACGTGGAAAGCGACACCGCGACCCTTGGCAAACGCCAGGGCGCCGACATCGCCCGCGACAAACCGACCTACCCTGCCCTGCTTGGCCTGGAAGCGGCCAAGGCGTATGCGATCGAACTGCGCGACCAGGCGCTGGTCGCACTGGAAGGGTTTGGTGACAACGCAGAACCACTGCGGGCGCTGGCGCGTTACATCGTCGAACGCCGGCACTGATTGACCGGCGCCGTTCTGCGGCCCTTCGTCGGCAAGCCAGCTCCATACGACACCCGTCTGAATGGGCAGTATTTCCCACAATGGGGTAAACTGCCGCGTCTTAAACATCTATAACGACTCGCCTGATGCCCACGACGTTTCAAGAGATCCCCCGCGAACGCCCGGTCACGCCGCTGCTTGACCGTGCTGACACGCCTGCCGGCCTGCGTCGGCTGGCCGAAGCCGACCTGGAGACCCTGGCCGACGAGTTGCGCCAGGAGCTGCTCTATACCGTTGGCCAGACCGGTGGGCATTTTGGCGCCGGCCTGGGCGTCATCGAGCTGACGATCGCCCTGCACTACGTCTTCGACACCCCGGACGACCGGCTGGTGTGGGACGTAGGCCATCAGGCCTACCCGCACAAGATACTCACTGGCCGCCGCAACCGCATGCTGAGCCTGCGTCAGAAGGATGGCATCGCCGCCTTCCCGCGCCGCAGCGAGAGCGAATACGACACCTTTGGCGTGGGTCACTCCAGCACTTCGATCAGCGCAGCGCTGGGCATGGCCATTGCCGCCCGCCTGCAGAACAGCGCACGCAAGTCGATCGCGGTGATCGGCGACGGCGCCCTGACCGCCGGCATGGCCTTCGAGGCGCTGAATCACGCCCAGGAAGTCAACGCCGACATGCTTGTCATCCTCAACGACAACGACATGTCGATCTCGCGCAACGTCGGCGGGCTGTCCAACTACCTGGCCAAGATCCTCTCCAGCCGCACCTACGCGAGCATGCGCGAGGGCAGCAAGAAGGTCCTGTCGCGCCTGCCCGGTGCCTGGGAAATTGCCCGCCGCACCGAGGAATACGCCAAGGGCATGCTGGTACCCGGCACCCTGTTCGAAGAGCTGGGCTGGAACTACATCGGTCCGATCGACGGCCATGACCTGCCGACCATGATCGCCACCCTGCGCAACATGCGTGACCTCAAGGGCCCGCAGTTCCTGCACGTGGTGACCAAGAAGGGCAAGGGGTTCGCCCCGGCCGAGATCGACCCGATCGGCTATCACGCCATCACCAAGCTTGAGCCTGCCGACAAACCGGCTGCCCCGAAAAAAGCCAGCGGCCCGAAGTATTCCGCGGTGTTCGGCCAGTGGCTGTGCGACATGGCCGCCACCGACAAACGCCTGGTAGGCATCACGCCAGCGATGAAGGAAGGCTCCGACCTGGTCGCCTTCAGCGAGCGCTACCCGGAGCGCTACTTCGATGTGGCAATCGCCGAGCAGCACGCCGTCACCTTGGCGGCCGGCATGGCCTGCGAGGGCAGCAAGCCGGTGGTGGCGATCTACTCCACCTTCCTGCAGCGCGCCTACGATCAGCTGATCCACGACGTGGCAGTACAGAACCTTGATGTGCTGTTCGCCATTGACCGTGCAGGCCTTGTTGGCGAAGACGGCCCCACCCATGCAGGCAGCTACGACCTGTCGTACCTGCGCTGCATCCCGGGCATGCTGGTGATGACGCCAAGCGACGAGAATGAACTGCGCAAGATGCTCACCACCGGGCACCTGTACAACGGCCCCGCAGCCGTGCGCTACCCGCGTGGCAGCGGCCCCAACGCACCGATCACCGACGACCTGCTGCCGCTGGAAATCGGCAAGGGCGTGGTACGGCGCCAGGGCGAAAAAGTCGCACTGCTGGTGTTTGGCGTGCAGCTGGCCGAGGCGCTGCAAGTTGCCGAGCCACTCAATGCCACCGTGGTCGACATGCGCTTCGTCAAACCGCTGGACGAGGCCTTGGTACTTGAATTGGCCGCCAGCCATGAGCTGCTGGTGACCATCGAAGAAAACGCCATCATGGGCGGTGCCGGCGCTGCCGTGGGTGAGTTCCTGGCTAGCCAGGCTCTGCTCAAGCCGTTGTTGCACCTGGGGCTGCCGGACATCTATGTGGAACATGCCAAGCCGGCGCAGATGCTGGCCGAGTGCGGGCTGGATGCTGCCGGCATCGAGGTTTCGGTGAAGGCTCGGATGGCCAAGCTCGGCCTGTAAGGCTCACTGGCCAAGATGACCCATTCGCGGGTAAACCCACTCCCCCCGGGCTCAATACGGCCCCTGTGGGAGTGGGTTTACCCGCGAATGCTTTGGAAGCACCGATGAAACGTCCGACCCTTGTCACCTTGCTCTGCGTCCCCGCAACAGTCTTCGCCGGTGAAGCCGCCCGCGACGATGCGTTGAAACTGCCCGATGTACTGATCAGCGCCAACCGCCAGGTCGAGTCGCGCACCGCCACCAGCGCCGCCAACACCGTCTTTACCCGCAGCGACATCGACCGCCTGCAACCCACCAGTGTCACCGACCTGCTTGCCCGTGTGCCCGGTGTACAAGTCGCGCCCACCGGTGGTCGTGGCAGCCTGCCGGGCATCTTCATCCGGGGCACCAAGGCCGCCCAGAGCCTGGTGCTTGTCGATGGCGTGCGTATTGCCAACGCCACCTCCGGCGACAGTGGCCTGCAGTTTCTCGATGTCGACCAGATCGAGCGCGTCGAAGTGCTGCGAGGCTCGCGATCGGCCATCTATGGTAGCGACGCCATCGGCGGGGTCATCCAGATCTTCACCCGCCGAGGCGACAGTCAGGGTGTGCACCCCCGCCTGCGCCTGGCGGCAGGCAGCAA
Source organism: Pseudomonas sp. NBRC 111131 (assembly GCF_001320525.1). Taxonomy (NCBI): domain Bacteria; kingdom Pseudomonadati; phylum Pseudomonadota; class Gammaproteobacteria; order Pseudomonadales; family Pseudomonadaceae; genus Pseudomonas; species Pseudomonas sp. NBRC 111131. The sequence goes on along the minus strand of NZ_BCBH01000007.1, from coordinate 35,995 downwards.
TCAGACGTTCCAGCGCAGCCTGGGGCTTTCTGGCGGTGACGGCGCCACCCGCTTCAACCTTGGCGCCAGCCTCGACGAAACCGCCGGCATCGACTCGACCCGGCCGTCGTTCGCCAGCGACGCTGACCATGACGCCTACCGCAACCGGTCGTTCAACCTGAACCTGAGCCACACCTTGGGCGAACGCTTCGAGGCCGGCCTCACCCTGCTCGACAGCCGCGGCCGCAGCGAATACGACAACCCGTTCGGGCGCTTCGACCTCGCCACGTTCGAAAGCGTTGGGCAAAAGCCCTACACCGATTTCACTGTCAGCAGCCTCGGCACCTACTTCGACGCCCAGCTCAACGAACACTGGCATTCGCGGCTGGAACTGGGCCACAGCGAAAATCGCGATGACAAGCGTGACAAGCTGAGCGACGAACGCTTCGTCTTCAACACCTACCGCGACCAACTCACCTGGCAGAACGACCTGGCACTAACCGACCAGCACAGCCTGCTGATCGGTGGCGACTGGTATGAAGACCGTGTCCACGCCAGCACCGACTTCACCGAGGACAGCCGCTGGAACCGCGCCGCGTTCATCCAGCACCGCTTCAGTGGCGAGCAGTTCTCCACCGAAGTCGGCGTGCGTCGTGACCAGAACCAGCAGTTCGGCGGCCAGACCACCTGGGGTGGCAGCCTGACCGTGCCGCTGAATGCACACAACGATGTACTGCTGTCCTACAGCGAAGGTTTTCGGGCACCAACCTTCAACGACCTGTACTACCCGCAGTACAGCAACCCAGGCTTGAAACCCGAACACTCCAGGAGCTACGAGCTGCAGTGGCGTAGCCAGCTCACAGCCGACAGCCGCCTGGAAACCTCGCTGTACCGCACCGACCTGCGCGATGCGATCATCTTCGGCCAGGATTCGATCCCGGGGAACGTTGCCGCAGCGCGCATCAACGGCCTGGAAATGGCGCTGGACCAGCAGTGGGGCCAATGGCGCAGCCAGCTCGGCCTGGCCTTGACCGACCCGCGTGATCGCGACAGTGGCCACACCCTCGCCCGTCGCGCCCGGCGTACCTTGAGCCTGGACCTGGACCGCCAGTTCGAGCGCTTCAGTGTGGGGGGCAGTTGGCAGGCCGTGAGCGGCAGCTACGACGACGAGGCCAATGGCAACCGCCTCGGCGGCTATGGCCTATTGGGCCTGCGTGGCAGTTGGACGGCGAGCGATGCACTGAAGCTGGAAGTGAAGCTGGATAACCTCTTGGACAAGGCCTACAGCCGGGCGCTGTACCGCTACGACGATGCCAGCCACGGCTACCGCGAAGAGGGCCGCATGGCGCTGTTCAGCGTTACCTGGACACCGGCACTGTAGCCGCCAGCACTGCGCACAGGCGGGCAGTGGCTTCAATCATCTGCCCGCTTGGCCGCTCCAGGCCCTTGTCTGGCACTACCAGCAAACGGTCCCCCGCCACGGCACTGAGCCCAGGCCAGGCCTTCCAGCTTGCCAGCTGCGCCCGATCGCCTGCCAGGATCACCTGTGGATCGCGCTGCAGCACCGCCTCCACACTTACCTGCGGCGCCGGCTGGTTCAGGTCGGCAAAGATGTTGCGTGCGCCACACACCGCCAAGGCATCGGTGACCACCTGGTGCCCGCCGAGGGTGTACAACGGCCGGTCCCAGACCTGGTAGAACACCCGTAGCGGCTGCTCGCGCCGATACTGTTGACGCAACTGCTGCAGCCGACTGCGCAGGGCCAGTACCTGCTGCCGCCCCCGCTCGGCCCGGCCCACCTGCACCGCAACGGCTTCTATCTGCTCGAGCAATTGCTCAAGGTCATGGGGTTCGGCGCTGTAGGTCGCGATGCCCAGGCGCTTGAGCTGATCACGCTGGGCCGGTGCCACACCCCCTGGCCAGAGCAGCAGCAGGTTGGGCTTGAGGCTTAGCAAGCGCTCCATGTCCAATTGCCCCTGGCGCCCTACCGACGGCAGGTGGCGCAAGGCCGCCGGCCGCTCGCCGCCGTCGACCACGCCCACCAGCAGGTCGTCGGCCTGCAGCTCAAGCATGATTTCGCTCATAGAAGGCGCCAGGCTGACCACACGCAACGGTTCGCCAGCCTGGACGGCGCAGGCCAGCAGGGCCAGCAGGCAAAGCAGGCCGCGCATCACGCCAGTTGACGCGGTATGCGGTAGAGGTAGAGCAGCACCACGGTGGATAACGCCAGGAGGATCTGCGGCACCGCCTCCAGCCCAACCAGTACCGACAGTGCGGCGACCCAGGCGGGGAAGCAGGCGAACAACATGGCCATGCGCCGGACCTGCGCGAGGGTGATCCAGGCGGCAGGCTCTTCGGCAGTGCCCAGCACTTTGGACGTCGCGATCAAGGCGCGCTTGTACGCGCCGAAGCGCGGCAGGCTGAGGAACATGGTCGCCGCCCCCGCGATGAACAGTGGCATGGCCAGCACCGGAATCAGTGCTTCACCGCCGCCAAAGGCCCAGGCCATCACCGGCAGCGGCACCAGGCCGACCGCCAGGTACTGCCACCAGGCCAGCGCCAGACGCCGCTTCACCTCGCCCCGGGTCACGCCTGGGGCACCTCGCCCTGATGTTCGTTGCCCAGCATGTGACCGAGCTTGCCGGCCTTGGTCGCCAGGTAATAACGATTGTGCGGATTCTGCCCAGTGTGCAGCGGCACGCGCTCGGCGACCTTGATGTTCATGTCGGTCAGCGCCTTGACCTTGCGTGGGTTGTTGGTCATCAGACGCAGCGCTTTCACGCCCAGGTGCTCGAGCATCGGCAGGCATATGGCGTAGTCACGCTGGTCCGCGGCAAAGCCCAGGCGCTCATTGGCCTCGACCGTGTCGGCACCACCGTCCTGCAACTCGTAGGCACGGATCTTGTTCAGCAGGCCGATACCACGGCCTTCCTGGCGCAGGTACAGCAGCACGCCACGGCCTTCACGGGCGATGGCCTGCAGTGCCGCTTCAAGCTGCGAACCACAGTCGCAACGCTGGCTGAACAAGGCATCGCCAGTCAGGCACTCGGAATGCAGGCGCCCCAGCACCGGCTCGCCATCGGCGATATCACCCAGGCTGAGCACTACATGCTCACGGCCGGTGGCTTCGTCAAGGAAGCCATGCATGGTGAAAGTCGCAAAAGGGGTCGGGAGTTTAGAGGCGGCAACAAAGACGACGGGCACGTTGTGCTCCTGGATTAAGTTGGAAATTTCTCGTGGGCCGATTGTATCAGCAGGTCGGCGCCTGCGCGCTCGCTGAATACCGTGGCTTAAGATCGAAAAGTTCGATGCTTAGGCTGTCTGGACCGGGCCGGGGTCACAGCGGCTTGCTGTCAGTGGTGAAGGGGTACGGCTGCTTCCAGTGCTCGAAAATCGGCTTCAGCTCACCGCTGCGCACCAGCTCGGCCATACGCCTGTCGAACAGGTCGCGCAGTGCCTTGGCCTGTTCGCTGCGGGAAAACGCCAAGTACAACGGCAGTTCGGCCACGTGGCTACGGCGGAAGCGCTGCGGTTGCGGGCTCTGCCCGAGCACGTAATCGACCTCGGTTTGCGCGTCGATGTAGAAATCTACGCGGTCATGCTCGAGCATTGGCAGAATGCCTTCGCGGCGCTGGATTTCACGAAAGTTCTTCGCATTGGGCAGGTAGTTGCTGTAGTCGTAGCCACGCACCCAGGCCAGACGGTACTGGCCGACGGTGGCCAGGGTGGGCACCGGTTTGCTGGCGAGGCCAAGGGCATAGATGTGATCCATGTCGAAGTGCCAGCGAGGGTAGAGGTTGTCGCCGTTCTCCTCCTTGTAGGAGCCCACCCAGGCATCCGCCTCGCCACGCTTGACCAGCCCTACCGCACGGCTGTACGGCGCACTCTGGGTCACGACCTTGACCCCGGCAGGCTCGAAGACCTTGCGCAGCACATCCCAGGCCACCCCGGTGCCATCGGCATTGGTATAGTCGAACCACACTTCACTGACCAGGTGGACCTGCCTGGGCAGACCCTCGGCGGCCATGGCCCAAGGGGCAAGGCTCAGCATCATTGCCAGCAGCACAGTCCTTATGGCCATCAAAGCGCTCCCTGTTTCAGCCAACCGCCCATACCAGAACCTGCATGCCCAGCCAGGCGAACACGCCTGCCAGGATATCGTCGAGCATGATGCCGACCCCGCCGTGCACGTGGCGGTCGATCCAGCGAATCGGCCACGGCTTGAGGATGTCGAAGAAGCGGAACATCAGGAACCCCGCCAGGATCCACTGCCACCCGTCCGGCACCAGCCACAGGGTGATCCACATGCCGACCATCTCGTCCCAGACAATGCCTTCATGGTCATGCACACGCAAGTCATCGGCCACTTTGCCGCACAACCAGAAGCCGAACAGCATGGTTATGCCCAACAGCAGCCAGTAGCCCCAGTCGGGCAACATCTGCCACAGCGGGATGAACGGGATCGCCACCAACGAACCCCACGTACCGGGGGCCTTGGGTAGGGTGCCAGAGCCGAAGCCGAAGGCGATGAAGTGCCACGGATTGCGCCAGACCGAAGGCGGAACGAACTCCGCAGGCACCTGTTTGGGGTGGTCGGTCACGGTGTCTCCCTAAAGTGTTGATAACCCCGCTGTACGGGGGTGATGTCCTGGCCCTGGGGGTCAAGCAGGGTCACCCCCTGCCCTTCGAGCACACAACCGATGACATGCACATCGGCGTTAGCCAGGGTTGAAAGCGCCTCGGGCGGCAGGGTAAAGACCAGCACGTAATCATCGCCACCGGTGAGCGCCGCCTGCAGTGCCGCGTCCAGCCCGAGGAAAGCCACTAGAGCAGGAGACACTGGCACCTGCGCCAGGTTCACCTGCAGCGCGACCCCGGACCGTTTGGCGATATGCCCGCAGTCAGCGAGCAGGCCATCGGAGATGTCCATCGCGGCCGTGGCCCGGCCGCGCAGGCGTTGGCCAAGGGCGAGCTGCGGCATCGGCGACCAGTAGCGGGCCAGGAGCGGCTCGGCCTGCTCGGCGGGCGCGTTGCGCTCCCCCAATACCAGGGGCAACGCACCCGCCGCCTTGCCCAGATCGCCCCCGACACACAACAGGTCCCCAGGCCTGGCACCGCTGCGGCGCAAGGCCTGGCCGGCCGGCACGCTGCCGAACACAGTGACGGTGAGGCTCAGCGGGCCACGGGTCGTGTCACCGCCGATAAGGCTCATGCGGCATCGCTGAGCCATGTGGCTGAGGCCGTCAGCGAAGGCCTTGAGCCAGTCAGCGCCGACATCGGGGAGGGTCAGGGCGAGGGTGAAACCGATGGCCTGGGCGCCCATGGCTGCCAGGTCGCTGGCCGCCACGGCCAACGCACGCTGGCCAAGCAGGTACGGGTCGCAGACCGCCGGGAAGTGCACGCCAACGACCAGGGTGTCGGTAGACACCGCCAACTGCTCGCCAGCAGGCAGGTCCAGCAGCGCGCAGTCGTCACCGATCCCCAGGGCCACGCCTTCACCGCTCTGCGCACAGGGCGCGGCGGCGAAGTAATGGTTGATCAGCTCGAACTCACCCATGGCTCGGAAGCGCCAGGATCAGCGCTTGTTCGCCTTGACTTCTGCTTCGCGCAGCGAAGGTGCGAGCTTGTCCAGCACGCCGTTGACGAACTTGTGGCCGTCAGTGGCGCCAAAGACCTTGGCCAGTTCGACGCCTTCGTTGATCACTACGCGGTACGGTACGTCGACGCGCTTGATGAACTCCCAGGTGGACAGGCGCAGCACGGCCAGTTCGACCGGGTCGAGCTCTTCCAGGGCGATGTCCATGCACGGCTTGAGCGCGTTGTCGATGTCCGCCTTGATTGCCGGGACCCCATGCAGGATCTCGCGGAAATAGGCACCGTCGACATCGGTAAAATCGTTATCGACCCGAAATTGCGCTTCGATCTCGTTCAGCGAATGCTGAGCCATGTGCCATTGATACAGGGCCTGGGTCGCGAGCTTGCGGGCTTCGCGGCGCTTGGCGCTCTTCGATGGCTTGCCGGCATCCGCAGGTTTTGGATCGCGCGGGTTGAAACGATCGCTTTCGTCGCTAATCACTTGGCCTCCAACTGCGCCAGCAGGCTGACCATTTCCAGTGCGGACAGGGCAGCTTCAGCACCTTTGTTACCGGCCTTGGTGCCGGAACGCTCGATGGCTTGCTCGATGGAATCGACGGTCAGGACGCCAAAGGCAACCGGAACACCGAACTCCATGGACACCTGGGCCAGGCCCTTGGTGCATTCGCCCGCCACGTACTCGAAGTGCGGGGTACCGCCACGGATCACTGCGCCCAGGGCGATGATCGCGTCATATTCGCCTTGCTGGGCAACCTTCTGGGCCACCAGCGGGATTTCGAACGCACCCGGGGCACGGATGATGGTGATGTCGCTTTCGCTGACACCGTGGCGTACCAGGGCATCAACGGCACCGCTTACCAGGCTTTCGACGACGAAGCTGTTGAAGCGGCCAACCACCAAAGCATAGCGACCTTTGGGGGCGATGAAGGTACCTTCGATGGTCTTCAGGGTCATTCCGATGTTCTCATCTTCAAGAGCGAGGCCGCGCACTGGCGGCCTCGGGAGGGTTTGGACTCGAGCGTGAGGGCGCAAGCGCCGCCTCAAGTCACTCGGAGGGCACGTATTCTACAACTTCCAGATCGAATCCGGATATCGCATTGAACTTCATCGGCGAACTCATCAGGCGCATCTTGCGCACGCCGAGGTCACGCAGGATCTGCGAACCGGCACCCACGGTGCTGTAGGTGGTAGGGACCTTGGTCGGTGCATCGCCGGCGCTTTCGCGGATATGCGCCAGCAGCACATCGCCGTCCAGCGGATGGCCCAGCAGCAAGACCACGCCGCTGCCAGCATCGGCCACGGCGCTCATCGCGTTGCGCAGGCTCCAGCGGCCCGGCTGCTTGACCATCAGCAGGTCGCGCAGCGGGTCCATGTTGTGCACCCGTACCAGGGTAGGCTCTTCGGCGCAGATCTTGCCCAGGGTCAGGGCCATGTGCACATCGCCTTCCACCGCATCGCGGTAGGTGACCAGGTTGAACTGGCCCAGCTCGCTGTCCAGCGGCTGTTCGGAGACCCGCTGCACGGTACGCTCGTGAATCATGCGGTAGTGGATCAGGTCGGCGATGGTGCCAATTTTCAGGCCGTGTTCGGCAGCGAACACTTCCAGCTCGGCGCGCCGCGACATGGTGCCGTCGTCGTTCATCACTTCGCAGATCACGCCGCTGGGTTCGAAGCCGGCCATGCGGGCCAGGTCACACGCCGCCTCGGTGTGGCCGGCGCGGGCCAGGGTGCCGCCAGGCTGAGCCATCAGGGGGAAGATGTGGCCCGGGCTGACGATGTCCTCGGCCTTGGCATCCTTGGCAGCGGCGGCCTGCACGGTACGTGCACGGTCGGCAGCGGAAATGCCGGTAGTAACGCCTTCGGCGGCTTCGATCGACACGGTGAACTTGGTGCCGAAGCCCGAACCGTTGCGCGGTGCCATCAGGGGCAACTTGAGCGTTTCGCAGCGCTCGCGGGTCATCGGCATGCAGATCAAGCCGCGGGCGTGCTTGGCCATGAAGTTGATGTGCTCGGGCAGGCAGCACTCGGCCGCCATGATGATATCGCCTTCGTTTTCGCGGTCTTCGTCATCCATCAGGATGACCATTTTGCCCTGGCGGATGTCTTCGACCAGTTCTTCGATGCTGTTGAGCGCCACGCGGCACCCCCTTCTCAATCAGGATTTCAAGAAGCCGTTGGCGGCCAGGAAGCTTTCGGTAATGCCACTGCCCTTGCTCGGTTCGGCAGCCTTGTCGCCCAGCAGCAAGCGCTCCAGGTAACGGGCCAGCAGGTCGACCTCAAGGTTCACCCGACGCCCTGCGCGGTAGTCGGCCATGATGGTTTCGGACAGGGTGTGCGGGACAATGGTCAGCTCGAATTCGGCGCCATTGACCTCATTGACCGTCAGGCTGGTGCCGTCGACGGTGATCGAACCCTTGTGGGCGATGTACTTGGCCAGCTCCTTGGGTGCGCGCACGCGGAACTGGATGGCGCGGGCGTTATCGCTGCGCGAGATGATTTCACCAACACCGTCGACGTGGCCGCTGACCAGATGGCCGCCCAGGCGGGTGGTCGGGGTCAGGGCCTTTTCCAGGTTGACCTTGCTGCCGCTCTTGAGGTCGATGAAGGCGGTGCGCTTGAGGGTTTCGACGCTGACGTCAGCCCAGAAGCCATCGCCAGGCAGCTCGACGGCAGTCAGGCATACGCCGTTGACGGCAATGCTGTCGCCCAGCTTGACGTCACCGAGGTCGAGCTTGCCGGTCTCGACGTAGACGCGCACGTCCCCGCCCTTGGGCGTCAGGCTGCGGATGGTGCCGATGGATTCGATGATGCCGGTGAACATGGGGTCTTCCTCAAAAACGGATTGCGCGGGGCAAGCTCGGGATTATACGCCGGGCGCCGGCAGAGGGACGGCCGTGACCCGCCAGTCATCGCCCACTGCACGCATTTCGGTGATTTTCAGCCGCGGCGCTTCGCTCATCTTCGCCAATGGCCAATCCAGCAATGGGCGAGCCTGGGAGCCAAGGAAGGTACCGGCGACGAACAACTGGTACTCATCGACCAGGCCTAGTCGGGCAAAGGCGCCCACCAGGCCGGCGCCGGCCTCCAGCAGGATCTCGTTGATGCCGCGGGCCGCCAGCGCTTGCATCAGTGCGGGCAGGTCGACCTGGCCGGCGGTGCCTGGCAGGCTCAATAGCTCATGGCCAGCGGCGCTGTAGCGCGGGTCATCGCCCTGGGCAGTGACCACCAGAGCCGGGCCTGCCTGAAAGAACGGAGCGTCCAGTGGCAGGCGCAGGCGCCCATCGATCAGGATGCGCAGCGGCGTGCGGCTCAGGGCCAGCGCGGTGGTTGCTTCATCCAGGCCCAGCTCTGCCCCGCGCACGGTCATCCGTGCGTTGTCGGCCTGCACGCTGGTGGCGCTGGTCAATACTGCGCTGGCGCGCGCGCGCAGGCGCTGCACCGCCGAACGGGCCGCGGGGCCGGTGATCCACTGGCTCTCACCACTGGCCATGGCAGTGCGCCCGTCCAGGCTCATGGCCAGCTTGGCTCGCACGAATGGCAGACCATGCTCCATGCGTTTGAGAAACCCGGGGTTGAGTGCGCGAGCCTCGGTTTCGAGCACGCCGCTGGCCACGTCGATACCCGCTTCGGCCAGGCGCCGCAGGCCTTGGCCGGCGACTTGCGGGTTGGGGTCCTGCATGGCTGCCACCACACGCGCCACACCGGCGTTGACCAGCGCCTCGGCACACGGTGGAGTACGGCCATGGTGGCTGCACGGCTCCAGGGTTACATAGGCGCAGGCCCCCCGGGCACGCTCACCGGCCTGGCGCAAGGCATGCACCTCGGCGTGGGGCTCACCGGCGCGCACGTGCCAGCCTTCACCGACCACCTCGCCATCGCGGACGATCACACAGCCCACACGGGGGTTCGGGTGGGTGCTGTAGACGCCCTTGCGGGCCAGTTCGAGGGCGCGGGCCATGTAATGGGCGTCAAGAATCGCGGTCTGGCTCGGCATATTCACTCTTTGGCCGGCTCGCGGGCCAGGCGGTCGATTTCTTCGCGGAACTCGTCGAGGTCCTGGAAGCGGCGGTACACCGAAGCGAAACGGATGTAGGCGACTTCATCAAGCTTGCGCAGTTCAGCCATCACCAGCTCACCGACTACCAACGACTTGACCTCGCGTTCACCGGTGGCGCGCAACCGGCTCTTGATGTGGGCAAGCGCCGCTTCCAGGCGCTCGACGCTGACCGGGCGTTTCTCCAGCGCACGCTGCATGCCGGCGCGCAGCTTGTCTTCATCGAACGGCTGGCGGGTGCCGTCCTGCTTGATCAGCCGGGGCAACACCAGTTCGGCGGTTTCGAAGGTGGTGAAACGCTCGCCGCAGGCAACGCATTCACGCCGGCGGCGCACTTGTTCGCCCTCGGCGACCAGGCGCGAGTCGATGACCTTGGTGTCGTTGGCACCGCAAAAGGGACAGTGCATGGTGGCAGGCAACAAAAAAAGGGAGGGCCATGGTAGCGCATCCCACTGGCAAGACAAGCCAAAGGGGTTAACATCCAAGGGAAATCTGCCCGTGAAGGACTACCCCATGCATTATCGAGCGCTTGTCGTGCTGGGCTGCGCTGCCCTGCTCGCTGCCTGTGGCAGCGACCGGCCGAACACCGAGCAAGCCCCGGCGCCCGCGCCCGCCAAGGTGGCGAAAAAGGCCGTACCGCTTGGCCCGCTGCCTGCTTATCAACGTGAACTGAGCGGCACCCTGCTGGAGATTCCGGCAGGTGCCGACGTGGAATTGGCCTTGCTGGTCATCGACGATCGCGGCCGCCCGCAACAGCTACTGGCCAGCAGCACCCTGACCGGCACCGGCCAGGCCCTGCCCTACCAGTTGCGGTTCAACCCCGAGGCCTTCCCGGCTGGTGCCCGGGTCGAACTGCGCGGCCGTGCCAGCCGTTCCGGCCAACTGATCCTGCACCTGCCGCCGCTGCGTATTACCCAGGCCCAGACCCAGGCGACCGGCCCACTGCAATTCGAGAAGGCACCGTAGGTGGCGCCGCTGGCCTTGCAGCAGGCGCTCAGTGGCCTGATCGGTGAGGCGCGCCTGGTCGTCAGCGAGTTGCCGCACTGCGCGCTCAAGCTCTGGCTCATCGACGATCAGAACATGGACCGTGCCTTCAGCAGCGACGAAACCCGGCGCATCCTGGAAGAGCCACCGTACTGGAGTTTTTGCTGGGCCAGCGGCCTGGCCATGGCCCGCTACCTGGCCGCCAACCCCGCCTGGGTCGCCGGCAAGCGGGTGCTCGACTTTGGTGCGGGCTCTGGCATCGCTGGTATCGCCGCCGCCCATGCCGGAGCCGCGGAGGTGGTAGCCTGCGACCTCGACCCGCTGGCCCTGCAGGCATGCCGGGCCAATGCCCTGCTCAACGGGGTCGAACTTGGCTACAGCAGCGATTTTTTCGCCGAGGCAGACCGTTTCGACCTGATCCTGGTCGCCGATGTGCTGTATGACCGCGCCAACCTGCCGCTGCTCGACGCCTTTCTGGGGCGTGGCCGCCAGGCCCTGGTGGCGGACTCGCGGGTACGCGACTTCAGCCATCCGTTGTACCGGCAACTGGGGGTGCTTGAGGCGCTGACCCTGCCCGACCTGGCCGAGCCACACGAATTCCGCCGGGTCAGCCTGTACCACGCCAGCCGCGAGCCTTTATAGTGATGCCATACACGGATTTGCGAGAGTCGCGATGAGCCAGGAAACACCGTTTATCTTCGATGCCACCGATGCCAACTTCCAGCAACTGGTCATCGAAAACTCCTTCCACAAGCCGGTTTTGGTGGACTTCTGGGCCGAATGGTGCGCGCCGTGCAAAGCGCTGATGCCATTGCTGGCGAAAATCGCCGAGGGCTATCAGGGCGAGCTGCTGCTGGCCAAGATCAACTGTGACGTGGAGCAGCAGGTCGTCGCCCAGTTCGGTATCCGCAGCCTGCCGACCGTCGTGCTGTTCAAGGACGGCCAGCCGGTCGACGGCTTTGCCGGCGCCCAACCCGAGTCGGCGATCCGCGCCATGCTGGAGCCGCATGTGCAGTTGCCTGCCGCACCAACCGCGTCGCCGCTGGAGCACGCCAAGGGTTTGTTCGCAGAGAGCCGTTTTGCCGAAGCCGAAGCGCTGCTGCAAGCTCTGCTGGGCGAGGACAACAGCAATGTCGAGGCGCTGATTCTGTACGCCCGCTGCCTGGCCGAGCGTGGCGAACTGGGCGAGGCCCAGGTGGTGCTGGACGCGGTCAAGACCGACGAGCACAAGGCTGCCCTGGCCGGCGCCAAGGCCCAGCTGACCTTCCTGCGCCAGGCTGCCAGCCTGCCGGAGGTCGCCGACCTCAAGAGCCGCCTGGCACAAAACCCGGAAGATGATGAAGCAGCCTACCAGCTGAGCATTCAGCAGCTGGCCCGCCAGCAGTATGAAGCAGCGCTGGAAGGGCTGTTGAACCTGTTCAAGCGTAACCGTGGCTATGAGAACGGGTTGCCGCACAAGGCGATGCTGCAGGTGTTCGAGTTGCTGGGTGGCGATCATCCGTTAGTAGGTGTGTACCGCCGTCGGTTGTCTTCCGCCCTGTTCTGATGCTGTTCCGGCCCTGTCGCCGCCATCCCGGTGACAGGGCCAGCAACGCGCCCTTCAGCCGACCCAGTGATACACCGGCGCATCCGTGCCACTTTCCACCTTCACCTCACTGCTGTGTCGCAACCGCACCAACAGCCGCTTGCCTGCAGCGGTGCTGCCCGCCAGCCCTTCCAGACGGTCCAATAGCTGCGGCCCATTCATCTGGCCCGCCTCGCGCAGCACTTCGCGCGCTGCAGTCCACAGTCCGTCGTCCTGGCGCGGCGCCGCTACCGTAGTGGACGGCGCAGCCTCGGTACCGGCAGACGTTTCGAGCTGCCGCCCCAGCTGGGCCCATTCCGCCGGCTCAAGCTCGATAGTCAGGTCCACCGGCCAGTCACCAATCTGTCCACGAATTCTCACGATGCACTCCCTCACGCCCAGTCAATGTTGCCATGCTACAGCAACATGAAACCTGCGCCAGGCAGGCTGGCGGCAACGAGAAAAGTTGTTATAACATTACCAAATCATCCTCAGCCCGCTCCTGGAGTCCTCCATGCGTCGCCTGCTGCTCGCCCTGCCGTTCGCCCTGCTGCCCGTTGTCGCGGCCTATGCCCATGATGAACATGACCACGCCCACGGTACGCTCGCTGCACACGAGCACGGCGTGGCCAAGCTCAATGCTGTGTTGGACGGCAACACCCTGGAACTGGAACTGGACAGCCCGGCCATGAACCTGGTTGGCTTCGAACACAGCGCCACCAGCGATGCCGACAAGGCCAAGGTCGCTGCGGTGCGCCAACTGCTCGAACAACCGCTGAAGCTGTTCGGCCTGGCGGCGGCCGCTGGTTGCAAGGAAGACGCCCAGGAGCTGCAGAGCCCGCTGTTTGGCGATGCGGCAAAAGCAGATGACGACGGCGATGAACACGAACATGGTCACCAGCACAGTGACATCAACGCTCATTACCAACTGAACTGCTCGGCCCCGGAAAAACTCACCCAGCTTGACCTCACGCCACTGTTCAAGACCTTCCCGGCCACCCAGAAGATCAACGTGCAACTGATCGGCCCAAGTGGGCAGAAGGGCGTGGAAACCTCGCCTGCCAAGGCCGTGGTCACGTTCTGAATGAGCCAGCCGCTAATCGAACTGCATGACCTGGTGTTCGCCTGGCCAGGTCAGCCGCCGCTACTGGACATCCCGGCGTTTCGCCTGGATGCCGGCGAGGCCTTGTTCCTCAAAGGCCCCAGCGGCAGTGGCAAGACCACCCTGCTGGGCCTGCTGGGGGGCGTCAACCTGCCAGGCCAGGGCCGTATCCAGTTGCTCGGCAATGACTTGGGGGCCCTGGGCCAGGGCGCCCGCGACCGCTTCCGCGTCGACCATACCGGCTATATCTTCCAGCAGTTCAACCTGCTGCCGTTCTTGTCGGTACGCGAAAATGTCGAGCTGCCCTGCCGCTTCTCGCATAGCCGCGCAGCGCGTGCCCGCCAACGCCACGGCAGTGTCGACCAGGCGGCCAACGAGCTGCTCGCCCACCTTGGCCTGGGCGACCCTGCGCTGCTCGCCCGCCGCGCCGACAGCCTGTCCATCGGCCAGCAGCAACGCGTGGCTGCCGCCCGTGCGCTGATCGGCCAACCCGAGCTGGTGATCGCTGATGAACCGACCTCGGCGCTGGATGCCGACACCCGTGAGGCTTTTATCCGCCTGTTGTTCGATGAGTGTCGCGCCGCCGGCTCCAGCCTGCTGTTCGTCAGCCATGACCAGAGCCTTGCGCCGCTGTTCGACCGTCATCTGTCCCTGGCCGAGCTCAATCGCACGGCCAAGCCCCGGGAGGCCTGATGTACCTGCTTCGCCTTGCCCTGGCCAGCCTGGCCAATCGCCGTTTCACCGCTTTCCTGACCGCCTTCGCCATCGCCCTATCGGTGTGCCTGCTGCTGGCCGTGGAACGCGTGCGCACCGAAGCCCGTGCCAGTTTTGCCAGCACCATCAGCGGCACCGACCTGATCGTCGGAGCCCGCTCGGGGTCGGTGAACTTGCTGCTGTACTCGGTGTTTCGTATCGGCAATGCCACCAACAACATCCGCTGGGACAGCTTTCAACATTACGCTCAGGACCCCAGGGTGAAGTGGGCGATCCCTATCTCGTTGGGCGACTCGCACCGCGGCTACCGGGTGCTGGGCACCACCGGGGACTACTTCAGCCATTACCAGTACGGGCGCAGGCAGCACCTGGCGCTGAGCCAGGGCCGTGAGTTCGCCGGCGACCCATTCGAAGTGGTGCTGGGCGCCGAGGTGGCCGACGCGCTGCATTACACGCTCGGCGACAAGCTGGTGTTGGCGCACGGCGTCGCTGCCATCAGCCTGGTCAAACACGACGACAAACCGTTCACCGTGGTCGGCGTCCTCAAGCGCACCGGCACACCGGTCGACCGTACCCTGCACATCAGCCTGGCTGGCATGGAGGCTATCCACGTCGATTGGCACAACGGCGTGCCAGCCAGGGGGGCCGCACGCATCAGTGCCGATCAGGCACGCGCCATGGACCTGCAGCCCGCCGCCATTACTGCATTCATGCTCGGCCTGAACAGCAAGATCGCCACGTTCAGCCTGCAGCGCGAGATCAACGAATACCGCAGCGAGCCGTTGCTGGCGATCCTGCCTGGGGTTGCCCTGCAAGAGTTGTGGAGCCTGATGGGTACCGCTGAACAGGCGTTGTTCGTGGTGTCGCTGTTCGTCGTGCTGACCGGTCTGATCGGCATGCTCACCGCGATTCTCACCAGCCTCAACGAACGTCGCCGCGAGATGGCGATCCTGCGCTCAGTTGGCGCTCGGCCTTGGCACATTGCCGGGCTGCTGGTGCTCGAAGCACTGGCACTGGCAGGGGCCGGCATCGCGGCGGGGCTTGGGCTGTTGTATGCCGGGATTGCCCTGGCGCAGGGCTACGTGCAGGCCAACTATGGCCTGTACCTGCCGCTGGCCTGGCCCAGCGAGCATGAATGGACATTGCTGGCTATCATCCTCGGCGCAGCGCTGCTGATGGGTAGCGTACCGGCCTGGCGTGCCTATCGGCAGTCGTTGGCCGATGGCTTGTCGATTCACCTCTGAGAGCCCGTCATGACCGTAGACCTCATCGCCTTCTTCGCGCGCAAGCCTGCCTCCACAGGGGCTTCGGCGCAGCCTGTGGCCACGGGCTCACCCGCGAAGAGGCCAGTGCAACTGGTCCTTCTGATGCTGATTGCACTGGCGTTGCCTTGCTGGGCAGCCGAGCCCCGGGAACTCGACTGGCCTGCCCTGATCCCCGAGGGCGCGCCTATCATTCCACCGCAACTCACGCCCCTGCACGACATGTCGCAGTTGAGCAACGCGCTGTCCGTCGAGTCGGCGCCGCCGGCTCGCCAGCAAGCACCCGACGCCCCGGTGGTGAAAAGCCTGGATGGCCAGCAGATTAAGTTACCCGGCTATATCGTGCCGCTGGAAGTCAGCGAAGAAGGCCGTACCACCGAGTTTCTGCTGGTGCCTTACTACGGCGCCTGCATCCATGTGCCACCACCGCCTTCCAACCAGATCGTGCACATCTTCAGTGAGATGGGCGTACGCGTCGAAGACCTCTACCAGCCCTACTGGATCGAAGGAAAGATGCAGGTCAGAGCCTCCAGCAGCGAACTGGCCGATGCCGGTTACCAGATGGAGGCCGAGAAAATATACGCTTATGAGCTCAAGTGAGAACTGTTTCGAATTCTTGAATACGCTTCTTTGAGCTGGGTCAAACTTTCCGTTTAGACAGCTCCGTACCATTGGACTACTCGATTACTAATGTCCTTTGGGAGCTTCCATGAACAAGTCCTTGCTCGGCGCCTCACTCGTGGCCCTTGCGCTCGCCGCCCCTGCCGCCCACGCCTATCAGGCGGGGGATATGATCCTGCGCGCAGGCGCCATCACCACCGCCCCGAACGAAAACAGCAGCGACCTGAAGTTCGACGGCAACAAGGTGTCGGGCACCAAGGCAACCCTGGACAGCGACACCCAACTGGGCCTGACCTTCGCCTACATGCTCACCGACCACATCGGCCTGGAGCTGCTGGCCGCCACGCCATTCAAACACACCGTAGGCGTCAAGGGCCTGGGCGGCGGCCTGGACGGCAAGCTGGCCGACATCAAGCAACTGCCACCGACGCTGTCCGTGCAGTACTACCCGATGGAACCAAGCTCGCGCTTCCAGCCCTATGCGGGCGTGGGCATCAACTACACCCTGTTCTTCGATGAAGACCTGAGCAGCGCACGCAAGGAACAAGGCTTCAGCAACCTCAAGCTGCAGGACTCGGTCGGCATCGCCGGCCAGCTGGGCATGGACTACATGCTCACCGACAACCTGCTGATCAACGCCTCTGTCTGGTACGTCGACATCGACACCAAGGCCAGCGTCAACGGCCCGACCGCACTGGGCTACAGCAAGACCAAGGTCGACGTGGACGTCGACCCGTGGGTTTACATGGTCGGCCTTGGCTACAAGTTCTGATCGGAACACGGGAGGGCGACCTCGGTCGCCCTCTCTGGTCGTGACAACCGCCAGTAGCCCAACGCTGCCGCACTGATTGCTACGCCCAGTGCGCACACTGCACCCCATCCCCATTGGGCATAGACCCAACTCGCCAGCACCGCTCCCAACCCACTGCCAATCGAATAGCAGCACATGTAGGCGCCGATCAGTCGGCTGGCCATACCCGTACGCCCGGCCAACAGCAGGCTCTGGTTGGTGACGTGGACGGCTTGCACAGCAAAATCCAGCATCAGCACGCCCAACGTGAAAGCCATCAAGGACTGCTCGACGAAGGCGGTAGGCAGCCATGAAAGTGTCAGCAGCGCCAGCGCCATGCCCAGGGTGCGTTCGCCCAGCCCTTGGTCAGCCAACCGGCCGGCGCGTGAAGCGGCTAACGTACCCGCAATGCCTGCCAGGCCGAACAGACCGATTTCGGTGTGGCTCAGCGCCAGCGGCGCAGCGCCCAGCGGCAAGACCATGCTGCTCCATAGCACGCTGAACGCCGCGAATATCAACAGGGCAAACAGGCCGTGCCGCCGCAGCAGGCGGTCTTGGCGATACAGGCTGAACAGCGAGCCGATCAGCGCCAGGTAACCCAAGCGATGCGCTGGGCGGCCGCCGCCTGGCATGGAGTAACAAAGCACCAGGGCCATCAACAGCAACACCCCCGCTGCCACGAAGTAGACGCTGCGCCAACCGGCAAGATCGGCCAGCGCACCGGACACCAGGCGCGCCAGCAGAATGCCCAGCACCACACCGCTGGTAACCGTACCCACCGCCTGCCCCTGGCGGGCGGGTGTGGCAAGGGTCGCGGCATGCGCCACCATCACTTGCACCATCACCGCCATCAGCCCTACCACGGCCAGGGCGGCCAACAGTATCGCCCAGGCCTGCGCAAAGCCTACGCCCACCAGCGCCAGCGCGGCGACCAGCAGTTGGCCGAGCACCAAGCGTTTACGGTCAATCAGGTCGCCCAGCGGCACTATCAGGATCAGCCCCAGTGCATAGCCCGCCTGGGTGGCGCCGACGACCCAGCCTATGCGCGCCTGAGCGATCCCCAGGTCAGTGGCAATTGACTCGAGCAAAGGTTGAGCGAAGTACACCGTGGCAACCGCCATGGCGCAGGTGGCGGCAAGCAGCAAGGTAATCCAGCGTGTCATCAGGCCAGCTCCATTGAATCTGGTTTTTAATCGAAACCACTTACTGGCTATTTAACAAATGTGGTTTTAATCTGCAACCAGAGACTCAGGAAGGCCTGCCCAATGCTTGATGAAGTGAATGCCCAATGCCCTGTAGCGCGTGCCCTGGAGGTGTTGGGTGACCGCTGGGCGATGATGATCCTGCGCGACGCCTTCGATGGCTTGTGCCGCTTCAGCGCGTTTCAGAAAAACCTCGGGTTGGCGAAGAACATCCTCGCTTCGCGGCTGAAACTGCTGGTGGAAAGCGGCTTGCTGCAATTGCAGCCTGCCTCGGATGGCAGTGCGTACAAGGAGTACGTGCTTACCGACAAGGGGCGCTCGGTGTTTCCGATCGTGGTGGGGCTGCGCCAGTGGGGGGAGCGGTTTCAGTTCGAGCCGGGGGAAACGCGCTCAGCGTTACTGGACAGGGCCACAGGGCAAGTGGTCGAGACCTTGCAGGTACGAGCTCAGGATGGGCGGGTGTTGCGGCCAGAAGACTGCCAACGCAAGGTCGTGCGTCAGCGCTGAAGGGTGTAAACCGGTTATAGGAGCGGGTTGGCCGGGCCTGGAGGGCTTGAACGCCCCCCGAGGCCTGATTCAGACCTTGCCAAGCAGGTGAGCCAGGCCTTGGACCATCGATGTCGGCTGAGGAAAATCAAACCGCTCCAGCAACCGCTGGTTATCCGCCCGCGAATGGCGGATATCGCCTGAGCGGGCCTCTGCATAGCTGACCGGCGGCAGGCTGCCGACCACCTGCTCCAGCGCCTTGAGCAACTGGTTGAGTGAAGTTGCCTGGTTCAGGCCGATATTCACCGCGCCCTCTTCTACCTGCTGCTGTTCCAGCGCCTGCACCATCACATTGACCAGATCGCCCACGTAAAGGAAATCCCGCGTCTGCTCGCCATCGCCGAACACAGTGATCGGCAGCCCTTGGGTCGCCCGCTCACTGAAGATGCTGATCACCCCCGAGTACGGCGAGGACGGGTCCTGGCGCGGGCCGAAGATATTGAAGAAGCGGAACACCACCGGCTCCAGCGCATGCTGCCGGCGGTAGAAGTCCAGGTACTGCTCGCTGGCCAGTTTGTCCACCGCATAAGGGGTCAGCGGTGCCTTGGGCGTGTCTTCGGCAATCGACTGGCCTTCACCGTTGTTGCCGTACACTGCTGCGCTCGAGGCGAACAGCACGCGGCGCACCCCCTGCACGCGCAGGGCCTCACACACATTGAGGGTACCGATGAAATTGCTCTGGTGCGTTTTTACCGGATCCTCGACCGAGGCCTGCACCGAGGCCACGGCAGCCAAATGGACCACCGCCCGGCAACCTGCCGTAGCCCGCTGGACCAGGCCGGC
This sequence comes from Pseudomonas sp. NBRC 111131, assembly GCF_001320525.1. Classification (NCBI taxonomy): domain Bacteria; kingdom Pseudomonadati; phylum Pseudomonadota; class Gammaproteobacteria; order Pseudomonadales; family Pseudomonadaceae; genus Pseudomonas; species Pseudomonas sp. NBRC 111131. The sequence continues at coordinate 16,799 of NZ_BCBH01000007.1, read as the reverse complement.
GTCGGCAACGTCACCTTCGATCAGCTCAAGGCGCGGATTGCTCAGTTGCAGGTTGTCGCGCCTGCCCGTCGAGAGGTCGTCGAGAACGCGCACGGCGTAGCCCTTGGCCAGCAACGCATCGCACAGGTGGGAGCCAATGAAGCCGGCGCCGCCGGTGATCAGGATGGGGGCATCAGCCATGGCGGTAAAATCGGTCCAGTAGTGGCGGCAAGCCTGCGCGCCAGGCACGCGGCTTGATACCGAAGGTATGAAGTATTTTCTTGCACGTCAGCACCGCGTTCTGCGGTTCTTCGCTGGCATCCGGGCGCGCGGCATGGGCCTGCGCGGTCGGCGCCTGTACCGCCAGCTGGCGATACTGCCCGGCCTCGGTAAGGATCGCCTGGCCCAGCGCCAGGGGGGTGGTCGCCTCATTGCCGGCGTAATGATAGGTACCCCACAGCGGTGCATTGCAATCGAGTTGCTTGAGCACCGAGAGGATCACCCTGGCTGCGTCGTCCACCGGCGTCGGGTTGCCGCGGCGATCATCGGCCAACAGCAGTTCCTGAGGTTGCTCTGCGCGGGTCAGAAAACGGCCCAAGGTCCCGTCGACGCTCTCGTCCAGCAGCCAGCCAAAGCGCAGCAGCACATGCTGCGGGCAAGCCGCACGCACACTCTGCTCGATACGCCACAATGCCTGGCCACGCAGGCCCAACGGCACCGGCTCGTCCTTCTCGCTGTAGGCCGTGGCCCGCGAGCCGTCGAACACCCGGTAGCTGGAAGGCTGCACCAGGGTGATCTGGTGATGCTGGCACAGCTCCGCCAGCCGCTCCACCGCCCGCTCCTGCTGAGCCAGGCGCTGTTCGCTGACCGACTCGGCCTGGAACCAGTCGAAGTAATAAGCCAGGTTGACCAAGGCATCAGGGCGGTGATCGTCGAGCAGCTGAGTCAGGCTGGCCGCATCCCAGCCGTTTTCCGGTGGACGCGGCGCCAGGAATGCAATGTCCTCCTCGGCCCCGAGACGAATCAGCGCTTGCCCGAGGGCATTGCCACCACCCAACAGCATCAGGCGCATACGCATAGAGTCAGCAGATCCGAACAGGTTGATTGAGGGAAAGGGGTCATTTTGCGGTTTCCTGCCCGGGAAGTCCAACGCAGGGCCAAGGCCAACGACGGTAATAATTTCGATCGTTCAAATATCAAGACCGTCGCCACCAGAAATCTCCTACGAGATACCCGGAACGAGCTGGCTTTCGCGTAGCAGCATAACTGCATTGAATAGTTGACTCACCCACTAACCAGGTGGGAACGGCATAAAAACAACTACAGGGAACGTCCAATGCCTCATTCGGAAGTCGATTATCTGGACTTCAATTCGGAACAAAGCCGAGCCATAGCCTGCGCAAGCCTAGCCATCGCTGCATCGGGCGGCCCTGAAGTCAAGGGGGTTGCGATTCAAGCTCGCCGACTCGCCAAACAGCTTGAAAAGACCTTGAGCGAAGATCAGCGTTCGATCCTGCAGCGCTTTAGCGAAGGAAATCTGTCTGCCTTGATGTACAGGCAAATGCCTTGCCCTGACGACCCATTACCCGACCAGCTACCCGACATTTCCACCCTGATGCAGAGTCCTCGTTGCCAATATCTCGCTTCAAGAAATCAATTACTGCTGGAACTGGTGCGCCATCGTTGTTTCGCCTTCGATATCGACAACGAAGGCAAACAAGTCCGCTTGGTAGGAAATTTCAAAGGCGGTGGCTGCAACCCAAGACGTGATGAAGATCCTCGCGCGGAAGTCGAAACCAGCTCGCATGCTGGCTTACGCTTGGGACCACACACCGAAGCGCCTTACAACTGCTCGACAGTTGCCCGCAATTCTCACTCCCCCGCGCCGTCTGTACTGATTCTGCTGGAAAAGCCGTTTCAATGCTGCAATTCGAGGCCAATGGCGGCTTCTCATTGCGCTACAACAGTTACCGTTTCGCTGTGAATGATCACGCCAGCAGCGCAGCGGCGCGCGCTTTCGACATCTTTCAAAAAACCCTGAGTGCAGCCCAACCACTGGCGTTTGTTCTTCAGCCCGACAGCGCACTGCTGATCAACAATAGCCAAGCGTTGCACGGCCGCGACAGAGTCCGGGACAACCGGCGCCTACTTGTTCGTCAGTTCGGATACTCACCCTTCGCACATCCGCTGGTACTCGCTGAAGACCCCCTCCTGGTCCGTGGCTGAATACAGGAAGACATCCAATGATCGAACTCGACCTGAACCTCATACTAATACTTGCCTTGGCTGCACTTATGGCTGGATTTTTCGATGCGATTGCTGGAGGCGGAGGGCTGATCACGCTGCCAGTCTTGTTCATTGCCGGTATAGAACCCTTGGCGGCAATCGCCACCAACAAATTCCAGGCGGCTTCTGCCACGGTTTCGGCTACGTGTGCTTTTGCCCGCAAAGGCATGATTGACTGGAAGCGCGGCAGCCCAATGGCTGTCATGTCATTTATCGGAGGGGCCTTGGGCGCCTTGTCGATTAGCTACGTACCCAAGCACATTTTGCAGGCCTGCGTACCCATATTGCTTATTCTGGTAGCGGCCTACTTCGCGTTCAGTCCAACACCAAATGAACAAGCGCGCAAGGCGAAGATCTCGACTAGCCTGTTCTGCATGGCAGTGGCTCCCGTCATCGGTTTTTATGACGGAATCTTTGGCCCGGGCGTCGGGTCGTTTTTCATGCTGGCGTGCGTGATTCTGCTGGGTCAACATCTGATCCAAGCGGTGTGCAACGCAAAGCTTTTGAACGCAGCTTGCAACCTGGGCGCGTTGTCAGTGTTTTCACTCAGCGGAGCTATCATCTGGCCGCTGGCACTGGCTATGGCATTTGCTGCGTTCGTGGGTGCACAGTTGGGCGCACGCAGTGCAGTCCGGTTCGGCCCGCGTCTAATCAAGCCGCTGTTGATCTGCGTTTGCTGCATCATGGCGCTTAAGCTGCTGCTCGATACAGAGAACCCACTTGGCGAATGGCTGCACCTACGGGCTTTCTAGGGACACCAGGCAATTGGAAACGGGCATTGATCAGCGTCTGAAATGGCAGTTCGACGAGCCTGCTCCGGGCAGAGAGCTGTTCATCGACGAACACTTCGCAAGCTACCAGCAACAGGCCAGGTTGCTGGTACCTGATACCGAGCGCGCAGCGCCAGTATTCGTGCTGGGTGGCGCGCGTTCGGACTTTACCCGGCTCAACCCTCTGCTCTATCGCCTGCAAGCCGCTGGCATCGGGTCGCTCACGGGCAACCTTTCTGGTCACAGCCATGCCAGCGAGCCAGGCGCAGTGGCGCCGTCACTGGTTACCAACCTCGAAGAGGCACAGCGCTTCTACGCGCATATCGCACCTCGATGCAGAACGCTGATAGGCCACAGCCTGGGCGCGGCAATCACGCTGAAACTTGCAGCACGGTTGCCTCAAGTGGACAGCATCGTATTGATCTGCCCGGCAGTCTATCCAGATGATGCCCACCAAGCGCCGTTTGGCCCGGCATTCACTGCCGCCATCAGCAAGCCATATGGCTTTCTGGACAGCGACAGCTACGCCTTCCTCAAGCAGTTCCAGGGCAGAGTGCTGATGGTGATTGGCGAGTACGACGGGCTCAACTCACAACGCTTCGGCAAAGGGCCGGGCACCAGCGCAGGTAACCTGTGGCTGGGCGGCACCGAACGCTACAGCCCGATCCCTGAAGAAGTCACCCAAGCGCTGATGAGTGCCGTATCGGCGGCGCGTTTGCAATGCCTGTTTCTTACAGACTGCGACCACGGCATCGCCGCCCACCTGCGCAACACGCCAGCCATCGCGGACCAGGTTGCCAATGCGGTTGAAATGTTCATCCTCGACAGCGGCTAATGCGCGGACCATCACTCGATTTCGAACAGCCCGTTACTGAGCGGCCCCACGCTCAACCGCTCGCGCACATCGTCATCAATGCGCGGATCATCCGGTCGGTAGAGTTTGACCTGCCGGTAGGCATTGATGCGGTTGATCTCCTCGCCCAGGTATTCCCACACCACGCGGGTACAGGCAGGGTTGCGGCGGTCGCCGCTGGAAACCCCGGTCTTCAGGCCATTCAGGCGGGTGATGCGGCTCTTGAAGCTGGGGATCAGGACGGTCTGGCTCATCTCGTTCAAGGTCAGCGACTCGTAGTCGATGAGGAACATCCGGTCCTGCAACTGGAACGCCGCGCCCAGGTAACGGCAGCGTACTTCGGCATGCTGGTCGGTGGCGCTGGAGCGCTCCTGACGCTCCTGGCGCTCGAACAGGAACTGGCCACGCTCCTCGCGCAAGTGCACCAGCGACACCAGGATCGTGCCCGGTACCGACATGCAGTTGGAATACTCGAAGTAGTAACCGCAATAACGCGAAAGGTTGCCAGCATGCTCATGCAATGGCCGGAACAGTTCGCTGATCGGGTCGCTTGGCTGATCGGCCAGCGCGGTCACCCGCGCGCCTATCAGACGGGTGAACTGTTCGGGCGGCAGGTTCAGTTCGTAATCCTCGACGCCGAAGAAATCGCCGATGCGCTTGAGGTTGAATGCCGTCGGGCGGCTCTGCCCGCTCAGGTACTTGTTGAACTGGGCACGGTTGATCGACAGCTGGCGGCAAACTTCGGAGATAGAGCGGTAGTGGCTGCAGGCCAGTTTAAGGTTGGCAGCGAAATGATCGCTCATGTTCAGAATCCAGGGTGACGCGAATGACGCCATTGTAGCATCAAGTCGCATCAAGTCAGAGCAACCCGCGAAATTGTAACCACCCTTGTCATAGCCAACCATGCGCCCCCAACGATAGCGGTGCGCCTGCAGTCCGCTGGTCTTTCCATGCGAAGAATAAGAATCGAGGTCATTTTCCAATGCTCGAAGCACTCAACGATTTCCTCTCGGGGAAACTTCTTATCGTGCTGATCGTCGGTCTCGGCGGTTACTTCACCGTCCGTTCGCGGTTCGTCCAGTTCCGCCACTTCATCCACATGTTCGGTGTGTTCAAGGAATCGCTGCGTGGCCAGGCTGGCCAGCTGAGCTCTTTCCAGGCCCTGATGCTGAGCCTTGCTGGCCGCGTTGGCGCCGGTAACATTGCCGGTGTCGGCATTGCCGTTACCTTGGGTGGCCCAGGCGCGGTGTTCTGGATGTGGGTCACCGCACTGGTGGGCATGGCCAGCAGCTTCTTCGAATGTACCCTGGCCCAAGTGTACAAACGCGCCGATGGCGATGGGTTGTACCGCGGCGGCCCGGCCTACTACATCCAGCACGGCTTGAAGCTCAAGAGCATGGCAGTGGTGTTCTCGATCCTGCTGCTGGTCACCTACGGCTTCGCCTTCATGGGCCTGCAGTCGTACACCGTCACCCACTCGCTGCAAAACGCCTTCGGTTTCGACCCTAGCCACACCGGTATTGCCCTGGCAGTGCTGCTGGCCATCGTCTTCATCGGGGGTATCAAGCGCATCGCGGCGGTGTCCGACCTGCTGGTCCCGATCAAGACCCTGGCCTATATCGGCGTGACGCTGTATGTGATCGGCACCCAGATCGAGCACGTTCCGGCCATGCTGGAAACCATCTTCAAGAGCGCCTTCGGCCTCGACCCGGCATTCGGCGGCCTGCTCGGCAGCGCCATTGTCATGGGTGTGAAACGGGGCGTGTTCGCCAACGAAGCAGGCCTGGGCAGCGCGCCCAACGTCGCCGCCGTAGCGGCCGTTAAACACCCCGGTGCCCAAGGCGTGGTCCAGGCCTTCAGCGTGTTCCTCGATACCTTCGTGATCTGCACCTGCACCGCATTGCTGATCCTGCTGTCGGGCTTCTACACCCCAGGCTTCGAAGGTGATGGCATCGTCCTGACCCAGAACTCGCTGGCCGCCGTGGTCGGTGACTGGGGCCGCCTGTTCGTCAGCGTCGCCCTGTCGCTGTTCGTGTTCACCTGCATCCTCTACAACTACTACCTGGGCGAGAACAGCCTGCAGTTCCTCAGCCGCAACCGCATTGTCCTGTTGGGGTTCCGCGCCCTGGTCCTGGCGCTGGTGGTATGGGGCTCGGTGCAGGACCTGTCGACCGTGTTCGCCTTCGCCGACATCACCATGACCTGCCTGGCCTTCGTCAACCTGGTCGCCCTGGCCCTGCTGTTCAAGGTCGGCATGCGCGTGATGCGCGACTACGACGAGCAGCGCAAAGCCGGCATCAAGCAGCCTGTGTTCGATTCAGCCAAGTTCGCCGACCTGGACCTGGACCGTAATGCCTGGCCTGCCAATCCACAGGCCGAAACAGCCGCTGACAAAGCCGCCGGCCAGGTTCAGCCACAGCGCTGATATCCTCCCCTGCCCAGCCGCCCCGCTCGCGGGCGGCTGCTCTCTCTATCTCCGCTCACGGCTACGGATGCTTTCCATGCGTGCAGTCACGAATCTCCTCGTCCTCTACACCGGGGGCACCATCGGCATGCTCGAAACGGCTGAAGGCCTGGCGCCGGCCGGTGGTTTCGAAGCGCGGATGCGCGAACACTTCGCCCAACTGGCCGATGCGCCCCAGCTGCAATGGTCGCTGCAGGAAATGAACCCGCTGCTCGACAGCGCCAACATGCAACAACACAACTGGTTGGCGATGCGCGATGCCATCGTTGCAGCGGTGGACGAAGGTGGCCATGACGGCGTACTGGTATTGCATGGCACCGATACCCTGGCCCATAGCGCCGCGGCCCTGTCGTTTCTGCTGCTGGGCCTGCCGGCGCCGGTGCTGCTGACCGGTTCGATGCTGCCAGCGGGCGCCCAGGGCAGCGATGCCTGGGATAACCTCTGCGGCGCCCTGCGCCAGTTTGAACAAGGCCTGGAGGACGGCGTGCAGCTGTATTTCCACGGCCAACGGCTGCACGGCTGCCGTGCCTCGAAACTGCGCAGCGAAGCGTTCGACGCCTTTGCCGCGTTGCCGCGTCATCGCGAAGGCGTGCGGGCGAGCGATGTGCCTGCTGCCCTGGGTTATCGCCAACAGCGCCAGCCGGTCAACCTCGCCATCATGCCGGTGTTCCCTGGCCTGCAGGCCGAGCACCTGCGGGTGCTGCTCGACAGTGGCGTGCAAGGGCTGCTGCTTGAATGCTACGGCAGTGGTACCGGGCCTTCGGATGACCAGGCGCTCCTCGACGTGCTACGTGCGGCGCGCCAGCGCGGGGTGATGCTGGTTGCCATCAGCCAGTGCCCGGAGGGGTCGGTGGTGTTCGATACCTATGCGGCCGGCAATCGACTGCGCGCAGCAGGGTTGATCAGCGGGGGCGGTATGACCCGTGAAGCGGCGTTGGCCAAAGTGTTCGCCTTGCTGGGTGCGGGGCTGGGGGTTGAGGCAGCAGAGCAGTGGTTTGCACTGGACCTGTGTGGGGAGCGGGCCTAGGTTCTGCCTGGCAGGGCCTCATCGCCGGCAAGCAGGCCCCCACAGGCCAAGCGCAGCACTCAAGGGGCGCTCCAGCCATGAAATTGGCGGAAGGCAGCGGGAGTCGAACCTGCCCGGGAACGGCTGCCGTCCCCAACCGGGTTTGAAGCCCGGCCGCGCCACCGGGCGCGATTGCCTTCCTTGAACTCAGTGCCTGGCCTGCTGCTGGGCCAGTGCGCTGTCGGCACGGATATGACGCTGATCGGCAACCCTCCGGGTCAGGCCGATGCGGTCGAAGTACTCAAGAATCTGCACACTGCGCTTGCGACCGATGCCCAACATATCGCGAAACGCGGCAACCTGCACTACCGGCGTTTCCCCCGCCTGCCCAAGCAGCAGCGCTGCCATGCGCTGGAGCGTCGCTTCCGGGTAGAACAGGTCACGTACCACCTGATGCACCAGCCCGAGCCTGGCCAGCTTGCGTAACAACAGGCGCACCTCGGCCTCCCCACACTGCACTTCGCTGGCCAGCGTCCTGACCCACGGTGGATCGAAGCATCCTTCGCGCAACATCGGCTCTAACCGCGCCCACAGCGCGGTGTCGGCGTCGCTCAACTGCACGTTGTGATCGGGCAGGTGCAGCCAAGGCCCACTGCTGGCAATTGCACCGTCACTCAGCAGTTCATCAAGCAGGCTGACGAACGCAGGCCGCTCCAGCGCCAAGGTGGCGAAGCGGCGCAGGCGATCGCGGTCCGGGCCGAGCTGATCGGGTTCCTGCTCATGGAACAGCGCCAATTGCGCCAGCACCTGGCGCTTGAGCGCTTGCCACTGGGCATTGGCGAACAGCAATTGGCCCTGCCGTGTGGCAACGACCTTTGCAGCGCTGGGTAGCTGCCAGGTTTCGCGCAAGCGGTTGAATTGACGCTCCAGGCGTTGCGGGTCGAGGCCACCGGGCGCTGCCTCGAGCAACGCCATCAAGCACTGCTCCAGGCTCTGGGCGTCAGCCAGCACCTGCAGTTGGCGCAACCGCGCCTCACTGCGACGCTGCCGGCTTGGGGCGAACGGGTCCAGCACGCTACCCCCACCCAAGGTGCGCTGGGCACGTTGATCGCGCAGCACCAGGCGATCCCCATGTACAGCCTGCAGCGGTGCGTTGAGCAGCAACTGGGCAAACATGCGCTGGCCTGGGGCCAGGCGTTCCCCCTGCAGCAACGCGACGCGGGCAGTGACATCCTGGGTACCCAAATGGACGTGCACAGCACTGAAATGCTCGAAGGCACGCTCCTCGTTGGCCAACAGATGCAGCTCGATATCCACCCGCACGCTGGGCCCATGCAGCCACTCAGGCACCAGCCAGTCACCACGGTGCACCTGTGCCACCGCCAACCGCTCGGCGGCGATGTTCAAGGCCACTCGCTGCCCCGCTTCAGCGACCAGCGCGGCCTGGTTCTGCGCATGCAGGCCGCGCACCCGTACCGGCTTACCGGCCTTGCCCAGCAACAAGGTGTCGCCGGCGCTAACCCGCCCGGCCAGTGCAGTGCCAGTGACCACCACACCGGCCCCCGTCACAGCGAAGGCGCGATCGATGGCAAGGCGAAAGCCCCCACCCACGCTGCGCTGGCGCACGCTGCCTTGCGCCTGGACCACTGCTTGGCGCAGTGCCTCGATTCCCTCACCGGTGATGCTTGAAAGCGGGAACTGCGGCGCGCCTGCATAGGGGCCGGTGGCCAGCAGTTCGGTAACCTGCGCCTGCACTTCGACCAGGCGCGCCGGCTCGACCCGGTCGCATTTGGTAATTGCCACCAGCGCCTGGGGGATACCCAGCAGCTCGATGATCGCCAGGTGCTCACGGGTCTGTGGCATGACCCCGTCGTCCGCAGCCACCACCAGCAACACCAGGTCTATGCCGTGGGCTCCCGCCAGCATGTTGTGGATAAAACGCTCGTGACCAGGCACATCGATGAAGCCGATCAGAGGGGCACCTTCGGCCAGCGCTGCATAGCGATAGCCGAGGTCGATGGTCATGCCACGGGCGCGCTCCTCCTGGCGCTGGTCGCCGGCCTGGCCGGTGAGGGCCTGGAGCAACGCAGTCTTGCCGTGGTCGATGTGGCCGGCAGTACCAACGATCACTGCACCGGCCCCAACTGCAAAGCAGGCAGTTGCGCCAACCACTGGGCTTCATCGTCCAGCTGGCGCAGGTCAAGCCACAGCGCATCGTCGTCGATGCGGCCCAGTACCGGCACCGGCAGGTCGCGCAAGGCACGCTCCAGCACATGCAGGCTGCGCCCGCGCAGCTTTTTCGACACCTGCGGGCGCAGGCACAGCGCGGCGCTGGGCAGGCGGGCAACGGGCTGGCTGCCACTGCCGATCATGCCCAGCGCCGGCTCCACGCTCACCGTCCATTGCGCATCGAGACGCGCCTTGAGCTCAGGCGCCAGGCGCTCGGCCTGGGCCTGGATCTCGGCCTGGCTGCGGGTCAGCAGGCGCAGGCTCGGCAGGCGCTCGGCCAGTCGGTCCGGGTTGCGGTACAGCGCCAGCACCGCCTCGAGCGCGGCAAGGGTGATCTTGTCGACGCGCAGCGCACGTTTGAGCGGGTTCTTCTTGATCCTGGCAATTAGCTCTTTGCGCCCGACGATGATGCCAGCCTGCGGGCCGCCAAGCAGCTTGTCGCCGCTGAAGGTCACAATATCGGCACCGTCGGCCAACGCCTGGCGCACGGTCGGTTCGGCGGGCAGGCCCCAGCGGGTCAGGTCGAGCAGGCTGCCGCTGCCCAGGTCTTCGAGCAGCGGCAGTTCATGCTGATGGGCGATCCGCGCCAGTTCGGCGGTGGCTACTTGGGTGGTGAAGCCCTGAATGCTGTAATTGCTGCAGTGCACACGCATCAACAAGCCGGTGCGTGGGCCGATGGCGGCCTCGTAATCACGGGCGTGGGTGCGATTGGTGGTACCAATCTCGTGCAGTTTTACGCCAGCGCGAGCCATGATGTCGGGGATGCGGAAAGCGCCGCCGATCTCGATCAGCTCGCCGCGAGAAATGATGCCTTCCTTGCGCGCGCCCAGGCTGTTGAGCGCCAGTAACACGGCGGCGGCATTGTTGTTGACCACGGTGACGGCTTCGGCGCCGGTCAGTTCGCGGATCAGGCCCTCGATCAGGTCATCGCGATCACCGCGCTTGCCCGTGGCCAGGTCGAACTCCAGGTTGAGCGGGTAGCGGGCGGCAGTCTGCATGGCTTCGACGGCCTCTTCCGGCAAAAGTGCACGGCCAAGGTTGGTATGCAGTACGGTGCCGGTGAGGTTGAAAACGCGGCGGACCTGGCTGCGTTGCTGGATAGCCAGACGCTCGCCGGTGCGGCCCAGGAGGATTTCAGCAGCCAGTTCGGCGGCGCCGAGCTGGCCATTGCGAACCGGGTCGCGCAGGTCATCGAGCAGTTGGCGCAAGGTGGCGAGCACGGCGTCGCGGCCGTGGCGATCGATCAACGGCAGGCAGGCCGGATGGCGCAGCAGGGTGTCGATGGAAGGCAATCGTGGGGTGTCGCTGGCGGGGCGTGAAGACATCAGGTACTACCTTGTCCATTGTCTGCTTGAGCCCCATCGCCGGCTTGCCGACGATGGGGGCAACTCATGACGCAAGTGTAGACACTCACCCACCACCCGGGGCCAGCATCAGGTTGGGCGCCAGGCGGTGAAAGCCCTCCTCGTCCAGCCGGATGTCCAGTGCCAGACTGGCCAGGTCATCGGCCAGCGCCTCGGCAGCGGCATCGTTCTCCAGATAGTTCTGCTTCAGGTACGTATTGCACCCCGGGCAGCATTCGGCCCGCAATGGCGCCTTGCCCGGCGCATGGCGGTCATCCTCCAGGCTGGTGTAACGAAGGTCCTTGCTTGACTCGCAGTACACGCACTTGACCCGCACCACATGCCACTCGCACGCGCACAGAGAGCAGGCCAGGTAACGCAGGCCATTATGCTTGCCGCGGTTGCGCACCACCCCGGCCATGGCCGGTGAGCCGCACGCTGGGCATTGGGCCAGGCTGGCTGAAGGCTTAAGTTCCGGTGACGGCAACGCCAGCAGCCAACTTGCCCAGGCCGCCTGCAGCGCGGCGCCCAGCAACGGTACCAGTGCAGCCGGCACGGCGTCGTACTGCCCGGCAAGCAATGCGATGCCCCAGCCCTTTCGCTGGCTTTCATCACTCTCTTGCAGGGCTTGCAAGGCAGCGGCCAGCGGCGGCTCAACATCAGTATGAAAATGCCCGAGCAACGCCTGCAGCCAGACCAGCCATGGCCCTTCGCGCACCAGGCTATCGGCCGCCAGCGGTGGCAAGCCATGGCTTATGCACAGGCGCTGACGCTCGCCAGCGACCGGTAAACCCCCAGGGGGGTTATCCACGAGCTGCTGCTGAATGCGGCACAGCCGCGCGACCAGCCGCAGGTAGGCGCCAAGGGCATGCCCTTCGGCCAGGTGCTCGAGCCGCGCGGCGCGCAGTTCGAAGAGGTTGGCAGGCGGCAGATGCAGAAACGGCGGCATCACTGCCGACGCTTCGATCTGCCCAGGTTCGAGTATCGTGCTCAAGCGGTCATCCTTCTTTGCTTCCATGATTGCTCGGCGTCTTGTCGCCGGTCACTTCGCGGTACCACAGTTCATGGTGCTTGCGTGCCCAGGCCCGGCTGACCCAGCCATGCAGCATGGCGCCGATCGAGCCCTTGATCCAGATGCCGGCGTAGATGTGCACGATGATGCTGAGCACCAGCACAAACCCCGCCAGTGCATGTGCCAACGCAGCAAGGCGAATCGAGCCTATATCGAAGAAGTGGCTGAAATACGCCCGCCAGATCACCACGCCGCTGAGCAACAACACCAGCATGCAGATCAGCAAGGTCCAGAACAGCAGCTTCTGCCCGGCGTTGTACTTGCCGATCGGTGGCACGCCCTCTTCCTTGTTGAGCATCACACGGTCGATGCGGCGCAGCCACAGGCGGTCGTTGGCGGTAATGAAGTTGGCGCGCCAGAAGCGCAGCACCAGGCCAAGGAAGAACACGAACATCGCCACGCCCATGAAGGGATGCAGGATGCGCGTCCATGGCCCACCGCCGAACAGATGGCTAAGCCAGAACAGCGCCGGATGAAACAGCGCCAGTCCGGAAAGCCCGGCAAGGATGAACAAAATGGCGACGATCCAGTGGTTGGTCCGCTCGTTGGCGTTGTAGCGCAGGATTGGCTTGTTGTCGTTCATGGCCGCTGCTCCCCTTGCCCACCGGGCCGGTTCGGGTCATAGACATGCACCGACGGGTCGACCTGATGCACGCTCTCGTCGGGTGGCGTGGGGTGCTCGTCCTCCTCGACCCGCTGCGGCCCGACCCGGACGTAGTGGAAGAACCCAGCCAACACCGCCGCGCCCATGGCCAGCAGCGCCAGCGGTTTGGTGAACCCTTTCCACAACCCCACCAAGGGGCTGATCACCGGCTGGTCCGGCAGGCCGGCATACAGCTTCGGTGTGTCGGCATGGTGCAACACGTACATCACGTGGGTGCCACCGACGCCGTCCGGGTCGTACAGCCCGGCGTTGTCGTAGCCACGCGATTTGAGGTCGACGATACGCTCGGCGGCATGCACTTTCATCTCGTCCTTGCTGCCGAACACGATCGCGCCGGTCGGGCAGGTCTTCACGCAGGCCGGCTCCAGGCCCACACTCACACGGTCGGAACACAGGGTGCATTTGTACGCCTTGTGGTCCTTCTGCGAGATGCGCGGGATGTTGAACGGGCAACCGGTGATGCAATAGCCACAACCGATGCAATGGTCCTGGTTGAAGTCGACGATGCCGTTGGCGTGCTTGATGATCGCGCCCGGGCTGGGGCACGCCTTCAGGCAACCGGGGTCGGCGCAGTGCATGCAGCCATCCTTGCGGATCAGCCACTCCAGGTTGCCGTCGTCGCGCTCGTGCTCGGTGAAACGCATCAGGGTCCAGGTCTCGGCAGTGAGGTCCTGGGGGTTGTCGTAGGTGCCGTGGTTATGGCCGACCTCGTCACGCAGTTCATTCCACTCCGAACACGCCACCTGGCAGGCCTTGCAGCCGATGCACTTGGTGGTGTCGATCAGCTTGGCGACCTCCTGCTGCTGGCGTACCGAAGGCGGTACGGTGGTGGTGGCCGAGCGGGCGATGATGTCTTGGCTGGCCATCAGAGTTTCTCCACTTTGACGAGGAACGACTTGGATTCCGGCGTCTGGGTGTTGCCGTCACCGAGGAACGGCACCAAGGTGTTGGTCAGGTAGCCATGCCGGGTGGCGCCGGTGAAGCCCCAGTGCAACGGGATACCGATCTGGTGCACGGTCTGATTGTTGACCTGCAGCGGACGAATCCGCTTGGTCACCACCGCCACCGCATCGATGTGCCCGCGCTTGCTCGACACCCGTACCCGATCACCTGCCTTGATGCCTTTCTCGTTAGCCAGTACCTCGCCGATTTCAACGAACTGCTCGGGTTGGGCAATGGCGTTGAGCCGGCAATGCTTGCTCCAGAAGTGGAAGTGCTCAGTCAGCCGGTAGGTGGTTGCCGCATAGGGGAACTCATCATGCTTGCCGAGGGTGTCCCACACCGAATCGAAGATCCGCCCGGCCGGGTTGCTGGTGGCCTTCTTGTTCTGCGGGTGCAGCGGGTTGATGCCGATAGGCGTTTCGAACGGCTCGTAGTGCTCTGGGAACGGGCCTTCGGCCATCTTGTCGATGGCAAAGAACCGCGCCACGCCCTCGGGGTTCATGATGAACGGGTTCATCCCCGCTTCCGGGGGCGAGTCGACTTTGAAGTCCGGCACATCGGTGCCGGTCCAGGTCTTGCCGTTCCACCACACCAGGCGCTTCTTCTCCGAGTCCCAGGGCTTGCCTTGCGGGTCGCTGGAGGCACGGTTGTAGAGGATGCGACGGTTGGCCGGCCAGGCCCACGCCCAGTTCTGCACCTGGTGCATGCCGTACGGGTCGCTGTTGTCGCGGCGGGCCATCTGGTTACCCTGCTCGGTCCAGCAGCCGGCAAAGATCCAGCAGCCCGAGGCGGTACTCCCGTCATCCTTGAGCTGGCCGAAACCGGCCAACTGCTGCCCACTCTTGATGACCGCGCCGGTCGGGTCGGTGACATCGGTGACTGCCCAGCCGTTCATCTCCTTGGCCAGTTCCTCTGGGGACGGCTCTTCAGGGATCTTGTACGGCCAGCTGATGTTCATCATCGCATCAGGGTAAGCACCGCCCTCGGCCTGGTAGCGTTGGCGCAGGCGCAGGAACAGCTCGCTCATGATGTGCACGTCGGTGCGGGTCTCGCCCGGGCCGTCGGCGCCCTTCCAGTGCCACTGCAGCCAGCGGCTGCTGTTGACCAACGAGCCGTCTTCTTCAGCGAAACAGGTGGTGGGCAAGCGAATCACTTCGGTCTGGATGCTGGCCGTGTCGACGTCGTTGAACGGCCCGGCGTTACGCCAGAACTCCGAGGTCTCGGTGGCCAGCGGGTCCATGATCACCAGCCACTTGAGTTTGCCCAAAGCTGCCGTTACGCGGTTCTTGTCCGGCAACGCGGCAATCGGGTTGAAGCCTTGGCACAGATAGCCGTTGACCTTGCCCTGGCCCATCATCTCGAACATGCGCAGCACGTCGTAGGCCGGCACATCGAGCTTGGGCAGCCAGTCGTAGCCCCAGTTGTTTTCCGCCGTGGCATTGGCCCCGTACCAGGCCTTCATCAGGCTGACATGGAACTTGCCGTAGTTCTGCCAATAGGACAGCTGCCCGGGGCGCAGCGGTTTGGAGGCACGCTTGTCGATGAAAGTGGCGTAATCCTGCTCGGCATCCCCGGCCAGGGTCAGGTAACCCGGCAGCGAATTGGACAGCAGGCCGAGGTCGGTCAGGCCCTGGATGTTGGAGTGCCCGCGCAAGGCATTGACGCCACCGCCAGGCATGCCGACGTTACCTAGCAGCAGTTGCACCATCGCCGCACTGCGGATGATCTGCGCACCAATCGAATGCTGCGTCCAGCCCAGCGCATAGAGAATCGTCATGGTCTTGCCCGGGACCGAGCAGGTGGCGATCTCTTCCCAGATCTTCATCATGGCGTCCTGTGGCATGCCACAGGTCATGCTCGCCACTTCCGGGGTGTAGCGGCTGTAGTGCTGCTTCATCAGCTGATACACGCAGCGCGGGTGCTGCAGGGTCGGGTCGACCTTGGCGAAGCCGTCCTCACCCAGCTCGTAACCCCAGCCCGACTTGTCGGCGTACACACGCTTGGCCGCGTCGTAGCCGCTGAACAGCCCGTCCTCGAAGCCATAGCTCTCTTTGACGATGAACGAGACGTCGGTGTAGTTACGCACGTACTCGTGCTGGATCTTGTCGTTGCTCAGCAGGTAGTTGATCAACCCACCCATGAAGGCAATGTCGCTGCCGGTGCGAATCGGCGCGTAGTAATCCGCCACCGAGGCGGTACGGGTAAACCGCGGGTCGACCACGATCAGCCGCGCCTTGTTGTGCGCCTTGGCCTCGGTCACCCACTTGAAGCCGCACGGGTGCGCTTCTGCTGCGTTGCCACCCATCACCAGGACCAGATTCGCGTTGGCGATATCTGACCAGTGGTTGGTCATGGCGCCACGGCCGTACGTCGGGGCAAGACTTGCCACCGTCGGGCCATGTCAGACACGTGCCTGGTTATCGAACCCCAGCATGCCTGTTGCGCGGACGACCTTGTGGGTCAGGTAACCCGCCTCGCTGGAGGCGGCTGATGCAGCGAGAAAACCGGTGGTGAGCCAACGGTTGACCGTTTGCCCCTGGGCGTTCTTTTCGATGAAATTGGCGTCGCGGTCCTGCTTCATCAGGTCAGCGACGCGGTCGAGCGCCTCATCCCAGCTGACCCGCACCCACTCTTTGCTGCCCGGCTTGCGTACTTCGGGGTACTGCAGGCGGCTTGGGCTGTGGATGAAGTCCAGCAGGCCTGCGCCTTTCGGGCACAGGGTGCCGCGGTTGACCGGGTGGTCGGCGTCGCCTTCGATATGGATGATGTTCTGTTTGACGTTCTTGCCCGCATCGCCCTGGCTGTACAGGATCAGGCCGCAGCCGACCGAGCAGTAGGGGCAGGTGTTCCGGGCTTCTTTGGTGTGCGCCAGCTTGAAGTGGCGCACCTGCTCGGCGAACGCGGGCGTGGGGGCCATGCCCAACGCCGCGAGGCTCGAGCCTCCAAGGCCGACGGCGGCGACCTTGAAGAACTGCCGACGGTTCAGGTCCATCGTGCACTCCTGATCAGATAGTGGACGCACGGAACATGGCCGGCGTCTCCTGGTAGTCACGGTGGCGGTTTTTGACGGCCGCCAATGGGTAAGACTAGTCAAGAATCGGGAAGGTGTGGTGACTTGGGTCACATGGGCGGTGGGGGGCGTTATGGTCGCCAGGTGCATGGCTTGGGTTTTATGGGGATGCGTAAATCGA